>CAYWOW010000005.1:1536-60579 GCA_964459005.1 uncultured Acetobacteraceae bacterium
ACCGGCGCAGTTCCTCGCCGGCCAGGGCGATGACGCGCCAGGGCTGCATGTTGGTCCCCGAGGGCGCCCGGGCGGCGACGTCGAGCATGTGCTCGACCGTCTCGCGCGACACCGGATCGGGCAGGAAGCCGCGAATCGACCGGCGCGACAGGATGGCCGCTTCGGTGTCGTTGCGGGGCGCTGGCCCGGTCATAGCGCCGCCATCGCCGCCCCGACCGCCTCGGCCTGCGCCGGGGTCAGCCGCAGGCCGAGCTTGCTGCGCCGCCACAGCACGTCTTCGCCGGTGCGGGCGAATTCGTACTGCGCCAGGTACTGCAACTCGCGCTCGCTCAGCCCGGCGCCGAAGTCGCGGCCCAGATCGGCGGGGCCGCGTACCCCCTCGAGCAGGACATTGGCGCGGGTGCCATAGGCGCGCGCCAGCCGGCGCACCGTGGCGGCGGGCACGAAGGGGAAGCGGCGGGCGACGTTGCCGACCAGCGCCTCGAACCCGTCGACGGGGAAATCGCCGCCGGGCAACGGGCGCTTGGCGGTCCAGCCCGCCGGGTTGCCGTGCGCGGTCGGCAAATGCGGCGCCAGCTGGGCCAGCGCCGTCTCGGCCAGCTTGCGGTAGGTGGTGATCTTGCCGCCATAGACGTGCAGCGCCGCCGGCGCCAGCATGCCGATGCCGTCGGTCGGCGCATCCAGCTTCAGCACGTAGTCGCGGGTGGCGTCCTGCGCCCGGCTGGCGGTCTCGCCGTAGAGCGGGCGCACGCCGGAAAAGCTCCACACCACCTGCGAGCGCATCACCGGGGTCCGGAAATACCGGCTGGCGCCGCGGCACAGATAGTCGATCTCGTCCGCCGAAATGCCGACCGCATCGAGCTCGCCGGTGAAGTCGAGATCGGTGGTGCCGATCAGGGTGAAATCGGTTTCGTACGGGATGGCGAAGAAGACGCGCCTGTCGGCACCCTGGAGGAGGTAGCAGCGGTCGTGGTCGTACAGCCGCGGCACCACGATGTGGCTGCCCTGGACCAGCCGCACGCGCGCCGGCAGTCGTTCGGCCAGCACGTCGCCGATCACCTGCGCCACCCAGGGGCCGGCGGCGTTCACCAGGGCACGGGCGCGAATCTCGCGGTCCGCGCCGGTGACCTCGTCGCGCAGCGTCAGCCGCCACAGCTTCTGCTCGCGCACCGCCGCCAGGCAGCGCGTGCGCGGCGCGACGACGGCGCCGCGGATGGCGGCGTCGCGGGCGGTCAGCGCCACCAGGCGAGCATCCTCCACCCAGCAATCGGAATACTCGAAGCCGCGCCGGAAACGGGGTTGCAGGGGCGCGCCGAGCGGATTGCCGCGCAGGTCGATCGCGCTGGTGGGCGGCAGGCGCTTGCGCCCGCCGAGATGGTCGTAGATGAAAAGGCCGAGGCGGAGCATCCAGGCCGGCCGCAGGCCGCGCTGGTGGGGCAGCACGAAGCGCAACGGCCAGATGATGTGCGGCGCGACGCTCCACAGCACCTCGCGCTCGGCCAGCGCCTCGCGGACCAGGCGAAACTCGTAGTACTCCAGGTAGCGCAGCCCGCCATGCACCAGTTTGGTGGAGGCCGAGGAAGTGGCGCCCCCGAGGTCGCCCTTGTCGCACAGATGCACGCTCCAGCCGCGGCCGATGGCATCGCGCGCGATCCCGGCACCGTTGATGCCGCCGCCGATGATGGCGATGTCGAACGGCGAACCGGACTCGGACAACCCGCAACTCCCTCAACTCCGACCAGCTTCATAGCGTCCGGGCGACATTGCGTAAAATATGCGTAACGCCGGCGTCTCCGGCTGGTCCACCGGGCAGCGGCGACGGCCACTCGCACCGACGGTGGCGCGGCGCTAAGAAACGCCGATGGACACACCCGCCGCCGACTCCCCGACCGTGGCCGTGATCGGAGCCGGGCCGGCCGGGTTGATGGCGGCGGAAACCATCGCCGCCGGCGGCGTCGCGGTGACGGTGTTCGAGCGCATGCCCTCGCCCGGGCGCAAGCTGCTGATGGCCGGGCGCGGCGGGCTGAACCTGACCCACAGCGAGGCGCTGGGCGCCTTTCTCGACCGCTATGGGCCGGCGCGGGAACGGCTGGAAGCGGCCATCGTCGCCTTCCCGCCCGCCGCCCTGACCGCCTGGTGCGAGGGGCTTGGCCAGCCCACCTTCGTCGGCTCCAGCGGACGGGTCTTCCCGCACGGGCTGAAAGCGTCGCCGTTGCTACGGGCCTGGCTGGTGCGCCTGGGCCGAGCGGGGGTGCGCCTGCAAACCCGCCGGGCCTGGACCGGCTGGGACGCGGACGGCGCGCTCGCCTTCGCCGACGGCCTGCGGATACGCCCCCAGGCCACGGTGCTGGCGCTGGGCGGCGCGTCCTGGCCCCGCCTGGGGTCGGATGGCGCCTGGACCGGCCTGCTGCCCGGCATCGACATTCGTCCCCTGCGCCCCGCCAATTGCGGCTTCCGGGTGGCCTGGTCGGCGCCCTTCGGCCGGTTTGCCGGCACGCCGCTGAAGCGCATCGCCCTGAGCTTTGGCGGCCGCACGGTGCGCGGCGAGGCGATGGTGACGGCGACGGGCATCGAGGGCGGCGCGGTCTATGCGCTCTCCGCCGCCCTGCGCGACGCCATCGCCGCGAGTGGGCCGGTGGTAGCCTCGCTCGACCTGCGCCCGGACCTCGACGCCGCGGCGCTGGCAAGGCGGCTGGGCGGGCCGCGCGGCAGCGCCTCGCTGTCGACGTTTCTGCGCAAGGCGGCCGGGCTGGCCCCGGTCGGCATCGGCCTGGTGCAGGAAGCGCTGCACGCCGGCGCGCCGCCCGACCTCGCCGCCCTGATCAAGGCGCTGCCGCTGCGCCTGCTGGAACCGGCCCCGATCGCCCGGGCCATCTCGAGCGCCGGCGGCATCGCGCTGGACGAGATGGATGCCAACTGGATGCTGCGCCGCCGCCCCGGCGTGTTCGCCGCCGGCGAAATGCTGGACTGGGAGGCGCCGACCGGCGGCTACCTGCTGCAAGCCTGCTTTTCCACCGGCGCCGCCGTGGGACGCGGGGTGCTGGCGTGGCTGAAGGAAAGTCCAGGGTGCGGGACCCGCTTGTAACAAACACCCATCCTGACCACCCCGCGGTGGACGCCTCCGGCGTGATCGCGGCCGCCGGTTCAAGGCGCGATCTGTATGCTTGTCAGACCGACCCGGCATGTGATCAATAGGAGCGGATTCGGCCACCAAACAAGACGGCCACAAAATGCGCAATATCGATTCCAATCTGGCTAAAATATTCGTGTCTATCGCCGAAGAAGGCAGCATTGCCAAGGCGGCCCGACGCGAAAACATTGTGTCGTCTGCCGTAAGCAAGCGCCTGTCCGAGCTTGAAGCGTTCCTCGGGGTGTCGCTGGTCGAGCGGGGTCGGCGCGGGGTTAAGCTGACCTCCGCCGGCGAGACGTTGCTGTACCACGCACGGCTGGTCCTGCAGGCGATCGACCGCATGCATGCCGAGATGTCCGAATATGTCAAAGGTGTTCGCGGGCGCATTACGCTGCGCGTGAGTGCCTCATCGCTATTGGCGGGGCTTCCCGCGGACCTCCAGGAATTTGTGGCTCTCAACAAGCAAATATTGCTCGACATAGAAGAATGTGAGACGCCGTTGATCATTCGGGACATCGCTGAGAGCAGAGCGGATCTCGGTATCGCGCCGAATATATTCGGGAACGCCTTGCTTCAATATATACCGTACAAGAACAAGAGCTACGATCTGGCTGTCGCCATGGCCCCGCAGCACCCCCTGGCTAAATTGAAAGAAGTCGCCTATCTACAGACCCTTAGGTATGATTATGTCGAGCAAAATCGTGGGACCGCCATATCCCAGATGCTTGACTACGCGGAAAAACAGAGCTCGTCGACCAGGCACACGCGCATCCGGGTGCGCGGTTGGGAGGCTGTGTGTCGTATGATCAGCTGTCGAATGGGCATCGGGATCGTCCCATCTTTGTTGGAAGTCTCATATGGTGCGTTGTACCATTTGAAATTCGTTCCTTTGACGGACGATTGGGCACATCAACGCATTTGCATTATCGCAAGAAACTTCGAAGGCTTGCCGAGTGCGGCAAAAGCGCTGGTGAACCACTTGCGCTGATTTCGTCGCGCTTGCCCCACCGTGGCGACGACCAATACGCGGATCAGGCAGGATCCTGCGTCCTTCAGCAATCTCAATTTAAGATGGGTGCAATCTTGACTTATCGCTTGTCAGGTGCGGTGACTGACCGGATAATCTAAATAACACCAGTCTATCATGGTCAATGCTTGGTACGGAGGTTCGTCAATGCCTGTTATCGATGCTTTCGGTCAAGAATCTGTCCATATCCCCGCGCCCAATGAACGGATCATCCGTGTCTTGCTCGCGCCGGATACGCAGGATATCGTTTCGGGAATGACGGTCAGTCACTGCGTTATCGCGCCAAACGGAGGCAAGACCGACTTCCACATGCACCCTGGCGTCGAGATGATGTATATTATTACCGGCCATGGAAAATGCACGATCGGCGAGGAGGAATTCGACCTGAAGCCTGACGTGTTGATCGTTGCGCCGCCGAAAACCATGCACGACATGCGTAACTACAGTGATGAAACCATGAAACTGGTCGCCATGTACATCCCGGCCGAAACGTCGAGCCAGATCTACGAGCGGGCCAGGAAGGCCGCCAAGACCAGCTAAAGCAAACACCTGTCGCCACGCGTTGCGATCGGAAAGCTTAAGAACAGGACCTGTAAACGGAGGAACGGACATGAAAAGAAGGACGGCGCTTGCCATCACGGCGGGGTCCGCCTTGTCTGCACTGGCTGGATTCCCCGCGCTCAAGGCGGCCGACAAGCTTGTCATCCGCGTCGCCACGGGCACCGCACCGGATCATCCGGAAAACGTCGGCTCTCGGAAGTTCAAGGATATCCTTGAAGCCAGCAGCAAGGGGCAGATCGAGGTCCAGGTCCACCCGTCCGGACAGCTCGGATCGCAGCGCGATTTCGTCGAAGCGCTGCGGTCGGGCACCCTGGAAGTTTCCATGGTGACCATCGGCTTTTTCTCGTCCTATGACCCGTTGTTGAACATTTTCGAATTGCCGTACCTGTTCCGTGACGGGCCGCATGCCTTCCGGGTGGTCGACGGCCCCATCGGCAAACAGATTGCCGAGCGCGTGAACAAGAAGAATGTGCATGTGCTGGCTTACTGGGAAGCGGGACTGCGCGACATCACCAACAACGTCCGGCCGATCGTCAGGCCGGATGACCTGAAGGGCCTGAAGATCCGCGTTCCCGAGCAGAAGGTCAGTATCGATGCGTTCAAGGCTTTCGGGGCCAATCCGGCGCCGCTGGCCTTCACCGAGCTCTACATGGCGCTGAAGCAGGGCGTGTTCGACGGCCAGGAGAACCCACCGTCCAACGTTTACGCGTCCAAGCTGTATGAGGCGCAGAAATACCTGTCGCTGAGCGGGCATCAGTTCCTGGTGCACATGTTCATGTACAGCGGGCCGTTGTGGGAAAAACTGCCCGCCGACACTCAGAAGATGATCGCTGAGGCAGCCGTCGAGGCCGGCAAGTTCCAGCGGAGCTACAACGACGAGCAGGACGTCAAGCTCGTCGCCTCGCTGAAGGAAGTCGGCATGCAGGTCAACGACGTCGACAAGCAGGCGTTCATGGAAAAGGCCAAGCCGCTGTACGCCGAATACGCCAAGACCTACGGCGACGACGCCAAGACGTTTATCGAGCAGATCCAGGCCGTCAAGTAGCGGCCTTGCGGCGGGAGAGCGGTCGCCGGACCGCTCTCCCGCGGGCAATCCCTGGTCTATCTGGAGGTGTCGTCGATGGCCGAGCCGGAAGCCAACCTGTTGGTCGACGGCACCATCGCGGTTCGCGATCTTTCCCGCGGCGAGGCAAGCGGCGGCCTCTTTCAACGCCGTTTGAACGCGTTGCTGGACATCCTGCTGGCGATCGCCCTGCTGGGGCAACTCGGCGTCATGTTCTTTACCGTCGTCAGCCGCTATCTGTTCGATTACCAGCCGCTATGGGGTCAGGAAATCTCGATGATCACCCTGACCATGCTGGCCTTTGTCGGCGGTGCGGTGGCCTATTCGCGCAACCGGCACATGGCGGTCGAGGTCCTGATCCAACGGCTGCCGGCGGAGCGGCGGCAGTTCCTCGCCGCTGTCGTCGACTGGCATATCATCCTGTTCGCGGTGCTTGCTTTCCATCTCTGCCTGCCGCTGATCCGGTCGCGCATGGAAATGCTGTCGCCGATCATGGAGGTGCCCGAGGCCCTGTTCATGCTGCCACTGGCCGTGGGCATGGCGCTGATTTGCCTCGTCGGCTGCCAGCGCCTGTGGCAGCGGCCGCACCGGCAGACCCTGCTGTCCGCGGCGCTGGTCCTGCTGTCGTTCGCCGCCCTCTACGGGCTCAGGCAGACCACCGGTCCGCTCGGCATGAATTCGCCGACGCTGTGGGCAACGCTCATCGTTTTCGTCGTGTGGCTCCTGATTGGCGTGCCGATCGGCTTTTGCCTGGCGCTCACCGCCATGTTTTTCCTGTTCATTACCGGGCAGGCCCCGCCGAAGTCGGTGCCGCAGACCATGTACGGCGGCATCCTCGGCTATGTGCTGCTGACCATTCCGTTTTTCGTCTACGCCGGCTTCATCATGACCGATGGCGGACTGAGCCGCCGGTTGGCCGACTGCGTCATCGCGCTGATCGGCCGCCTGCGCGGCGGCCTGCTGCAGGTCATCGTTGTCGCGATGTATATCGTGTCGGGAATTTCCGGCTCGAAGGTGGCGGACGTTGCCGCGGTCGGGTCGTCGATGAAGGGCATGCTGCGCCGGAACGGCTACACCATGAGCGAAGCGGCGGCCGTGCTGGCGGCTTCGGCCATCATGGGCGAAACCATCCCACCCAGCATCCCCATGCTGGTCATGGGGGCGATCACGACGGTTTCCGTCGGTTCGATGTTCGTTGCGGGGTTGGTGCCGGCGGCTTTCATGGCGATCTGCCTGATGGTGCTGGTGTACTTCCGCGCGAGACGACTCGACTTTCCGGCCGGCATCAGGGTGCCGTTCGGGCAGGCCGTGCGGGCCACCCTGATCGCCATTCCGCCGCTCCTGGTGCCGGTGTTTCTCGTCGCCGGCATCATGGGAGGCATCGCCACGCCGACCGAGATTTCCTCGGCCGCGGTGGTCTACGCGTTGCTGCTGGCCGTCGTGTTCTACCGGGAAATGGACGCCAGGCAGTTCCGGATGACCGTGGTCGAAACCACGACGACCGCCGGCATGATTTTATTCATCATAAGCGCTGCCTCGGCTTTTTCGTGGTCGCTCGCCGCCGCCAACCTGCCGGAGAAAATCGCCACCGCCCTGCTCGCGCTGGGCGGCAGCACCACGGTGTTCCTGATGGGCAGCGTCCTCGTGCTGATCGTCACGGGGGCTCTCCTGGAAGGGCTGCCCGCCCTGCTGATATTCGCTCCGATGCTCATGCCGATCGCCGTGAAGTTTGGTATCGCGCCCGTGCACTACGGGCTGGTGCTGATCATCGCCATGGGCTTCGGCACGTTCACGCCGCCGGTGGGCATCGGCATCTATGTCACCTGCGCGATAACCGATACGTCGATGGAGGAGACCGGCCGGGCCCTGGCCCCCTATCTCCTTCTGCTGTTCTTTGGTCTGCTCGCCGTCGCGTTCATCCCGTGGTTCAGTCTCGTCCTGCCGCAAATGCTGCATATGCCGACAGGATAATTCACCGAGCTCAGTGAGGAGGTTTGCATGGAAAGAAAATACGCTGTCATCACCGGATTTCTCGGGCGGCTCAAGGACCGCTTCATCGACTACCAGCCGCCGCGCGACATGGAAGAGATGCTGGAGATGGCGAGCCGCATCAAGGGCTGCTCGGGCGTCGAGGTCGTCTACCCGCAGAATTTCTCCGACCCTGTCAGGCTCAAGTCATTACTATCTCGGTATAACCTGGGCGTCTCCACCGTCAATCTCAACATCAAGTCGGACATGACCTGGCGGTTCGGCACTTTTTCCAACCCCGACGCCTCGATCCGCCGGGAAGCCATCCGTCACATGAAGACGGCCATGGACTGCGCCGCCGAACTTGGCTGCAACATCGTCACCAGCGCCTTCCTGAACGACGGCGCCGACTATCCCTTCGAGCTCGACTACATCCGTGCCTTCAACGATACCCTGGAGGGGGTGAAGGAATGCGCGGACTACCGGTCGGACGTGAAGATAAGCCTCGAGTACAAGGCGTCCGAGCCCAGGGTGCACTGCCTGCTGAACAACGCCGGAAAGATGGCCTATTTCTGCAGCCTGGTCGGCCGGGACAACGTCGGCGTCACGCTCGACGCCGGGCATGCGTTGCAATGCCAGGAAATCCCCGCCGATTCAGCGGCCTTCCTCGGTATCACCGGCAAGCTGTTTTATGTCCACATCAACGACAACTACCGCAACTGGGACTGGGATATGGTGCCGGGAACGGTGAACCTGTGGGACTATATCGAGTTTGCCCTCTATCTCAAGCGAGTCAACTACCAGGGCTGGATCACCGCCGATGTTTTTCCGCAGCGCCACGACCCCATCCGCATCATGGGAAAGACCTTCGAGTGGATGGACTATGTGTTCGCCATCGTCGACGCCATGGACGAGAAAGTCCTGTTCGCGATGATGCAGAACAAGGATGCCTTCGAAATCCTCGACTACGTGCGTTCCTTCGTCCGGGAATACCCCGGCGTGAAGCAGGCTTGATCACCGATGACCGAGGAGAGGACAGGATTGCCGTATTCTTCGATCATGGTTGCGACGGAAGGCAGCGTCCGCATCCTGACGATCAACCGTCCCGCCCAGACCAACAAGCTCAGCAACCAGTGCCTCGATGAACTGGTCCATGCGCTCGCGGCAGCCGAAGCCGCGCCGGATTGTCGTGTCGTCGTGCTGACCGCGGTCGGGGAGTATTTCTGCAACGGCGGTGAACTGGGGGATTGCCGGACCCAGAGCCCGATGGAGATCCGGGCCTTTGGCGATCGCTTTGTCAGGTTCCACACGGCGATCGTACGGCTGCCCAAGCCGGTCATCGCCGCGGTGCAGGGCCATGCTCATGGTGGCGGGTCCAACCTCGTGGAGGCGTGCGACCTGGCGGTGGCTTCGAGCGCGGCCACCTTCGCCGTCCCTGAGATGAAGTTCGGCCTGGCGCCGATGATGGCGCTGACCGGGCTCACGCGGGTGATGTCGCGCAAGGGCGTGATGGAGTGGTCGCTGTTCGGCGAGGCCATCCCGGCCGCGCGGGCGGTCGAGATCGGGCTGATCAACTGGGTGTGCGAACCCGGCGACGTGATGGCGAAGGCCATGGCCGTGGCAAAGCGCCTGAGCCTCGCCAGCCCGACGGCGATCGCGACGTGCAAGCGCCTCTATTACGAGGCCGATGCCCTGAACTACCAGCGGCAGCTGGAATGCGGCCTGAGCATGCTGGTGACGTTGCTGAAATCGGAAGACGCCGCCGAGGCAGTGACGGCCCGCGAACAGAACCGTACGCCGGTGTGGAAAGCGACGTAGCCACGGAGGATAGTTCATGCTGACGCGCAGGCAACAGCAGGAGGCCCGTGACCGGGCGGCGGCCATGATGCGCGGCGCCGGCGTCGGGCTGACCGACAAAGAATTCGCCGCGATGGATGTGGCCGATTTCGGCCTCGGTCATCTCGAAACCGAAGGGGCGCAGATCGTTTCCTTCTTCAATACCGAACGGGTGAGCGCCAAGGTCATCGCCCTCTTTCCCGGCCAGACCCTGCCGGAACACTGGCACACGGCCGTTGGCGAGGACCCCGGCAAGGAAGAGACCATCAGGGTGATCGGCGGCACCACTTACGTCTACATCCCCGGCGAGGAGAGCGTCGCGTACGGCCGCATCCCGGACGGCAAGGGCGGCTGTTATACGGCCAGGCATGAGGTTGTCATGCAGCCCGGTGACCAGATCACGCTGGAGCCCGGCGTGAAGCACTGGTTTCAGGCGGGCAGTGCGGGCGCCGTCATGTACAGCTTTTCGAGCGCCGCCCGCTGCGCGCTCGACCCGTTCACCGACCCGCGCATCGTGCGCGTGACAGAGATCACCGATTAGCTCGCCGCCGCCGATGGCGGGCGACGGTTTCGGGCAATTGGATTGTGCGGGCTACGTCCCATTCAGGGCGTGATAGGCGCGAATCACCTGGCTGTCGTCCGCTGCCCCCGCGCCGCGGCCCGAGACGGAGAGGAAGAGTTGGTGCGCGATCGCCGCCATCGGCAGAGCGGCCTTGGCGTCGCGCCCGGCCTGCATGACGATGCCAAGATCCTTCACGAAAATATCGACCGTGCTTGTCACCTCCGGCTCGGCCTGCAGCATGCGCGGCCCGCGATCGTTCAGTATCCAGCTCGCGGCGCCCGAGCCGCCCATCACCTCCAGCAGCATCTGCCCGTCCAGACCCAGCTTGGCTGCCAGTGCCAGCGCCTCGGCTGCGATGGCGATATGCGCGCCGCAGAGCAACTGGTTCACCGACTTCACCATCGCGCCCTGGCCTGGCGTTTCGCCGACATGGAAAATGCGTTGGCCCATCGCGGCGAGCACCGGGCGCACCGCCTCCACATCCGCCCCCGGTCCGGCGGCCATGATGGTCAGCCCCGCCGTGCGGGCGCCGGCGACGCCCCCGGAAACCGGTGCATCGACGAAGCGCCGGCCGGCGGTGCTGACGCGCGCCGCGATCGCGGCAACGCCGGCGGGCGGGCAGGTGGACATCAGGATGACGGTGCCGTGCGCCGGCAAGGCATCGAGCGATCCGGCGGCGAACAGCACCTCCTCCGCCTGTGTCGCGTTGACCACCATCAACACCAGTACGTCTGCGCCTGCGGCGGAGCCGGCCGCGGTTACGCTCTCGAGGCCGCCAGCCCGGACCAAGGCCTCGCGCGCCTGCGCGCGGACGTCGTAGCCTTGCACGACAAAGTTCCGTGCCAGTAACGCCATGGCCATCGGCAATCCCATCGCGCCAAGGCCGACGAAGCCGACGGTACGAATTGCGTTCATAGCCGTTCTCCGATGGTCCATGCCGGCGCGCCCGTGCAAAGCAACCCAACACATTGCGCCTGGGCCTCTTGACTCACTTCGGCTGCGAGGGCAAGCACATCTGCGACCGGGAGGCGTGGATCATGGACTACTGTCAACTGAATCGCACAGAACTCCGTGTCTCAAGGATCTGCCTGGGCACGATGAACTTTGGCCAGCCTGTCGATCAGGCCGGTGCGACCTGGATGCTCGATCGAAGCATCGAGGCGGGCGTCAATTTCATAGATACCGCCAACATCTACCAGCACGGCCAGGCCGAGAGCATGCTGGGAACCGCGATGCGCGGCAAACGAGATAAGCTGATCGTGGCAACCAAGGTTCAAATGAAGATGGGGGAGGGACCCGACGAGAGCGGCCTGTCGAAACGCGCGATTTTCCGCGCCGTTGAAGATAGCCTGAGGCGCCTGCAGACCGATTATATCGATATTTATTATCTGCACGCGCCTGATTACGCAGTGAAGATCGAGGAATCTCTGGACGCCATGCAGACCCTGGTTAACCAGGGCAAGGTTCGTTACACAGGAACGTCAAATTATGCGTCCTGGCAGATCTGCCAGTTGCACTGGATTGCCGAGAGGAACGGCTACCAGGCACCGTCGATCGCTCAACCGTTGTACAACCTGATCGCGCGCGGCATCGAGCAGGAATATGTGCCGATGGCGAAGGAGTTGGGCGTTTCGACGATTGTCTACAACCCGCTCGCGGGAGGCCTGCTGACCGGCAAACACAAAGCAGACACGATCGCTGCCGGCGGCCGCTTCGACGCCATGCCGGTGTATCAGGACCGTTACTGGCACCCGCAGGATTTCACGGCGGTCGAGCAGTTGAAAAAGATAGCGGCGGATGCCGGTCGATCGCTCATCAGCCTATCCTTGAATTGGCTCTTGCATCACACCAGCGTCGACTGCGTCATCCTGGGTGCTTCCCGCAAGGAACACCTCGCGGCGAATCTCCAGGCCTGCACTGAAGGACCGCTTTCCGCCGTGACCCTGGCGGCCTGCGATGCGGTGTGGCAGCAGTTCCGCGGGCCTGTTCTGTTCTATAATCGATGAAGCAGAATCCGGCGGCGATGTGACGATGAAGGTCCGTCGCACCGTCGGGCGGACGCGGACGACCCTTCGGAGAAATCGATATGCGTCTCGGGATCAGTTCCTACACCTTCGGTTGGGCCGTCGGTACCAGCAGCCATCGGCCCGCGGCTGCGCTGACCGCCATCGGTCTCATCGACCGGGCAACGCAGATGGGCGTCCGCCTGCTGCAAATTGCCGATAATCTGCCCGACGAGACCTACACACCGGCGTCCGTCGATGCGATCGCGGCCCATGCCGAGCGCCACGGTATCGCGATTGAACTGGGAACGCGCGGCATCAAGCCGGAGCACCTCCGCCGGTTCATCGGCTTGGCGCGCCGGCTGCGCTCGCCGATTCTCCGCGTGGTCACCGACATTGGTGATGACGAGCCGGCAGTACCCGAAATTATCGAACGATTCTCCGCCGTTGCCGAGGACTGTCGGCAGGCCGGCGTGCTCATCGCCATCGAGAACCACGATCGGCTGAAGGCGAAGGTGCTTGCCAGCATCGCCGCGGCGTTTCCCGCAACCGTCGGTATCTGTCTCGACACCGTCAATTCCTTCGGCGCCCTCGAAGGTCCGGAGATCGTCGTTGAGACGTTGGGACCTTACACCGTGAACCTGCATCTGAAGGACTTTGCGGTCGTCCGCTATCCATCCCTGTCCGGGTTCCGTGTTGAAGGACGGCCGGCTGGTCAGGGGATGCTCGATATTCCGTGGCTGCTCGCGAAACTGAAGTCATTCGGACGGGACTGCAACGCGATCCTGGAACAATGGGCACCGCAGGAGGCGACGGAAGCGGAGTCGATCCGGCTGGAGGCCGATTGGGCCGACGACAGTGTGCGAACCCTGCGACGGTGGATTCCCGATTGACGGGCGTGCACCGCAGCGGCACTCATCGCTTGCTTATGTGGTGGCACTGCCCTTGTCGGGCGGCGTCTTGCCAGCCCCGATCATCAGTCCCGCGGTGCCGAATCCGCCATCGACATTAAGACTGTGACCGTGAATATACTTGGCTTCGTCCGAGCACAGGAAAACCACCGCGTCGGCGATGTCATCAGGACTGCCGTACCGGCTCATCGGAACAAGGTAGGTGTACGCGGCACGCGTGGCGGGATCGTGATTTTGCTTGACCATTTCCGTCTCGATCACGCCGGGGACCACATTATTGACGTTGATCCGGTGTTGCGCGAGTTCGACGGCCATGACCTTCGTCAGCAGTTCAAGCCCGGCCTTCGCCGCGCCATAGGCCGCGCGCCCGTTGCCACCACGCTGACCCGAGAGCGAGGCGGTGTTGACGATCTTGCCCCCGCCACTCTTCACCATTTCACGCGCCACGGACTGGGCAACGAGAAATGCGCCGGTCAGGTTGACACTGATTATGCGCTGCCATTCCTCGAGAGTGGTTTCCAGGAACGGCGTGTTTCCGCCAATCCCGGCATTGTTGGCAAGGATATCGATGCGGCCATGTGCTGCGATCACGGCGCCGACCATGGCGGCTACCGACGCGGGATCGGCGACGTTCACCGCCAGCCCTTCGGCGCGACCGCCTGACGCCTTGACGGCTTCGGCCGCGGTTCCGGCACCTTCGGAATTGATGTCTGCGATCACGACAACAGCGCCTTCACGCGCCAATGCGCGGGCAACCGCAAACCCAATGCCCCGGGCCGCCCCGGTTACAATCGCTATCTTATCGTTCAGGCGCATTCCATACCCCTCCTCGCGACATGGGGACGCCCATGCGCCCCCATGCCAACCGAAATCGAATATCAGCCTCAGTGCGGTGCGCTACAGGCCTGGCAGCTTACATCTTCTCCTGCGCGGACAGGATCTCGTCGTAGAGCGTGCCCCAGGCGCTCTTTAGCTCCGGGTCCAATTGCCGCGCCCGCGCCACGAAGGCCGCCTTGTCGACATCGGTGACAACCTGCGTTCCGTGGACTTGCTGCAATTTCGCGACGTTATCGGCGTCCACTTTCCCGGTCAGTTCCGCGACGTAGTCGCCCGCCGCGTCCACCGCGCTCTGGATGACATCCCGCTGGTGTTGGCTCAGGCCGTTCCAGAACTCGAGGTTCATGGAGACAACCTGCGATTGCTGCAGATGCTGCGTCAGCATGATGTACTGCTGAACTTCATAGAGTTTCGCGCTGATGATAATGGTCAGCGGATTCTCTTCGCAGTCGATGGTGCCGGTCTTGAGCGCCAGGTAGACCTGCGCGAAGTCCATCGGCACGCCCTGTCCGCCGAGCACGCGGGCGGACAGCAGGTTGACCGGAGCGGGCGGCGTGCGGATCTTCATGCCGGCCGCATCGGCGGGCGTCCTGACCAGCTTGTTGCAGGTGAGATTCCGCAGCCCGAAATACCAGGTCGCACTGAGCAGCTGGATACCCTGGGTCTGGGCGAACTCGTCCCTGAAGTGCTGCAATATCGGTCCGCTCAGGATCTTCTTCTCGGCCGCCCAGTTCTTCCAGATATAGGGCGCGTCCATCACGCTGATATCGGGCACCAGGTTGCCCACCGTTCCGGCGGCGGTGACCGCCATCTGGATGGAACCCTGCTTCACCTGCTGCAGAACCTGGTTCTCGCCTCCGAGCTGGTTGTTCGGGAAGATGGCGACGGAGATCGTGCCGCCCGAGTCCTTCTCCACCAGTTCTTTGAAGCGGGCAGCGCCGAGCCCGACCGGGTCGGTCACCGGCGTCGTATGGGTCAGCCGGATGGTGACGTTGCGTTCCTTCGGAGCGTTCTGGGCCGACGCAGTGCCCGTTCCCATCAGGCTGGGCAGGGCGAGCACCAACGCGACGCCCAGGTATACAGCAGGTCGAAACAAGCGCGTCCTCCTCTTCGGTTCACCGCCCGGTCACCTGCGCCCGTTGCCATAGCGGACACATCGCCAGCCGGATTTATTTTTCGGTCAGGCCACACAATCGGCGGCCATTTCCAATAGCATTGCGTACCGTATACCATTATGCCAATTCGATCGTCAATGCGCACGCGCCACAGGCCCCGAAATGCGGGCGACCGGCCGCAACCCAGCGGGAGGGAGTGAATGATGCCAGAACACCACGAACCTGGCCGCTGCCATCCGGCACGGGCCGACCTGCCCCGGTTCGTGCTCTGGATCGACCTCGCCGGAAAGTACTTCGATATCGTGGCTCTGATGCTTGCGATGGCGACCCTCGCCGTGCTGATCGCCGTCGTCGCCACGCAGGTGTTCTGCCGCTACGTGCTCGATTCGCCGATCACCTGGTCGGAAGAACTCGCGACCTATCTTTTCGCCTGGCTGATCTTCGTCGGCGCTACGGTCACGGTGCGGCGAAACGAGGTGCCTTCATTGCGCCTGATCGTCGATGCCCTGCCGGCGCGGTACGCCTCACTCGTTGACAACGTCGCGGAACTCCTTTGCCTTGCCATCAGCGCGGTCCTGCTCTGGAAGGGAGCCGAGGCCTGCGCCGCCCTGATGCACCAGCGATCTCCGGCGCTGCAGATCCCGATGGGTTACCCGATCTTCGTCATGCCCTTGGCCGGAGTTGGGCTCTGCCTGCATTATCTCCAGCGCATACTGACGCGCTGGGCAGGCGACAGCAGGTTCGCCGTCCATGCCTTGGTCGCGATCCTGATGGTCGCCGGAGCTGTCGCTATTCCGATTTACCTGATCCCCGATAGTTGGGCGATCGCCGGCCTGCTCGGCGCCATTCTGCTCGGTTTCGCGATCGGCATGCCGGTCGCGTTCGTGCTGATCTGGGGCGTGTTCTTTTCGCTGTTGATCCAGCAACAGCCGTTGATGATCGTTCCAGAAACGATGTTTTCCGCATCCAGCAACTTTATCCTGACCGCCATTCCATTTTTCATGTTCACGGGCGCTGTCATGGAGAAGGGCGGTCTTGCCGAGCGCCTGGTGGCGCTGGCCGAGGCTCTGGTCGGCCGCTTCCGCGGCGGGTTGCTGCTGGCGGACATCATCGTCAGCGCTGTTTTCGCGGACATGTCCGGTTCCGCAGTGTCCGATACGGTTGCCATCGGCAACATCATGCTCCCGGGGATGATGCGGCGTGGCTATGATCGTCCCTTCTCGACGGCGCTGCAGGCGGCGTCCGGTACGCTGGGCGTCCTGTTCCCGCCGAGTATCGCCACTATCATCTATGCGTGGGTGGCGAATGTCTCGGTCGCCCAGATGTTTCTTGCGAGCTTCCTGCCTGCCTTCCTGGTGCTTCTTTCCTTCGTCGTGATCGCCCTCGTCGTTGCCGCCAGGCGGGGTTTTCCGCGAGAGCGGCCGGCTGGCCTGCGGGTGATCGGGCGATCTTTCAGCGGTGCCTCCTGGGCGCTGCTGACACCTGTTCTTATCCTGGGAGGAATTCTGTCCGGCGCCGTCACGCCCTCGGAGGCTGGCGTCATCGTCGCTGTCTATGCCCTCCTCACATCGCGTTTCATCTACCGGACGATGAGCTTCGCCACGTTGCTCGAGGCGTTGTCACACGCGGTCATTGGAACCGCGCGGGTCATGTTCATCCTGACGGCCGCCGTGCTGCTTGGCTGGCAGCTCACGATGCTGCAGGTGCCACAGAGCCTGTCGGACGGGATGTTGCAACTTTCCCACAACCCACTTGTGCTTTTGCTGCTGCTGAACCTGGCTCTCGTGGCGCTGCATGGCGTGATGGAGACCTCTGCGACCCTGATCCTCGTGGTGCCGCTCGTTGTTCCGATCTTTGCCCAGCTCGGCGTGGACCCGATCCACCTCGGCATCATCTTTCTGGTGAACTCGGCGCTCGGCCTGCTGACACCGCCGATCGGTCTGGTGCTTTACGTCGTCGCTCCGATTACCGGCTTGAAGATCGAGACAGTGGCGCGCGCCGCAGTGCCATTCCTGCTGGCCGTGGTTGTGGATCTTGTCCTGGTGACGATCTTCCCGCAGATCTCCATGATCGTGCCATCGCTCGTTCGATAACTCGCCGTCAGCAGGTCCATGGTTCGGACACGAACGCACCATCCACGCGCGCAAGAAAGTGCGGAAGTGAAGCAAGGCCAGGGAACAACGTCTGTGCGCCCATCAGCCCAGGCCGGCGGTGCCGGCCTGGGCGTGGCAGGTCAGCGCTGGGCGTCCAGGATCTGTTGGTAGAGATTGCCCCAGACCGGGATCATCCGCGGATCAAGCTCGCGCGCACGGGCGATGAACGCAGGAAGATCGACGTCAGTGATGACCGTCGTTTCCTTGAGCGACTGCAACCGCTTGAGGTTTTCGCCTTCGGCCTTGAGGCCGAGTTCGGTCTGGTAGGCGCCCGCCTCGTCAACCGCGGTCTGTACTGCCTTCTGCTGATCCGGGCTGAGACGATCCCAGAACGCCGGGTTCATGGTAATGACCTGGGACTGCTGAATGTGCTGCGTGATCATGATGTATTTCTGCACTTCGTAGATCTTGCCGCTCAGCGTCGTCGCCAGCGCGTTTTCGTGGCAGTCGATCGTGCCCGTCTTCAGCGCCAGGTAGACCTGCGGGAAATCCATCGGCGTGCCCTTGCCGCCGAGCACCTCGGCGGAGAGCAGGTTCACCGGAGCCGGCGGGGTACGGATCTTCAGCCCCGCCGCGTCCTCGGGCCTCCGGATAGGCTTGTTGCACGTCAGGTTGCGCCTTCCATAGAACCACGTGGCGCTCATCAGCTTCAAACCCTGCGCGGAAAGTTCCTGCTCGAAGTGATGGTACACCGGGCCGGCGAGCACCTTCTTTTCGGATTCCCAGTCCTTCCAGATGTACGGCGCATCCATCACGCTCATGTCGGGCACCAGGTTCCCGATGGTTCCCGCGGCCGTGACTGCCATCTGGATGGAGCCCTGCCGGGCCTGCTCAAGTATCTGGTTCTCACCGCCGAGCTGATTATAGGGAAAGATCGCGACCGTGACCGTGCCGTGGGTCATCGACTCGACGATCTCCTTGAAGCGAATCGCGCCAAGGCCGATCGGATCGGTCGCCGGCAGCGTGTGCGCGAAGCGGATCGTTACGGTCGGGTCGGCCGCCCGCCCCGGCGCCGACACGCTGCACCCCAGCGCAAGCGCCGCTGCTCCCGTAATGACGACGTCACGTCTCTGCATATTCATGTTTTTCCTCCCTTTGGCAACGCGCACCGACCCGGCATTTCCCGGATAGCCGACAGTTTTGCGGGTCCTTTGCGAGCGGTAGTCTTGGCCCGACCGACATGAACCGACATCCGCCAGATGGCCGGTTCCCCGGCCATCCGGACGGCAGCCTAGTTTGCGGTTGACCGTTCCGCAACGGTGCAAGCGCAATAAGGCTCGCCCGTGTCCTTTCGGGCTGGTCGATGCTCCCCAGCCCCCGAAAATTCGCTCGGCGAACGCGGGGGTCGGACACCCGACCTCCGCCATCAACTCCTCGACCGCGGAGGTGATCGCCGTGAGTTCAGCGGGAGGTGACGAAGCGTTGCGCGCGCGCGTCGTACTCGGCATAGCCGAGCGTCTCACGAAGCTCCGCCGGCGGCAGCGCACTGGCAGCCCCGGCTTGGCCAAGCGCCAGCGCCGCCAATCCGGCCTTCATCCCGGCTATCGCTGGCGAGAGCATGCCGGTCGGATAAGTTCCTATCTTGAGCCCAAGTTCGGCTGCCCGGCTCTGCGTCGGAGTCTCCCGCGGTGCTCCCGGGGACAGCACGGCGAAAGACGGCCGCCCCGCGGCGGCCGCGACGGCGCGACGGATCTCCGCCTCGTCCGCGGGCGAGTCGAGGAACAGGATGTCCGCACCTTCTTCCACGTACATTTCGATGCGAGCCACCGCCTCGTCGATGCCCTGGGTCGGACGGCAGTCCGTGCGCGCCATCACCAGGATGCCGGAATCCTTGGCTGCCTGGACGGCCGCGCGGATTTTCATGCGCACGTCCTCACGAGGCAGACACGGCTTGCCGCCGGCCGTGAGGGCCCGCGGCGTGATCTTGTCCTCGATCAGCACCGCGGCTGCGCCTGCGCGGCCATAGGCACGCACCGTGCGCTGCACGTTCATGGCATTGCCGTAACCGTGGTCGCCATCGGCCAGCACCAGCAGGTCAGGCACCGCGCCATGCACCATGTTGAACGAGTCGAACATCTCGCCGAACGACACCAGGTCGAGGTCCGGCCCGCCCAGACGACTGGCCGCGACGCAGGAACCAGACATGAAGGCCGTCTTGAAGCCGGCACCCGCGGCCAGCTTGGCGGTCAGTCCATCCCACACGGCGGGCATGACGATGAAGCCGGGTTCGGCCAACAGCGCGCGCAGGCCTTCAGGAGCGGTCATGCTGAATCCTCATCTGAATGACGCGGCCACCCGATGAATGCGATGTGGGGTTGCGGGGGCCGTCGCGCCGCAACTCCACCCACGGCGATTGAGGTATACGCGTAAACTGCAGGTCCTTCAACGGGACGACGTTTTCCTTGTACGCGGTGTTTGGACCAAGTCATTTGTCCCAGATCCGCCTCCTGCCCGGGCGTCAGTTTGCGCTCCGGCCCTCCCTCCACGGGCCGGTTCTTCAGGCCATCCAGACCTTCCGCCTTATTCGGCCACGAACAGGCCAATTTCCTCAAGCGATTTGCCCCGCGTTTCGATGCCCAGGAAGCCAACAATTACCGCACCACCACACAACACGGCTCCAATGGTGAGAAATACCGCGACCGAGCCGTAGTTGGATAAGATCCAGGCAACGCCAAAGGGTGTAAAAACAGTCACTAAGCGGCCAATCGCATTGCAGAACCCGGAGCCCCGCAGGCGAATTTCGGTTGGCCACATTTCAGGAACGTAAACCGCGGAAGCAAAGCAGACGTACATGAACAAGACGACTGTCATGCAGAAACCAAACCCGACGATCATCATCTCCGTACGCTGAAGAGAGTAAACGTAGGCCAATACGGCCAGGGACAGCAGAAGGGTTATGGCCGTCAGTTTCCGCGGGAATTTATCAATGAACCTCGATGTCAAGAACACACCAAGCGGTGCGCCGCAGAACATCAGAGCTGATAAACCAAGGCTTGTCTTGACGCTTATGCCGGATTGCACGAAGATCGTCGGTATCCAGCCCATGATGCTGTAAATAGCCGTGTTCATGGCGATCAAGACGCTGATTGCGAGAATCGTTGTCCTAAGCAGCTTTCCCTTAAAAAGATGCGTGAAAGGAATATTTCTCACTTCGTGATGCAGATTAACATCTGATGTGTCAACAGGAGGAAGTGGGGTTCCGGTTTTTCTCTCGATGCTTTTCTCAACCTTGGAAAGAATCTCGTCGGCCTTTCTCAAATCGCCACGGGATTCAAACCAGCGCGGAGATTCGGGGAGACCATGACGAGCAATCCAAACCAGGATGGCGGCAACACCAACGATCATGAACATCGCGCGCCAGCCAAAAACAGGCATGACCAAATAGGCGGTAACGGTGGTGATCGGTGGTGCGCAATTTCCCACCAAAGATAGGGTGGAAGACCACTTCCCGCGCGTTTTCGCCGGAACGAATTCCGAAAACGTGGCAAAGCCAACGACAATTTCGGCGCCCAGACCGATGCCGATGACGCCACGCAAGATGGTCAACGTCAGCATGTCCGTGGCGAACGCGGCGGCTATGGATGCCAGCCCGAAAATAAGAAGGTTGATTTGATAGGCCAGTTTCCTGCCAAAACGGTCGCCGGAGAAGCCGGCAAACAGCGAGCCAACGACGAGGCCGGCCATGGTTGCCGAGTTGAACGTGGCGTTCCACCAGTTGTTGGACCAACCGGACTTCACCAAGTCAGCCAGCACGACACCACTCAGGTAATTGTCACACCCGTCTATCAAAAGACCCAAGCCAATCAGCCAGAACACTGTTAGATGCCATGCCGACGTTGGCAGACGATCCATTCTCGCGCCAATGTTGCTCTGCATGTTTACGCTCCTCCAGTTGATCGACATTGCTTTTCAATGCACATGTGATTAGGTATTCATACACGTGCATTTGTGCGTTTCGTTGTGCCCTCTAAGGTTCTCAGCGCTGCGCCTCTCGAGATCGGACCCCTTCATGTGGCGTCCTGCGGATCAGCCCGCGTCCTCGGAGGGCACGTCGGAGGAGCGGACGGTCGACAGTCCCCCCGGCACTTGCAGAGTCGGCGTAATCTCCATGTGGCCGATGTTGACCGCGCGCGGTGCGGCGATGGCAAACGCGATCGCCTCGGCGATGTCGGCAGCCTCCGGGAGCTCGAAGCCCCGGATGTATTTCTCGCGGGTCTCCGGCGAATCTCCGTGAACATGGGCAAAGATATCGGTGGCCACCCGCCCCGGGCAGATATCGGTTATCCGCACATGGCGGCCGAAGACGTCGATGCGAAGCTGGCGCGACAGCATGGCGATGGCGGCCTTGGTCGCGTGATAGATGGAGTTGCCGCCAAAATTATAGGAGCCGGCGATCGAGCTGATGTTGATGACGTGGCCGCGGTCGCGCGCCATCATGCTTGGCACCACGAGCCGGCACAGATGCAGTATCGCGCGAAGATTGACGTCAACCAGCAGGTCGATGTCTTCGGCCGACCCGCGGATCAATCCCCTGGGTCGATCGACGCCGGCACAGTTGACCAGGATATCGAATGCCACGCTCCGGGTCAGCGCGGTGACGGCGGCGAGGTCGGTCACGTCCATGGCGTGCGCAATACACCCCGTCCGCGCGGCCACCGCGGCGAGCGCCTCGGCGTTGCGGTCCAGGGCGTGAACCTCGATCCCCTCGCGGCGCAACCGTTCAGCGACGGCGGCGCCCATGCCGGAGGATGCGCCGGTGACAAGCGCAGTACGGTAATCGGAAAAAGGCATCTGATTCCCCGCTGGGTTGAACGGAGACGCTATCCAGCGCCGGTCCGGTGCGCCAAGACGTATTGGCTGTGGTGGGATAAGACGCTCTTATGCATCTTCAGTCCCGCTGCCGGGAAACCGGCACGATGCGACCGCCGGCCCGTTCGATCTCGCGGCGAAGCTTTTGGGCGAGGTTGACCGCGCCGGCGGTGTCGCCATGCACCAGGATGCTCCGCGGGCGCATTGCCAGTTCCTTGCCGCTGTAGGTCGTCACGACGCCTTCGGCGAGCATGCGCCGCACCCGGGCCAGCACCGCCGCCTCATCATGGATGACCGATCCGGCCAACCGGCGCGGAACCAGCAGGCCGTCGTCGTCGTACGCCCTGTCCGCGAGGAATGTGGTCACCACGCGCAGCCCGTGCTCGGCCGCCGCCGTCTCGATGGCGCGGCTGCTCGATGAGATGATGATGATCCCCGGATCAAACGCCGCGACAGCCCCAACGAGAGGCCCGGCCATCGCGGCGTCGGCGGCGACCATGTTGCCCAGCGCGCCATGGAAGCTCATGTGCGTCATGCGGTGGCCGGCCGCGCGGGCGATGCCGTCCAGCGCGCCAAGCTGGTAGATCACCATCGCGGCGAGCTCGGCGATATCGATCTGCATGACGCGGCGGCCGAAACCCTGGCGGTCCGGAAAGCCCACATGGGCGCCGATATCGATCCTGCGGGCCAGGGCGAGCCTGACGACACGGTCCATGATGAACGGGTCGCCCGCATGGTAGCCGCAGGCCACATTGGCCGAGGACAGCACCTCAAGCAGGGCTTCGTCGTCTCCCATTCGCCAGGCGCCATATCCTTCCGCGAGATCGGCGTTGAGGTCGATGTCCATGACAGGCCCTATGGTTGGAGGGGAAGCAGTTCGAAGAGGCGGGCTCCGAAACCCACCATCGTGTCGTGCGCAACCAGCACGCCCGCGACGATCCCCGGCCGCGGGGCGGGCACCGGCAGCAGCAGCGCGCCGATCCGCAGCAGGCCAAGAGTCCGACCGGCCCGCACCCGCTCGCCGATGCGCACCAGCGGCGCCTCGTGCAGCGGGTGGCGGTGCAGGAAGACGCCCACCGATGCCGCCGTGACGATGTCCGACGGCGCTGGCGGCATGGCGGCGCATGAAGCGTTCTCGTCCAGATCGGCGGTGATGCTGCCGTCGTGCTGGCGCAGCGTCAGAGAGCCTCCCGGCCCGCGCAATTCCAGCAGGGCGATGTCGGTGCCGGCGAGCCAGGCGGCGATCTGCCCGACATGTTTCAGCGGCATGCTCAAGCCCTCCCCGCCCGGCCGCGCTGCAGGGTGGTCAGCCCACGCATTTTGGCCAGCCATCGGGCGGTTTCGTCGAGCGCTGCCAGCGCGTCCTCCCACGTGCTTTCGAGGAAGCGGAGGCGGCTGCCGATCGGCGCCTCGCCGAGCCGCCAGAGATCGGCATCGATCACGGTGGCGATCTTCGGGTAGCCGCCGGACGGCTGGGCATCCCGCATCTGCACGATCGGCTGGCCGCCATGCGGCACCTGGATCACGCCGGGCACGATGCCGTGCGAGCGCAGCTCGATCGGGGCAACCGGGTCCAGCCGGGGGCCGGCCAGCCGATAGCCGTAGCGGTCGCTCTGCGGCGTGATCTTCCACGCCGCCGCCCAGAAGGCGTCGCGCGAGGCGGGCGTGAAGCGCTCGTATTCGGCGGCGGGAAGTACCCGGATGGCGACCATCCCCTCGCTGAGCAGCGGCATCGCCAGCGCCGGCGGCACCAGGCCGAAGCCGGTTGGGCGCACCCCGGCGCCGGGCAGGCCGGCACGAAGCCGGTCCCCCTGGCGCAGCGCGCGGCCCTCGTGGCCGCCGAAGGCGCCGCGCAACTGGGTGCTGCGCGAGCCCAGCACGCATGGCACATCGACTCCGCCGGCCAGGCACAGATAGGCGCGGCTGCCGCGCCAGATTCCGTTCGCCGGCACGCCAAGGTGCAGGACCTGTCCCGCCGCCGCCTCGCCGGACCACCAGGGCAGCAGCGGCTGGTCATCGAGCCGCGCCGCGCAATCGGCGCCGGTCACGGCGAAGCCACAGGGCGCGTGGAAGCGCACCGCGAAGGGGAACACCTGCACCTCGACAGCGGCGGCGTTTTCGTCGTTGCCCAGCAGCAGGTTGCCGGCGGCCAGCGCCAACGGATCCATGGCGCCCGAACTGCCGACGCCCCAGCTCAGGTGGCCGAACCGGCCCAGATCCTGCACCGTGGTCAGCGCGGTGTCCGACAGGACCTCGATCATCGGATCACCCGCTCGACCCGGAAGCGGATGCTGTCGCCGGGGCGGAACAGCGCGGGCGGATCGCAATGGAGGTCGAAAAAGCACCGATCGGTGCGGCCGATGGTGTTCCAGCCGCTCGGTCCGGGCGACGCGGACACGCCGGTCTGCCCACCCCCGATCGAGACGGAGCCGCCGGGAATGCAGAGCACCGGCACCTTGCGCCGCGGCGTGGCGATCCGCGGGTCCATGCCGCCGAGGTAGCAGTAGCCGGGGTGGCTGCCCAACGCATAGATCGGATAGAGCGGCGCGGTGTGGATCGCCACGATGTCGTCGACGCCCAGGCCGGTATGGGCAAGCACATCCGTCAGATGTGGACCGGCCCCGCCGCCGTAGGTGACCGGCAATTCGACGATCCGCCCCCGCAGCGGCAACGGCTCCACGGCGGCCCAGGCCGCCTGCAACCGCGCCGCGATCTCGTCCACCCGGGCTGGCGGGCGGGCGAAGCCGAGCATCAGGTTGTTCATTCCGGGGGCGGTCTCGCGAACCTCGGGCCAGCGTCCGGCTTCGCGGGCGAGCGCCCAGATGCGCTGCTGCGTCGGCAGGCTGGTTTCCCCCGGCGCCTCGAACAGCAGGGCGCTGGTGCCGAGCAGGCTGATCACGGGCGGCCCGAGGCTCATGTGCCGCGTTCCTGTGACAGCCGGCGCTCCAGGTGGTGGATGTCCACGCCGCCGGCCACGAAGTCCGGATCGCGCACGATCCTGCGGTGCAGGTCCAGGTTTGTCTCGATCCCGCCGACCCGCATTTCGTCGAGGGCAACCCTGAGCCGCGCGAGCGCGCCGGCGCGCGTGTCGCCATGCACGACCAGCTTGGCGATCAGCGAGTCGTAATACGGCGTGACGACGGTGCCGTGACCGGCATGGCTGTCCACGCGCACGCCGGGGCCGCCCGGAAGCTCCCATCCGGTGATGCGGCCGGGGGAAGGCGCGAAAGTCTCCGGCTCCTCGGCGTTGATTCGGCATTCGAAGGCGTGGCCGCGAAGCCGGATCGCGTCTTGCGCCAGCGCCAGCCTCTCGCCGCGCGCCACCCGGATCTGCTGCTGCACGAGGTCGATGCCAGTGATCATCTCCGTGACGCAGTGTTCCACCTGCAGCCGCGTGTTCATTTCGATGAAATGGAACGCGCCGTCCTCGACGAGGAATTCGAAGGTGCCAAGGCCGCGATAGCCGATTCGCCGGCACGCCTCGACGCAGCGGGCGCCGATCGCATCGATGGCGCCGGCGGCGATGCCCGGCGCCGGGGCTTCCTCCAACACTTTCTGATGGCGGCGCTGCAACGAGCAGTCGCGGCTGCCGAGCCACAGGACCTGTCCGTGCTGATCGGCGAGCACCTGGATCTCCACGTGGCGCGGGCGGAGCAGGAACTTCTCGAGATAAACATCGGCGTTGCCGAAGGCCTGGCGCGCCTCCTCGCGGGTCAGCGCCAGCGCGTCCGCGAGGCCGGACCCATCGTGCACAACCCGCATGCCACGTCCGCCACCGCCGCCCGCGGCCTTTACGATGACGGGAAAGCCGATTCGATCGGCGAGAACGCGCAACCGATCGGGATCGTCGGGCAGCGCCCCATCGGATCCTGGCACGCAGGGCACCCCGGCGTCGCGCATGGCCCGCTTGGCGGCGATCTTGTTGCCCATCATGCGGATCGACGCCGAAGCCGGCCCGATGAAGGTAAGGCCTGCCGTCTCGACGCGCTCGGCGAAGTCCGCATTCTCCGACAGGAAACCGTAGCCCGGATGGATGGCCTGCGCGCCGCTGACTTCTGCGGCGAACAGGATCGCCGCCTGGTCCAGGTAGCTGCCGCTGGCCGCGGCGGGGCCGATGCACAGCGCGACGTCGGCATGGCGGACATGCGGAGCGTCGCGGTCCACCTCGGAATGCACGGCGACGGTGCGCAGGCCGAGCGTCCGACAGGCGCGCTGCACACGCAATGCGACCTCACCGCGATTGGCGATCAGGACGGTGTCGAACATGGCGTCGTCACACGATCCGCATCAGCGTCTGCCCGGCCTCAACCTCGTCTCCCGGCGCCACCAGGACGGCTTCGACCGTACCGTCTCGTTCGGCGCGGATCGCGTTGAACACCTTCATCGCCTCGATGATGCAGAGCGTCGCTCCGGCCTGGACGCTCTGGCCGGCCTGGATGAAGGGTGGCTGGTCCGGGGCGGGCTGCAAATGAACGATGCCCGAAAGCGGCGCGCGCACTTCCCCTTCGACAGGCGCGGGCGTGACGGCATCCCCCATGTCCGGTTGCGCCGGCACGGGGGGCGGCAATTCAACCGGTCTGCCGGGATCCGGGTTCGCCGGCTGCCTGTCGTGACCCGTGTTGCGCACCAGCCGCAGGGTCCAGCCGTTCCTGCTGAACTCCATCTCCGCGAGGTCGGATGACTGCATCGCCTCGATGAGTGCCTTGATGTCGTTCAGGTCCATGAGCCCTCACGGCAGACCCGCACGCCATGCGCGTGCACATCCCTGGTCCACAAGGCTATCGGCGCCCGCCGGGACGCGCCAAGACCGAATGTCTTTGTCCCGATAAGGCTGACTTATGACGCCGTCACCCTGGCGACGTCGTCGGGCGTGAGCAGGTTGCCGGGAAGGCCGGCCACCAGCTCCATCAGGATGTCCCGGACGGCCTGCGCGGGTTCCGACAGCGGCAGATAATCCGACTGACACAGCGCCAGCGGCGCCTCGATCACTGGTTCGACAATGCGGCAGAGCCAGGCGTTGCAGGACGTCACGATCTGCCGCGCCATCGACTCCGGCAGGATGGTCGCGCCCAGCGCATCGGCGATGACCGCCGTCAGCGTTCCCGCGGACTCGATCTCCGCGACGACGCGCGGCGCCATGCCGATACCGGCGAAAGCCTCGTCGACCATCTTGCGGACCACGTTGTATGGGCGTGCCAGGTAGAGATCCATCTCGCCGAGCATGCTCAGCGGCACCTGCTCCGGCGGCGCCAGCATCCGGTCGGGCCCCACCACGAAGAGTTGCTCCCTCAGCAGAGGCACGAACGAGAGTCCATGTACGGCATTCTTGCCGCCGTACAGCACGGCAAGGTCCATCCGCCCGTTCATGACGAGCTCGGACAGCGTGTTGCCGTAGGTTTCATTCAAATAGAGCACGATGCCGGGATGCCGTGCGCGAACCGTGCGCAGGAGCGGCAGCGCCAGTCCCGCGGCCGCCGTGCCGGGGGCCAGACCGACCGATACGGCGCCCGAGAGGCCCTGGCTTGCCGCCAGCATGTCGACGCGCGCCTGCTCGCACTGGCGCAGGATCAACTGCGCATGCCGGTACAGCACCCGCCCCGCCTCGGTCGGCGTTACGCCCCGTTTGGTTCGCACCAGCAGTTGCTGGCGAACCTCGCCTTCCAGCGTCGCCAGTTGCTGGCTGAGCGCGGGTTGCGCGACATGAAGGATATCGGCGGCCTGGGTGAGGCTGCCGATGTCGACGATCTTCACGAAGTACTGCAAGCGCCTGAGGTTCACGTCACCACCTCCGCCCCGCGGCAACCTCGCCGGCCGCCACCGCCCGGATTATGTCACAGATCGATGGCATCCATAAGAGTTGCCTATAAAGGCAGACCGAACTCGTCTTGGCCAGCGCCGCCGGGCGCTCCTACCCTGTCGCGAGGCTTCCAGAAATCAGGTCAGTTCCGTCGTGAACCAATCCCGGATCGCCCAGCGCGTCAGGCGCATCAAACCCTCCCCGAGCACCGCCGCCGCGGATCGGGCCAATGAATTGCGACGCGAGGGCAAGTCCATCGTCAATCTCGTCATCGGCGAGCCGGATTTCGATACGCCGCCGAGCATCCGTCAGGCCGCCGCCTATGCGATGGAGCACGGCGCCACGCGCTACACGGCGATGCTGGGCACGCTCGAGCTGCGCCAGGCCATCGTCGCGAAGCTCGCGCGCGAGAACGGGCTGACCTACGCGCCGACGGAGATCATCGCCACCAACGGCGCCAAGAGCGCGATCTACAGCGCGCTCGCCGCCACGCTGGAGCCCGGCGATGAAGTGATCATCCCGGCCCCCTATTGGGTTTCCTACCCGGACATGGTGCTGGCGAACGACGGCACCCCGGTCGCCGTTGCCTGTCCCGAGCACCAGGGCTTCAAGCTGACGCCGGCCCAACTGGAATCCGCGATCACGCCGAGGACACGCTGGCTGCTCATCAACTCCCCTTCCAACCCCACGGGGGCGGCTTATTCGGCCCTGGAATATCGTGCCCTCGCCGAGGTGCTCGTCCGCCATCCGCATGTGCTGGTCATGACGGACGACATCTACGAACACATCCGCTTTGACGGCCGGCAAACCCTGCATCTGCTCGCAGTCGCGCCCGACCTGCGCGACCGCACCCTGGCGATCAACGGCGTGTCGAAAACCTATGCCATGACGGGCTGGCGGATTGGCTGGGCGGCGGGGCCGCGCGACCTGATTCAGGCGCTCGAAACGCTGCTGTCGCAATCGGCCGGCAATTGCTGTGCCGTCAGTCAGGCCGCCGCGGCCGCCGCGCTGAACGGGGACCAGGGATTCGTCGCTGAATGCGTGGCGATTTACCAGGAGCGCCGCGACCGCACCGCGCAACGCATCAACGCCATTCCCGGCCTCAGTTGCGCCGTGCCGGACGGTGCGTTCTATCTTTACGTCAACTGCGCTGGGCTGATCGGCAAGAGCGCACGCGGGGGCAAGCGGCTCGCTACGGATGGGGATGTGGTGATGCACCTGCTGGAAAGCGCGGGCGTCGCCGTGGTGGCCGGCGCCGCCTATGGGCTGTCGCCATACTTCCGCGTCTCGATCGCGACCTCTATCGAGACGCTTATGGAGGGCATGGACCGCATGGCACGTGTCGTCGCGGACCTGGTCTGAACGAGGGCATGCCTGGATCGCACCCGCCTCCAGCTGGCTGCTCCATTCAGGCCGAATATTCCAAAGACACCAGTCCCTGGACTTGCTCAGCTCCGCCCGGCGGTGTCGCTGGCGTTGAGTTGCAGGTATTTCTGCAGGAAGCGGTACTGTTCGTCGTCGATCGAGATGTTGGGTTTCATGGCGTTCAGCGAGCCGACCCACTGGTTGGCCAGGTTGGTGTCGGTCGGCGGCGGCGAATGGCAGGTGCCGCAGGTATCGCCGAAGAGTTCGGCCCCGTAGGCAAACACCGGCGCCCGGTCGGCGATCAGCGCCTCGCGGGTGATCCACATCGTCACCGCGGCGCGGTGCCACACGATCTGGGTGTCGGGGTCGGTTTCGGTGCTGAGTTGTTCGACCTTCGCCACCGCCTCGGTGCCGAGCGCCGCGTCGAGGATGCGCTGGCCCCGCATGGCGTAGAGCGCCCGTTCGGCGCCTTCCTGCTGCCAGCCCTCGATCCGCACCTGCAGCCAGTCGCCCTGGCGCTGCAGCACGTGCACCGGCGAAATGGCGAGCAGGCGGCCGTCGCCGTTGCCCTCGGGCGGACCGGCGGGGCGTTCCAGGAACATCGGCTTGGTGACGATGGAATACAGCGTGTCGGCCTTGGCGCCCTGTTGCCGGGCCTGCTCCATCAGGTCGCCGAACGCCTGCTGGATGCCCTGCGCCATGTCGGGCAGGTGATGCGCGATGCCCTTGTGGCAGGAAATGCAGGTGTCGCCGCTGGTTGACGCGGGCTGCATCTTGGCGACGGCATCGGGTTTCTGCTTGTGGAAATCCATCGCCTGCCAGGAGTGGCAGCTCCGGCATTCCGCCGAGTTGTCGGCCTGCAACCGCGCCCACACGATCTTGGCCATGCGCAGCCGCTGGGCCTCGAATTTTTCCGGCGTGTCGATGGTGCCGAGGACGTGCTGGAGCAGGTCGTTGCCGGCCACGACCTTGGCGACCAGCCGGGGCAGCAGTTCGCTCGGCACGTGGCAGTCCGCGCACACCGCGCGCACGCCCGAGGCGTTCCTGTAGTGGATGGACTGGCTGTATTCGGCAAACGAGGTCGCCTTCATCTCGTGACAGGAGACGCAGAACTCCAACTGGTCGGTATAGGCGAGCCCGGCGTAGAGACCGCCGCAGCACAGCACGCCGGCCACGATCCCGCCGGCGGCAATGGCGGCGGCGATGATCCAGGCTGGTCTGCCGTATCGTCCGGCCGCCGCTGGCATGCGCGGTTCTCCTTGGAAGGTCGTTCGTGCCGGTGTTTCTGCGGGATGGCGTGACCGGGATCAACCCCCGGCGAGGCGAGGCTGGCACGCGTCGGCGCCGGCTGGTGCTTGGATAGGGTGGGGGCCTATGGTATAAAGCCGCATGACACACACGGTCCGTGAAAAGCAGAAGCTCCTGGTGCGCGTGCGCCGCATCCGGGGGCAGGTCGAGGCAATCGAGCGGGCGCTCGACGGCGAGGCCGGTTGCGAACAGGTCATGCACCAGATCGCCGGGGTGCGGGGCGCGATCGCTGGGCTGATGGCCGAGGTCGTCGAGGACCACGTGCGCAACCACCTGGTCGATGCCGGCGAGCATCCCCATGCGCTGAACACCGAGGCCGCCGAGCAATTGCTGGACGTTGTCCGCACCTATCTGAAATGAGGGGCAGCATGACCGAGACCAGCGGCGGCGCATCCCCTGCCCCGCACAGCCATCTGTTCCTCGCGGCGGGGCACGAGCGCAGCGAACGCAAGACCTGGGCGGTGATCTGGCTGTGCGCGGCGATGATGATCGCCGAGATCGCCGGCGGCCTGCTGTTCGGCTCGATCGCGCTGGTCGCCGACGGCCTGCACATGAGCACGCATGCCGGCGCGCTGCTGCTCGCGGCGCTCGCCTACGCCTATGCCCGCAGGCATGCCGACGATCCGGATTTCACCTTCGGCACCGGCAAGGTCGGCGACCTCGCCGGCTTCACCAGCGCCATCGTGCTGGCGATGATCGCCCTCCTGATCGGCTATGAATCGGTCGGCCGCATCTTCGCGCCGATCCCCATTCACTTCGCCGAGGCGATCCCGATCGCCTGTCTCGGCCTGGCCGTCAATATCGCCAGCGCGTGGCTCCTCGGCGGCGACGACCATCATCACGACCACGATCATGCGCACGCGGGGCATGACCACGCACACGGATCGGTGCACCGCGACAACAACATGCGCGCCGCCGTGATCCATGTGATGGCCGACGCGGCGGTATCGGTGCTGGTGATTGTCGGGCTGCTGCTCGCCCGCGCGTTCGGCTGGCTCTGGATGGACCCGCTCGCCGGCATCGTCGGTGCCTGCGTGATCGCCAACTGGTCCTACGGGTTGATGCGGGACACCGGCGCCATCCTGCTCGACAGGAACCCGGACCGGCGCATGGCGGACAATCTCCGGCAGACCATCGAAAGCGGCGGCGACAAAGTCACCGATCTCCATCTCTGGCGGCTGGGTCCGGGACATCTCGGCACGATTGTTTCGGTAAGCACCGAAGAGCCGCGCCGCCCCAACTACTACCGGGCCAAGCTGGCACGGTTCCGTTCGCTGTCGCACCTCACCATCGAGGTCAATGGTCCATAACAAGAGCCGGGGTTGACGATGACCTGCTGTCACGACGACCACTGCGCCAGTGCCCCACCGCCGATCAGCGCCGGTTGGCGGCGGGCGCTCTGGATCGCCCTGCTCGTCAATGGCGGGTTCTTCCTGGCCGAGATCATCGCCGGCGTCGCCGCCGGCTCGACCGCGCTGCAAGCCGATGCGCTGGACTTCTTCGGTGACGCTGCGAATTACGCCATCAGCCTTGGCGTGGCCGGGATGGCGCTGACCTGGCGCTCGCGGGCCGCGCTGGCCAAGGGCGGCACGCTGGTCGTGTTCGCGCTGTGGGTGCTGGGCAGCGCCGCCTGGCATATGGTCCAACACACGGTGCCGGCAGCCCCGGTGATGGGGGTGGTGGGGCTCGCGGCCCTGCTCGCCAATGGCGGGGTGGCGCTCATGCTCTACCGTTTCCGCGATGGCGAGGCGAACATGCGGTCGGTGTGGATTTGCGCGCGCAATGACGTGTTCGGCAATCTCGCCGTGCTGCTGGCGGCGCTTGGCGTTTTTGGCACCGGCACGGGCTGGCCGGACGGGGTCGTGGCCGCCCTCATGGGTGGGCTGGGACTGTCGGGGGGATGGCAGATCGTCCGTCAGGCCCGGGGCGAACTGCGCGCCAGCCGCGCTCAGCAAGGTGTGGCGGCTGGGTAATACCAAACAGCAGGAAGCGGTGGCAGGCAGCCGCGCCCGAGCCGGGGTGGTGGCGACATTCTGACCGCCAGGACCGTTGTGATTGGCAGGAAATCCGTGGCGATCATGCCCGGCACTGGCTATGCTCACTGCCGGTCGCGCCGGCTCGGCCAGTTCCGCGGGAAATGTCGGCTAAATAATGTTTTCACCCAAATGATCGGGCCGATACAGGCCGACGCGTCACCTGGTCGAAACAGACTAAAAAGCCCAAAATACGAATGGAGTTGACATGGAAAGCGATAGCAAGTGCCCGGTAACGGGCGGGTCTCACGAGCGCAAGGCGGTTGGGGCCATGTCGAACCAGGACTGGTGGCCCAATCACCCAAACCTGAAAATTCTCAATCAGAACTCTCCCCTGTCCGATCCCATGGGCGAGAAGTTCAACTACGCCGAGGCGTTCAAGAGCCTCGACCTGGAGGCCGTGATCAAGGACCTCCATGCCTTGATGACGGACAGCCAGGATTGGTGGCCGGCGGACTTTGGCCACTATGGGCCGCTGTTCATCCGGATGGCGTGGCACAGCGCGGGCACCTATCGCATCGGCGACGGTCGCGGCGGCGCCGGCTCCGGCGAGCAACGCTTTGCGCCGCTCAATAGCTGGCCGGACAACGTGAACCTCGACAAGGCGCGCCGATTGCTCTGGCCGATCAAGCAGAAGTACGGCCGAAAAATATCCTGGGCCGACCTGATGATTCTCGCCGGCAACGTCGCCCTGGAGTCGATGGGGTTCAAGACCTTCGGGTTCGGCGGAGGGCGCGCGGACGTCTGGGGGCCGCAAGAGGACATCTACTGGGGCTCCGAGGGCAAGTGGCTGGCCGACGAGCGCTACAGCGGCGACCGCGACCTCGAGAATCCTCTCGCCGCCGTTCAGATGGGCCTGATCTACGTCAATCCGGAAGGGCCGAACGGCAACCCCGATCCCCTCGCGGCGGCCCGGGATATTCGCGAAACCTTCGCCCGCATGGCGATGAACGACGAAGAGACGGTCGCGCTGATTGCCGGCGGCCACACCTTCGGCAAAACCCACGGCGCCGGCGATGTGGCGCTGGTGGGCCCAGAGCCGGAAGCCGCCGGCATCGAGCAGCAGGGCCTGGGCTGGAAGAGCAAGTTCGGCACGGGCAAAGGAGGCGACGCGATCGGCAGTGGCCTGGAAGTCATCTGGACCACGACGCCGACGAAGTGGAGCAACAACTTCTTCTGGAACCTGTTCGGCTACGACTGGGAACTGACCAAGAGCCCGGCCGGTGCACATCAGTGGAAACCGAAGCATGGCGCCGGCGCCGCTACGGTGCCGGATGCGCACGACCGGTCCAAGCGTCACGCGCCATCCATGCTGACCACCGACCTCGCCTTGCGGTTCGACCCTGCTTACGAAAAGATCTCAAGGCGCTTCCTCGAGAATCCGGATCAGTTCGCGGACGCGTTTGCCCGGGCGTGGTTCAAGCTGACGCACCGCGACATGGGCCCGATCGCGCGCTATCTCGGCCCGCTCGTTCCGCAGGAATCGCTGCTGTGGCAAGACCCGATCCCCGCCGTGGATCATCCGCTGATCGGGGAGCCGGACATTGCGGCGCTGAAGGCGAAAATCCTCGCCTCCGGACTGTCGATCTCCGAACTGGTCACGACGGCCTGGGCGTCGGCGTCAACCTTCCGCGGCAGCGACAAGCGCGGCGGGGCGAATGGCGCGCGCATCCGCCTGGCGCCGCAAAAGGATTGGGAAGTCAACCAGCCCTCCGAACTGGCGAAGGTCCTGCAGACGCTGGAAGCGATCCAGAAGGATTTCAACGGCGCGCAGACCGGCGGGAAGAAGGTGTCGCTGGCGGACCTGATCGTTCTGGGCGGCTGCGCGGCCGTCGAGGAAGCGGCGGGGAAGGCCGGGCACGACGTGAAGGTTCCTTTCACCCCCGGGCGCATGGATGCTTCGCAGGAGCAGACCGATGTGCACTCGTTCGCCGTGCTGGAGCCGGCCGCCGACGGATTCCGCAACTACGTCAGGAAGGGACTGCAAGGATCGGCGGTGGACCTGCTGGTGGATCGGGCGAACCTGCTGACGCTGACCGCTCCCGAGATGACGGTTCTGGTCGGTGGCATGCGCGCCCTGAACGCCAACGTCGGGCAGTCCAAACACGGCGTCTTCACCAGGCGGCCGGAGACGTTGACCAACGATTTCTTCGTCAACCTCCTCGACATGGGCACGGAGTGGCAGAAGTCCGCCACATCCGAAGGCGTGTTCGAGGGACGCGATCGGGCGACCGGCGAGATCAAGTGGATGGGCAACGCCGTCGATCTCGTCTTCGGTTCGAACTCCCAGCTCCGCGCCCTGGCGGAAGTCCATGCCTGCAGCGATTCGCAACCGGCGTTCGTGCGCGACTTCGTGGCGGCGTGGAACAAGGTGATGAATCTCGATCGCTTCGACCTGGCCTGATCAGTGGGGCGGCGTTTCAAGACAACTTGAAACGCCGCCCGCACGCCTTGCCCTCACGATCCCGTTCCTCCGGGGCAGTTCAGAGCCGCGATCCGCTCCCCCAGCAGCGAAAAGAAGCCGTCGGCGTCGCGCATCTCCAGCCACCAGGCGTTCGCCGGACCGGGTAGACCACGATGAAAAATGTTGGTGCGCCCGCGGCTCGCGCCGGCCAGTTCCACCGCAGCGCACACCTCCCGCGCGGCGAACAGACGCGGCGCCACCAGCCAGGCGACGGCGCAGGCGTCGTGCTCGGCATGGCCCAGCCCGCCCATGCGCGCCGCGGGCGGCACCCGGTCCATGATGTCGCAGACCGCGCGCAGGCAGGCCCCGCCGCCCAGCGCCCGCAGCGCCGCCCGGCGCGCCGGGGTGCACAGCGCCGCCGCGGTGGTTTCCAGCGTCGCCAGGGTGACCGGCCGGCCGCAGCCCAACAGGATGGATAATGCCTCGGGGTCGCTCCAGGCGTTGAACTCGGCGGCCGGGGTCACGTTGCCCTCGCCGGCGGCGCCGGACATCAGCACGATTTCCCGCACCCGCCCGGCCAGCGCCGGCTCGGTGGCCAGCGCGATGGCCAGGTTGGTGGCGGGGCCGATACCGACCAGCGTGACCGAGGCAGGCGCGGCGGCGCGCAGCACGGCGCGGATGGCATCCGCCGCCACACCAGGAGCCGTCGGCGGCCCCTCGGGCAGCGCCACGCCGAGCAGGCCGTCATCGCCGTGCACATGGGCCGCGGCGGTGAAGCCGCCGAGCAGCGGCCGTGCCGCCCCCGCCACCACCGGCACGCGCCGCCCGCTCAAGCCGACGATGGCGCGCGCGTTCGCCAGCGTGCGTTCCAGTCCGACGTTGCCGCCCACCACGCTGACCAGCCGCACGTCCAGTTCCGGCGAGCCGAGGGCGAGAAACAGCGCCACCGCGTCGTCGGTGCCCGGATCGGTATCGATGACGACGGCGCGCGTGGTCATCAGCCCCTCGCCTGCCGCTCGGATCGCGGGCAGAAGGCGTGCTGCAATCCGTCCCCCGAAAAATTCACCGTGATGACGATGATGAAAATCACCCGCCCCGCCGTCGGCGTTAGCCGGCGTAGACCGCCCGGTACAGCGCCAGGATTTCGGCTTTGTCCGCCAGGCGCGGGTTGTTGGCGGGGCTTCCGGAAGCCAACGCCTGATCGGCCATCAGGTCGATCTTGCTCTCCCAGGCCTGCGGGTCGATGCCGAATTCGCGTGGGCTCGGCACGGCGAATTCGGCGTTCATCGCCGCGAGTCCGTCCGCCAACGCCTCGGCCGCCACGGTGTCGTCGGGGCTGTCGGACAAACCGATGTGCCGCGCCGCCTCGGCATAGCGCGACACTGCCGAGGACAACCCGAACCGGGTGATCGCCGGCATCAGCATGGCGTTCGACAGTCCGTGCGGCACGTGAAAATGCGCCCCGATCGGCCGTGACATGCCGTGCACCAGCGCCACCGAGGCGTTGGAGAACGACAACCCCGCGATGGTGGCGCTCAGCATCATGGCCTCGCGCGCCGCGGCATTCTCCGGTTCGTGGTAGGCCGTGCGCAGGTTATGGCCGATCAACTCGAACGCCCAGCGGGCCTGGACGTCGCTGTAGGGGTTGGCGCGGCGACTGACGAAAGCCTCCAGCGCGTGGCAGAGCGTGTCCAGGCCGGTGTCGGCGGTGGTACGCTTCGGCACCGAAAACGAGAGGGTGAAATCGACGATGGCGGCCAACGGCACGGCGCCCAGGCCGGTGATGAGCATCTTCTCGGTGCGTTCGGTATCGGTGATGATGGAGTTGCGCGTGACCTCGCTGCCGGTGCCCGCCGTGGTGGGAATGGCGATGACCGGCAGGGCGGCGACGTCGGCGATGAACGGCACCTTGAAAGCCCGCGTTTTCGTCCCCTCGGCACCGGTCGCCAGGATCGCCATGGCCTTCGCCGTGTCGATCGGAGAGCCGCCGCCGAAGCCGATCAGGCAGTCGTAGGCACCGGCGCGGAGGACGGCGACACCGGCCTCGACCGAAATATCCGTGGGCTCGCAGACAGCACCGCTGAACACCGAGTGGCGCACGCCGGCGCGCGCAAGCGGGTCGAGGCAGCGCGCCAACAGGCCGGACGAGACCATGTTGGGCTCGGTGACCACGAGCGGGCGCGACAGTCCAAACCTGCCCAACAGGCCGGCGATCTCGGCAACCGCGCCACCGCCGACGACAATCGCACGGGGAGCAACGAGGGTGAACGACATCGGTGGGTTTCCTTCCTTTGCGGGCAATGTCTTGCTCTTTGTTGAAACGGCCTGGCGACACTTGCCCGATGCTATCATAGGCAGCGGCGACATCCGGCACAAGCGACGTACCGGCACCGTTCCCTTTTGCCGGCCCGATCCCTACCGCTCGGAGCGCGGATCGAAGGCGTGCTGCAAGCCGTCGCCCAGAAAATTCACCGCGATGACGGTGATGAAAATCAGCAGCCCCGGATAGACCGCCTGCGCCGGCGCGCTGGTCACCAACTCCTGGGCGTTGTTCAGCATGTTCCCCCACGACGGCGTCGGCGGCACGATGCCGAAGCCGAGGAAGCTCAGCACCGATTCGAACAGGATCACCCGCCCCACCGTCAGGGTCAGCGCGACGATGATCGGGGTCGCCACGTTCGGCAGCACGTGCGACAGCATCGTATAGGCCGCCCGCGCCCCGCTCGCCCGGGCCGCTCGCACATAGTCGCGCTCGCGCACGGACAGCGTCGCCGCCCGCACGATGCGCGCGGTCGAGGTCCAGTCCACGATCGAGATGATAACGATGATGCGCCAGAACCCCGCCGCGCCGGAATGGGCGAACTCCGCCGAGAAACCGAGCTTGGTCAGATCCACCGCGCCCAGCACGATCAGCAGCGGCAGCAACGGCAGGGTGATCATGCCGTCGGTGAAGCGCATCAGCACCGCGTCCACCCGGCCACCGAAATACCCCGCCGTGATGCCGATCAGCAGCCCGATCGTGCCGCCGCCGAACAGGGTCGCCAGCAGGCCGACCAGCAGCGACATCTGGCCGCCCACCATCAGGCGCACCAACTCGTCGCGCCCCGCCTCGTCGGTGCCCAGCCAGTGCGCGGCCGAGGGCGGATCGAAACGCAGCAACAGATCGGTAGCGTCGGGATCGAAGCCGCCGAACCATTCCAGCGGATAGGCCGCGAGGACAAAAATCACCAGCAGCACCAGTATCGCCAGCGCCGTCATGCCCGGTCGGTGGTGGCGGAAGCGCCGCCAGCGCAGCCGCCACACGCCGATCGCCGCCTCGGTGCGCGGCAGGTCCGCGGGAATCGCCGAGGCGCTCATGCCAGCGTGATCCGCGGATCGAGCCAGCCATAGGCGATGTCGGCACCCAGGTTGCTCAGCAGCGTGATCAGGGTCGCGAACAGCAGCCCGGTCAGCGCGAGATCGTAGTCGTTACCCAGAATCGAATCGTAGATCATCTTGCCCATGCCGGGATGGGCGAACATGGTCTCGGTCAGCAGCGCGCCGCCGAACAGCGAGCCGAAATTCAGCGCCATCACCGTCACCACCGGAATCAGCGCGTTGCGGAAGGCGTGCACCAGCACCACCCGCCCCTCGCCCGCCCCCTTGGCACGCGCGGTGCGCACGTGGTCCATGCGCAGCGTCTCGATCATGCTGGCGCGGGTGAAGCGGGTGAAACCGCCGGTCTGGAACAGCGTCAGCGTCACCACCGGCATCACCAGGTGGCGCAACTGATCCATGAAGCCGCCGTCACCGACATTGGAGATGCCGCTGGCCGGGAACCAGTGCAGTTGCACCGCGAACACCAGGATCATCATCAGCGCCAGCCAGAATACCGGCACCGAAATCCCGGCGAAGGCGAACAGGCTCACCAGCGCGTCCACCCAGCCGCCCGGGTTCAGCGACGCCAGGATGCCGAGCGTGAAGGAAATCACCACGGCCAGGGTGAAACTGCCGAAGATCAGCAGGCAGGTGTGTCCCAGCGCCGGCGCCAGCACCTCCAGCACGGGCTGGGAATGCACCCGCGAAAAGCCGAAGTCGCCGCGCAGCGCGGCCCACAGCCAATGGCCGTAGCGAAACAGCAGGGGCTGGTCGAGCCCGTAGATCTTGCGCAGCGCCGCCACCACTTCGGGCGTCGCGCCGGGGTTGGAGGCGATCATGATATCGATCGGATCGCCCGGCATCAGACCGATGAGATTGTAGATCACGAACGACATCGCCAGCAGCACGACGGCGGCCTGCAGGATGCGCCGGAGAATGAAGCGTCCCATGCCCATCAGTCCTTGAAATGGCAGGCGGCGAACTGCGCGGGGCGTCCCGCCGCCGGCGCCAGTTCCGGCACGTCGGTGCGACACACGCCTTGCGCCTTCGGGCAGCGCGGATGGAACACGCAGCCCGACGGCGGCGCCAGCGGGCTCGGCATTTCGCCGCGGATGGTATGGTGGCGGCGCCGGCGCACGCCGATCCGCGGCACGCTTTCCAGCAGCGCCTGGGTGTAGGGGTGCGAGGGCCGCCCGAACAGCTCCTCCCGCGGCGCCAGTTCCACCAGCCGGCCGAGATAGAGCACCGCCACCCGATCGACGAGGTGGTTCACCACCGCCAGGTCGTGGCTGATGAAAAGATAGGACAGGCCATGGGTTTCCTGCAGTTCCTTCATCAGGTTGAGGATCTGGCTCTGGATCGACACGTCGAGCGCCGACAGCGGCTCGTCGGCCACGATCAGGGCCGGCGCCGGCGCCAGCGCGCGGGCGATGGCGATGCGCTGGCGCTGGCCGCCGGAGAATTCGTGTGGGTAGCGGTTCAACGCGTCCCTGGGCAGCCCGACCTGTTCGACCAGTTCCCCCGCCCGCGCGCGGCGCTCGGCGGCACTGCCGATGCCCTGGATGCGCAGCGGTTCGGCGATGATGTCGGACACCGGCATGCGCGGGTCGAGCGCGCTGAACGGGTCCTGGAACACGATCTGAATGGAGCGCCGCGCCGTCGCCCTGGTGGCGGCGTCCATCGCGAGACCACGGAAGCGCATCGTGCCGGAGGTCTGCTTCTGCAACCCCGCCACCACGTTGCCCAGCGTGCTCTTGCCGCTGCCGCTCTCGCCCACCAGCGCCAGCGTCTCGCCCTCGGCGATGGCGAAGGAAACATCGTGCGCCGCGCTCAGCACCCGCCGCTTGCCGCCGAAGAAACCGCTGCTGCCCAGGTCGAATTGCACGCTGATGCGGTCCAGCGCGACCAGTTCGGCCGCGGCGTTCATGGCCGCACCTGAAAGCAGGCCACCACGTGGTCCGGCGCGATTTCCACCGCCGCGGGCTCGGCCTCGCGGCAGGCCGGCTCGGCGCGCGGGCAGCGGTCGGCGAAGCGGCAGCCCAGACCGGTGTCAAGGTCCGGCACGCCGCCCGGAATGACGGGCAGCCGCGCCACCCGGTGCCCTGGATCGGGCAGGGTCGCGATCAGCCCCAGCGTGTAGGGGTGCAGGGGCCGGGCGAACATTTCCTCGGCGGGCGCCCGCTCGACGATGCGCCCGGCATACATGACGATGATCTCGTGCGCGATTTCGCTGACCACGGCGAGGTTGTGGCTGATGAACTGGATCGCCATGCCGGTGCGGTCCTGCAAATCCAGCATCAGGTCCAGGATCTGCGCCTGGATGGTCACGTCGAGCGCGGTGGAGGGCTCGTCGGCGATCAGCAGTCTGGGCTCGCAGGCCAGCGCCATGGCGATCACCGCGCGCTGGCGCATGCCGCCGGAAAGCTGGTGCGGATAGGCGCGCGCGCGCTCGCGCGGGGAGTTGATGCCGACCGCCTCCAGCAGCCCGATGGCCTCGCGCTCGCCCTCGTGCCAGCCCATGCCGTCGCGGTGCAGCACCAGCGCCTCGGCGATCTGCCGCCCTACCGTCATCACCGGGTTCAGGGCCGTCATCGGTTCCTGGAAGACCATGGCGATGTCCTTGCCGCGCAGCGCCCGCCAGGCGGCGGCGGGCTGGCCCAGCAGGTCGCGCCCGTTGAAGCGGACCGCCCCTTCGACGATCCCGGGCGACGGCACCAGCCCCATCAACGCCAGCGCGGTGACGCTCTTGCCGCAGCCGCTCTCGCCGACCACGCCGAGCGTGCGCCCGGCATCGAGGGAAAAGGAAATGCCGGCGACGACGCGGCGCATGCCACCGGCCCGCGGAAACGACACGCTGAGCCCGGCGACTTCCAACAGGCTCATTCGGCGTGCCACTCCTCGGCCCAGTACGGCGCGTAGTCGGTCAGCCCGGTCGGCCGGTAACCGTGCAGCCATTTCGGAATCACGTGGCCCTCGGGGCGGAAGAACAGCGGCAGCACCGGCAGGTCGTCGGCATAGGCGTGCTGCATGGCCGACCAGGCCGCGAGCCGCCCGGTTTCGTCGAGCTCGGTCTCGGCGGTGCGGATGGCGACGTCCATCGTCGCGTTGTGCCAGCCCATGTAGTTGGAACCGGACCAGTTGTTTGCCGGCGTCGGGATCATGTCGATCGCATAAAGCTGCCGCGGCGGATAGCTCGGCGCCAGCAACCAGGAATACAGCGCCAGTCCCGTATAGGTGCGCTTCTTCAGCGAGTCGCCGAACAGCGAACGGAAAGACTCGTTCTTGATGACGATCTCCACGCCGATCTGCTTCCACTGGCTCTGCGCCACCTGCTGGATCAGCTCAAGCACGCTGTTGCCGGCGCCGGTGCGGAACTCCAGGCTGAGCCTGTCGCCTTGCCGGTTGCGGCGGATGCCGTCCGGACCCGGCGTCCAGCCCGCCGCCTCCAGCAGGGCGCGGGCGCGCGCCGGGTCGTAGTCGAAGCGCGGCAGGTCGTCGGCGTACATCGGGTCCTTCGGCGCCACCCAGGCCGAGGCGAGCTCAACATGTCCGTCGTAGAGCTTGTCGCCCATGGTCTTGCGGTCGAGCCCGAGCAGCAGGGCCTTGCGAACCCGCAGGTCCGCCAGGATCGGGTTGTCGAGGTTGGTGTCGATGTGCAGATAGGTCAGCGCCGGACGGTAGATGTAGCGGAACCGGTCGGGTTGCTGCTTCTGCAGCGCCAGCACCTGATCGAGCGACAGGCCCATGCCCTCGCCGGGCGAAAAATCGATGTCGCCGGACAGCAGGTTGGCCTGCAACGCCGCGGTGTTCTCGATGTCGCGCACCACGATCCGTTTGAAATACGGCGCCGGACCCGACCAGTACGGGTTGCGGTCCAGCACCACCAGGTTGCTGGCCTGGAACTGCGTCATCATCCACGGGCCGTTGTAGAGCCCGGGCGTGGTCGGCGCGCGGTTGTAGCTGGTCTGCCTGATGTACTCGCCGGGGCTGCCGGCGCGCGCATACACCGGCCCCTCGATGTGCTCGCTCAACAGGTAGGGGATACGGTCGTAGAGCGCCCACATCTCGTCGAGGTGCATCACCGCGGTGTGGTCATCGACGATGTCCACCCGCGCCACCCGCCCCCAGGTGCGCGTGTTGGCGAAACCCGAGGCCGGGTCGCCGCCGACCTTGGCGGTAAAGGCCAGGTCGCGCGCGGTCACCGGCACGCCGTCCGCCCATTTCAGGTCGGGCTTCAGCTTCACCGTGATCGCCATGCCGGCGGTGCCGTCGCGGCGGGTTTCCGGCATCACCATGCCGTTCTGCATCGACGGCAGCACGGTGCATTGCAGGCAGGTATTCCGCCAGCCCGCGTCGAAGGCGGTCACCGGGCGCAGCGCGAAACCCAGGATGTAGCCCTTCACCGCCTCGGGATCGATGTAGGGGTGAAGGCTGGAGGGGAATTGCGAGACGCCGATGGTCAGCGTGTCCCTGGCGGCGGCGGGCTGGGCGAGGGCGAGCAGCGCGGCGGCGCAGGGGACGAGGACGGCGCGGATCACGGTCATTTTCCTCGATGCGGCCCCCCACTCTGCCACCGGCGCGGGCTGGGACCAATGGCGGACCGCGGCGGGGCGCGGACGAAGAGAGGGCCGCCACTGCTTGTCACCATGGCGGCCCCAGGTATCATCCTTCGTCTCCAATGGGCCGGTATGCCGGCCTCGGCAGGAAGCAAACAATCAGACCGGCATTGCCGTCAAGTCCGTTCCGCGCCGGTTCACCGGGTGTGCCAGTTCTCCGACCAGAGGGCGGAAAAGTCGCCGTGCCCGGTCGGGGTGTAGCCGGCCAGCCACTTCGGGATGACGTGCGGCTCGGCGCGGAAGAAGAGCGGCAGCACCGGCAGTTCGTCGGCGTAGATCTTCTGCATCTCCGCCCACAGCACCTTGCCCTTGGCCGGGTCCAGCTCGGTCTCGGCCTGGTCGATCAGCGTGTCCATCCGCTTGTTGTTGAAGGCGATGTAGTTGGCGCCGGCCCAGTTGTTCGCCGCCGTCGGGATCTGGCTGGAATGCAGCGTGCGCTTCGGCGTTTCGGTGACCGCGCTGGTCCAGCCGTACATGATCAGGCCGGTGTAGGCGCGCTTCTTCACGGTCTCGCCGAACATCGTGCGCGGCGGCTCGTTCTTGATGGTGATCTCGACGCAGGCGGCCTTCCACTGGTTCTGCAGCACCTGCTCGACCAGTTCGCGCAACTGGTTGCCCGCGGTGGTGGTCAGTTCCAGCGACAGCCGCTCGCCCTTGGCGTTGCGGCAGATGCCGTCCGACCCGGGCTTCCAGCCGGCCTCGGCCAGCAGCGCCTTCGCCTTCGCCGGATCGTACGGGTATGTCGCCACGTCGGGCGAATACATCGGGTTGAGCGGGTTGACCCAGGTGTCCGCGACGGGTTGCTTGCCCTCGAACAGGCGGCTGGTCACCGTCTTGCGGTCGATGCCGTAGAGCAGCGCGCGGCGGACGCGCACGTCGGTCAGGATCGGGTTGCCGATCTGCAGGTCGATGTGCTCGTAGGTCAGCGCGGGTCGGAAGATGTAGGTGAACTTGTCGGGCTCCTTCTTTTGCAGCGCGATCGCCTGGTCGATGGTCAGCCCGACGCCCTCGCCGTTCACCATGTCGATGTCGCCGGACTCGAGGTTCGCCAGCAGCGCCGGGGTCTTGTCGATCAGCCGCAGCACGATGTGCTTGAAGCCGGGCTTGGTGCCGGACCAGTTTTCGTTGGGCTCGAACACCACCTGGTTGCCGGATTCGTACTGGGTCATCCGGTACGGGCCGTCCCACAGGCCGGGCGTGGTCGGCGCGCGGTTGAAGGCGGATTGCTTGATGTAGTCGCCGACGTTGGCCGCCTTGGCGAGGATCGGCGCCTCGATGTGCTCGGGCAGCAGCGTGTCCCACTGGTTGTAGGACACCATGACGCCGGGCAGGTGCAGGACGGCGGTGGTGTCATCGACGATGTCGAGCGAGGTGGCGCGGTCCCAGGGGTTGGGGTTGGACCAGCCCGAGGCCGGATCGCGGCCGACCTTCCAGGTGAATTCCAGATCCTTGGTGGTCACCGGCACGCCGTCGCCCCATTTCAGGCCGGGCTTGAGCTTGATGGTGACCGCCATGCCCTTGGTGCCGCCGTGGTCCTCGAACTTCGCCAGCCCGTTCTGCACGGTCGGCAGGTCGGTGCACATCAGGCAGGTATTCTTCCAGTCCGCGTCGAAAGCGGTGATCTGGCGGATGCCGAAGTCGTCGACGTAGCTCTTGATCACCTCGGCGTCGATCGACGGGTGCAGGCTGGAGGGGAACTGGGCGACGCCGATGACCAGGTCGTCCTTGGCCTGGGCCGGCGCGGCCAGGGGCAAAGCGGCCAGGCCGATGACGGCGATGGCGGACCGTAGCTTCATGTCCTTAGCTCCCTTGTGGCGATCGGAAATGTTGGGCGATCAAACGCGGGTGGGGGGGCCGAGTCAATTCGGCTTCGCAAGCGCCGCCGGTTCCACCCGGTGGTCCTTGATGTCGCGGAACGTCAGCCCCGGGTTCAGCTCCATCGTGCGCCGCATCATGAAGGCCGAGGTCGCCAGGAACACCGGGTCGCCGTCCACATCGTCGGCCATGGCGGCGCGCTGGTCGTCGACGAATTTCTCCACCAGGGCGCGCTCGCCGGTGAGCCAGCGCGCGAGCTGGAACGGCGGCGGGTCGAAACCGATCTGGATGCCGTATTCCGCCGCCATCCGGGCCTGCAGCACGTCGAGTTGCAGCGTGCCGACCACGCCCACCATCGGCGGGCTGCCGTCCTGCGGGCGGAACAGCTGCACCACCCCCTCCTCGGCCAGCTCGCGCAGGGCCTGGCGCAGCTTCTTCGCCTTCATGGCGTCGCCCAGCCGCACCCGGCGCAGGATCTCGGGGGCGAAATACGGCACGCCGACGAAGTTCAGGTCCTCGTTCTCGCTCAGCGTGTCGCCGATGCGCAGCGTGCCGTGGTTGGGAATGCCGACGACGTCGCCGGCGAAGGCCTCCTCGGCCAGGGCGCGGTCGCGGGCGAAGAAGAACTGCGGCGCGTGCAGCGGAATGAGCTTGCCCGTCCGCACCTGCTTCAGGCGCATGCCGCGCACCAGCCGCCCCGAGCAGACCCGGGCGAAGGCAATGCGGTCGCGGTGCTGGGGGTCCATGTTCGCCTGGATCTTGAACACCAGCGCGGTCAGGTGCTCCTCGGTCGCCTCCACCACGCGGGTGTCGGCGGCCTGGGCGCGGGGTCGGGGGCCGTATTCGGCCAGCCCCTCCAGCAGGTCCGCCACCCCGATCTCCTTCATGGCGCTGCCGAAGAACACCGGCGTCAGCGACCCCTCCATGAAGCCCGGCACCTCGAATTCGGGCAGCGCCGCGCGCACCAGTTGCATTTCCTCGTCCAGCGCGGCGAAGCGCGGATCGGATTGCGCGAGTTCGCGGGCCATTCGGTATTCGCGCCGGCGCAGGTCGTAGGTGCCGATGAAATCGGACGCCCGCCCCACCGGCCAGGTCACCGGCGCGCAATCCAACGCCAGCGCGGAGGACACCTCGTCGAGCAGCGCAAAGACGTCCTGGCTGTCGCGGTCCATCTTGTTGACGAAGGTGAGGATGGGAATGTCGCGCAGCCGGCAGATCTCGAACAGCTTCAGGGTGCGCGACTCGATGCCCTTGGCGGCGTCGATCACCATCACCGCGGCGTCGACGGCGGTCAGCGTGCGATAGGTGTCCTCGGAGAAATCCTCGTGGCCGGGGGTGTCGAGCAGGTTGAACACGCAGCCCGCGTGCTCGAAGGTCATCACGCTGGTCACCACGGATATGCCGCGTTCGCGCTCGATGCTCATCCAGTCCGAGCGGGTCTTGCGCTGCTCGCGCTTGGCGCGGACGTTGCCGGCGAGCTGGATCGCCCCGCCCAGGCGCAGCAGGCGCTCGGTCAGCGTGGTTTTGCCCGCGTCCGGGTGGGAGATGATGGCGAAGGTGCGCCGGCGGGCGATTTCGGCGACGAGGTCGGAGGGAGGAGCGTCGGTCATGGCGGGGTATATACAGTCCCCGCCGGCGGCCGGCACCCCGCGGCGGCGGGGCTCACATGCGCGCGGCCGACATCATCGCGGGCAGCGTCAGTTGGGCGAACAGGCGGGCCAGCGGCACGTCGGCCTCGGAGTACCAGTGCGCCACGTGCAGCAGGTTCAGCGAGCCCAGGGTCTGGCCGGCCCAGCGCACCGGCATGTTCAGCACGCTCTCGCAGCCCAGCGAGAGAATGAGCTCGTGGTCGAAGAACGCCTCCCGGATGTCGTCGGCGTTGCGGCCGATGAAGGCTTCGCCTGCCACCAGCAGGTCGTGGCTGATGGGAAATGCGCTGGTCGGCTTGCTGGCGCCCACCGGATAGGCCGCCGGCCGGTTCGAATAGGCGCGGTGGTACTGCCGCAGGCCCGGGTTGTGGACGAGGACGGTGAACAGCTTGTGGCCGATGGTGGCGCCCAGGGCGGCCTCGACGGCGCGGAAGGTGGCGCCGGGCTGATCGGCATCGCGGTGCGCCATGATGACGCTGGCCACGTGGGCGGCGACGCCCCGCTCGAACAGTTCGCTCATGATCCCTCCAGGTCGGCTACACGCGTGCCGTGGTGCAGAATACTCCCGGGGCAGAGGCGGGAGCACGGAAATCGGCGCGCCGCCGCCCCGCCCCCGCACGCAGTTTTGCGTTGAGACCGGCGCCCGTCCCGCCCCATCTGTGGTCTCGACAAGGGGCACCATGAGAGCCATCCACGCCTTCGCGCCAAAACTGTTCCTGCTGGCCGCCGCGCTCGCGCTGCCGGCCGTGACCGCCCATGCCGCCGCGCCCGCCGCCCTCTCCGACCTCGCCCTGCTCGACCGGATCACCTGGGGCGCCAGCGAATCCGCCGCCGCCCAGTTGCACGCCATGGGCCGCGACCGCTGGCTGGCCTGGCAACTGCATCCCACCGACGACCGCCTGCCCCCGCCCGTGCAGGCGGAAATCGACGCCCTGCCGGTCTCCCAACAGCCCATGTCCGCCCTGGTCGCCGAGGCGACCGCCCGCGAACGGGCCATGCGGGCGATAACCGACCCCGCCGAGAAGCAACTCGCCCGGCAGGCCAACCAGCAGGCCCTGACCGCGCTGGCGCGCCAGGCCGCCACCCGCCAGATCCTGCGCGACCTCTATTCCCCGGCCCAGTTGCGCGAAGTGATGACCTGGTTCTGGTTCAACCACTTCAATGTCCACCAGTACAAGGCCAACATCCGCGCCATGGTGGGCGACTACGAGGACCGCGCCATCCGCCCGCACGCGCTCGGCCGCTTCCGCGACCTGCTGGCGGCGACGCTGCGCCACCCGGCGATGCTGCGTTACCTCGACAACGCCGCCAACGCGGCCGGCCACATCAACGAGAACTACGCCCGGGAAATCATGGAACTGCACACCATGGGCGTCGGCTCCGGCTACACCCAGCGCGATGTCGAGGAGCTCGCGCGCTGCCTGACCGGGCTCGGCATCGACGCCACGCCGGACGGCCCGAGGCTGGCGCCGCGACTGCGCGATCAGCTCGTGCGCGACGGCCTGTTCGAATTCAACCCGGCCCGCCACGACTACGGCGACAAGGTCTTCCTCGGCCACGCCATCAAGGGCAGCGGTCTCGCCGAGGCCGACGAAGTGGTGAACATTCTCGCCCGCCAGCCCGCCACCGCGCGCCACATCGCGCGGGAACTGGCGATTTTCTTCGTCTCCGACAACCCCCCGCCGGCGCTGGTGGAACGGATGGCGCAGGCGTTCCTGCACTCCGACGGCGATATCGCGACGGTGCTGGCAACCCTGTTCCGGTCGCCGGAATTCGCCGCCGCGGGCGGCAAGTTCAAGGACCCCGTGCACTACGTGTTGTCGGCGGTGCGCCTGGCCTACGGCGAGCAGCGCGTCGTCAACACGCTGCCGATCCAGAACTGGCTGAACCGGATGGCCGAGGGCCTCTACAACCACGCCACCCCGGACGGCTATTCGCTGCGCTCGGACGCCTGGAACGGGCCGGGCCAACTGGCCGTCCGCTTCGAGATCGCGCGCCAGATCGGCGCCGGTCCGGCCGGCATGTTCGCCGGCGAGCCGGCCTTTCCGCAGCTCCAGAACGCGCTCTATTTCACCGACCTGCGCGCCACCCTGAGCCCGCCGACGCTGGCCGCGCTGGATCAGGCGATTTCGCCCCAGGACTGGAATTTCCTGTTCCTGTGCAGTCCCGAATTCATGTTCTGAACGGAGCAAAGCCGATGCGCCGCCGCGATCTGCTCGCCGCCACCGCCGTCCTCGGGCCGCTCACCGTGGCCGGCCGCGTCTGGGCCGCACCCGCCGCCGGGGCGCGGCTGCTGGTGGTGTTCCTGCGCGGCGCCTACGACGCCGCCAACGTGGTGATCCCCGTCTCCAGCGACTTCTACTACCAGTCGCGCCCCGCGCTGGCGGTGCCCCGGCCCGGCTCGGGCGCCGCCGACCCGGCGCTGGCGCTGGATGCCGACTGGGGCCTGCATCCCGCCCTCGCGGAGACGATCTATCCGCTGTGGCAGAAGAAGCAGATCGCCTTCGTCCCCTTCGCCGGCACCGACGACCTCACCCGCAGCCATTTCGAGACCCAGGACACGATCGAGCTCGGCCAGCCCGTGCACGGCAGCCGGGATTACCGCTCGGGGTTCATGAGCCGGCTGGCCGGCGTGCTCACCGCGACCCGGCCGATCGCGTTCACCGACCAGTTGCCGCTGATTTTCCGCGGCGGCGCGGCGATCCCGAATATCGGCCTGAACGCCGTCGGCAAGCCGGCCGTCGATGACCGCCAGGTCCGGCTGATCGAGGGCATGTACGGGCATCACCCGCTGGCGGCCTCAGTGGCCGAGGGTTTCACGGTGCGCGACGACGTCACCCGGTCGATTTCCGAGGAGATGCTGGCGGCCAACCGGGGCGCGGTGTCGCCCAAGGGCCTCGAGCTGTCGGCGCGGCGCATCGGGCGGCTGATGCGCGAGCAGTTCAACCTCGGCTTCGTCGATGTCGGGGGTTGGGACACCCACGTGAACCAGGGCGGCGCGACCGGCTACCTCGCCGACCGGCTCGCCGAACTCGGCCGCGGCGTGGCCGGGTTCGTCGAGGAGATCGGGCCGGAGGCGTGGCACGATACCGTCGTCGTGGTGATATCGGAGTTCGGCCGCACCTTCCGCGAGAATGGCGACAAGGGCACGGATCATGGCCATGGCAGCGCCTATTGGGTGATCGGCGGCGCGGTCCGGGGCGGCCGGATGGCCGGCGAGCAGGTCCGCGTCGAGGCGGCGAGCTTGTTCCAGAACCGCGATTTTCCGGTGCTGACGGATTACCGGGCGATGTTCGGCGGCCTGCTGCGGCGGCTCTACGGCCTCGACGCCAGGCAACTGGACACGGTGTTTCCGGGAGCTCAGCCCAGGGACCTGGCCGTCGTCTGAGGCCCCCCGGCGCGGCATTCCGGGGCACTGTTGATTGTATTTGCAAGACATGCGAGCCCCGTGCCAGTCTCGCCGGGCGCCGTGGTATTGTCGGTTTTGTTTATTATTGCGGATATGTCATCAGGCCGTTTCAGTGATAACGGATCGGGTAACCAATGTCGTCGTCCGGCGAACCTGACCCAGGGGATGACCCGCGCGCGCCACCGCGTCCGGCGCGGTTGATCCTGCTCGACGACGACCCGGACGTGCGCGCATCCATCGGCGACGTGCTGGGCTCCGCCGGGCACCAGGTGGCGGCCTATGGATCGGCCGAGGACGTGCTGGCCGATGCTGACAGCCATGCCGGCGCAGCCCTGCTGATCGCCGATCTCATGCTCGACGGCCCGCTGGACGGCATGGCGGTGGCCGAGGCGCTGAGGGCGCGCATCGACGGGCTGAAGGTCCTCTACATCACCGGACATTTCCCCACCACCCTGATGTCCGGCTTGCGCCCGCAGGACCGCTTCCTGCGCAAGCCGTTCGGCATCGCCGAACTGCTCAACACGGTGCAGGAACTGATCTGACGGGCGGCGGGGGATTGCACAATCCGCGGCGCTGGCTGACCATTCGTCAGCGGAAGGATCCCTCCATGCACTACGCACCCAAACCCCATCTCACCCAGCATTGGCGGCTGACCAAGCCCTCGGCCACCGGCCGGCGCGGCATCGTGGTGTCGCAGGTCCAGAGCGCCGCCGATGCCGGGGTCGCCATCCTGGACGCCGGCGGCAACGCCATCGACGCGGCGGTCGGCACCGCGCTCGCGCTCGCCACCGTGGAGCCGTGGAATTCGGGCCTCGGCGGCACCGGGTTCGCCCTGGTTCACCGGGCCGGCCAGCCGCGCGCGGAGGTGGTGGACTTCGGGCCGGTGGCGCCGCACGGATTGAGCCCCGCCAGCTTCACGCTGACCGGGCGGATGGCCCGCGACCTGCTGTTCCCCTGGCCCGAGGTCGCCGGCGAGGCCAACGCGCACGGGCCGCTCTCCTTCGCCATCCCGAGCGCCGTGGCCGGCCACGATTACCTGCTCCGCCGCTACGGCCGGCTGGACCTGGCCGAAGTGATCGCCCCCGCCATCGCGCTGGCCCGGCGCGGCCTGCCGCAGGACTGGTACACCTGCCTGAAAGTGGCGCTGTCGGCCGCGGTGCTGCGGCGCTATCCCGAGAGCGCGCGCATCTACCTGCCGAACGGGCTGCCGCCGGTGCCGCCCTATCAGGGCGCGCCCGGCTTCTTCACCTTGGGCAACCTGCCCGCCACGCTGGAGCACCTGGCCCGGGCGGGGCTGCGCGACTTCTACGAGGGCGACGTCGCCGCCTCGCTGGTCGCCGACGTGCGCGCCCTCGGCGGCGTGCTCTCCGCCGAGGACCTGGCCCAGTGCCACGCCCGCGTGCTCGAACCCATCGAAGTGGCATGGCGCGGCGGGCGCACGCTGCAACTCGCCTCCGGACTGACCGCGGCGCCGACGCTCGCGCGGGTGCTGGAGGGCATGCGCGGCGCCCCCTGGGGCAGCGCGCCGGACGCCGCCTGGTACGTCCACCTCGCGGGCACGCTGAAGGCCGCCTACGCCGAACGCCTGGCCGGCCTCGGCGAGAACGAACCCACGCCGGGCGAAACCTGCACCACCCACCTGAGCGTGTGCGACGCCGAGGGCACGATGGTGGCGATGACCACCACCCTGCTCTCCTCCATGGGCAGCCGCGTGGTGCTGCCCGGCTCCGGCGTGCTGATGAACAACGGGGTGATGTGGTTCGACCCGCGGCCCGGCCAAGCCAATTCGATCGGGCCGGGCAAGCGGCCGCTGACCAACATGTGCCCGGTGATCGTGCGCGAGAACGGCCGCCCGGTGCTGGCCGCCGGCGCCTCCGGCGGGCGGCGCATCATGGCCGCGGTGCTACAGACCGTGGCCTGCATCACCGACTTCGGCATGAGCCCCGACGAGGCCGCCCACCATCCCCGCATCGACGTCTCCGACGCGGAGACCGTCAGCGTGGACACCCGCATGCCCGAGGACGTGGTGGCCGCCCTGCGCCGGTCCGGCCCGACCGAAGTGGTCGAACACGGCGCCGTGCCGGTGAACTTCGCCTGCCCGAACCTGATCGTGCAATACCCCGACGGCACCCGCACCGGCATCAGCGACGCCGCCTCGCCATGGTCGGCGGCGGTGGCACAATAGCGGCTCCGATGGCGCTGTTCCTGTTGACCCTCAAGGCGGCCGGCTTCGGCCTCGCCGTGGCCGCGCCGGTGGGGCCGATGAGTTTGCTGTGCATGCGCCGCACGCTCGCCCTGGGCTGGCGGCCCGGCATGGCCACCGGGCTCGGCATCGCCACCGGCGACGGCATCTATGCCGCGGTGGCCGCCCTCGGGCTGGCCGGCGTGTCGTCGTTCCTGTTCGCCCATGAGCGGCCGCTGCACGTCGCCGCCGGGCTGCTGCTGCTCTGGCTGGGCGCCAGGACGGTGCGCATGGAGGACCAGGCCCGGCCGGCCGCGACCGTGGCCGCGGCAAGCTGGCCGGCCGCCTACGCCGGCGCGGTGGCGCTGACGCTGACCAACCCGCCCACGATCATCACTTTCGCCGCCATCTTCACCGCCCTTGCCCCGCCCTCGGGCTTCGATGCCGGCGTCGCGGCGGCGACGGTCGGCGGCGTGTTCGCCGGTTCGCTGCTGTGGTGGTGCGCCCTCGTCGGCGCGCTCGGTCTGTTCCGCCACGCCATGGGGCCGCGCACGCGGCGCTGGATCGATCGCGCGGCCGGGCTGGCGCTCGCCGTGTTCGGGCTGCTCGAGCTGCGACGGGGGCTGTAAGGGTTAGCGGATGCGGTCTGAACTGGCCGGGATGAAGCGGGACATCAGGTAAGTCAGGACGGTGCGCTGGCCCACCCGGATGTCCGCCTGCACCGGCATCCCGGGCACGATCCGCGTCCCCTCCGGCAGATCGTGCAGCCGCACCTCCTCGATCGACACCCTGGCCCGGAAGAACAGCACCCCGGTCTCCCCTTCCTGCGGCCGCAAATCCGTATTCTTCGACGGCGCCGCCTCCGGGTCCTTGAAGCTGTCCGGGCTGACCGAGCGCACCGTCCCGATCGCCGTGCCGTACAGCGCGTACGGAAAGGTGTCGAACTTGATCGTCACGGGATCGCCCACCCGGACAAAGCCCACGTCCTGCCCGTCCACCACCGCATCGATCTGCAACGGCGTGTCCAGCGGCACCAGCTCGATGAACGGATCGCCGGACTGCATCACCGTGCCCACGCTCACCGGCGCCACCCGCAGCACGATCGCGTCCTGCTCGGCGCGCAGCCGCACCAGGTTGCGCCGCAGGGTCGCCTTGCGCAGCTGCTCCTTGGCGTCGTCCAGCTTGCGCCCCTGCTCGGTCAACTGCTCCGCCGTCTCGGCGGCGGTCTGCTGCAGATAGCCGTCGCGCTCGGCGATCTGCGCGTCCAGGTCGCGCTGCGCTCCCCGCCGGTTCGAGCGCGCCTCCGCCAACTGCGCCTGGATGTTCATCCGCGTGTCGGTGGCCTGCAACCGGTCCAGTTGGCTGCCCACCTGAAAACGTTCCAGCTCGCGCCGCTTCGCCTCCACGTCCTGCGCCAGTTGCAGCCGCTCGGTGAACGAGATCACGTCCGAGGCGGCCTGCGCCACCTTCACCCGCAGCGATTCGATCTTCTGCGCGTAGTTCTCCACCTTGAAGCTCTGCTCGGCGTGCCGCTGCGCGAACAGCATCGACTGCAACTGGCCCGCCGGGGTGCCGTCCGACAGATACGTCCGGTTCTGCGTCTCCGCCGTCAGCCGGTCCACCTCCGCCTGCAGGCTGACCACCTGGTTCTCCAGCGAGCCCGCGTCGGCCGCCGCGAAGGTCGGGTCCAGCTCCGCCAGCACGTCGCCGGCATGCACCAGCTGGCCTTCCCGGACGGCGATCGAGCGCACCAGCGAAATGTCCAGCGGCTGCACCGTCAGGTTGCCGGCGGTCGCCGTCACTTTGCCCGACGTTTTCACCACCCGGTCGATCGGCACCAGCGTGATGGCGCCCAGCAGGACCGCGAACATCGCCGCGATCACCCAGATGGTGACGTGCGACGTCATCGTGACGGGTCGGGCGATCAGCTCCGCGGTCGGCGACTGGTATTCCAGCAACGCCTGCCCCACCGCCTCACGCCGCCCCGCCAGCGCCCGCCCGCCCGCCTTCACCAGCGCCGGAGGCTTGCTCATGTCCGCCGCCTCCTCACTGCCCCGGGGCCAACACAGCAGCCGGCATCACCGGTCGCGAGGTGTCCATGTGGCGGATCTGTTGCAGCCAAAGCTGGCGATAGACCTGGCAGCGGTCCACCAGTTCGTGGTGCGGCCCCACGTCCATGACGCGGCCGCGGTCGAGCACGATGGTCTGGTCCATCTCGGTCAGCGACGACAGCCGGTGCGACACCACCACCATGGTCCGGCCCTGCGCGATGCGCGCGATGTTGGCGTTCACCAGCGCCTCGCTTTCCGGGTCCAGCGCCGAGGTCGCCTCGTCGAGAATGAGAATCCGCGGGTCGTGGATCAACGCCCGCGCAATCGCCAGGCGCTGCTTCTGCCCGCCCGAGAGGTTGGGCGAGCCTTCCTCGACGACGGTCTCGTAGCCGTCCGGCATACGCTCGATGAACTCCTCGGCGCGGGCCAGGCGGGCGGCGGCGACCGCATCGGCCAACGTCAGGCCGGGGCGGCCGGCGATGATGTTCTCGCGAATGGTGCCGCGGAACAGGAAGTTGTCCTGCAGCACCACGCCGAACTGGCTGCGCAGGTATTCCATGTTGATGCCGCGGATCTCGTGGCCATCGATCTCGATGGCGCCCTCGTAGCCGCTGGCGAAGCTTTGCAGCAGGCGGGTGACGGTGGACTTGCCGGAGCCGGAGCGCCCGACCAGCCCGACCGAACTGCCGGCCGGAATGAAGAAGCTGACTCCCTCGAGCGCCAGCGCGCGGGTGCCGGGATAGCCGAAATCGACCTTGTCGAAGCGGATCGCCCCGCTGATTTCCGGCCGGCTTCCGAGGTTCGGCGCGGCCACTTCCTGGCGGTTGTCCACCACGTCGGAGGCAATCATGATGGCGCCGCGCACTTCCTCCAGGTCGTCGATCAGGCGGGCCATGTTGGCCAGCGGGTTCGCCAGCCGGCCGCCGAGCATCATGAAGGCGAGCAGCACGCCCAGGTTGCCGCGGCCTTCGATCAGGGCCATCAGCGCGCCGACCATCAGCACGCCGCGCATCATCATGGCCTCGATAACGGTGGCGAGGCTGTCCGGCCAGTTGCTGATGTAGCCGAGCTTTTCCTTGGCTGCGGCGGATTCGGCCGTGACCCGGTCGAACACCTCGCGCTGCTGGCGCTCCATCGACAGCGACTTCACGGTGCGGATGCCGTGCACCGTCTCCAGCATGACGGTGGAACGCTTGATCTCGGCCATCTGCCAGCGCGCGAAGGCGCGGCGCACCGGGCCCAGGAAGAGCAGGATCATGGCGCCGCACAGCCCGCCAAGCGCGATGATCATCCAGGTCATCGTGGCGTCCAGGTAGAACATCACGGGCAGCATCACCAACACCGTCACCAGGTCGAGCATGGTGGTGAGCAGCTTGCCGGTGAGGAAATCGCGGATCTTCTGGACCTGGTTGATCTGGTAGAGGATCGCGCCGGTCTGCCGCCGTTCGAAGAAATCGAGCGGCAGGCCGAGCACGCGGGAAAACACCATGGTGTTGAGCCTGGTATCGACCCGCGTCCCCACCACGTTCATCATCCGCCGCCGCGCGTAGCTGAGCAGCGTCTCCCACACCACGGCGAGGCCGAGCAGGGCGCTGATCATCCCCAGGGTGGCCGTGCTGTGGTACATCATCACCTTGCTGAGCACGACCATGATGGTCATGGCCGGCAGCAAGGCGAGGAAGCTGAGCACCAGCGAGGCGATCAGCACGTCGCGCATCAGCGACCGTTCCGCCATCACCAGGCGGACCAGGAAGCCGAGGCCGAGCGGGGCTTGCCGTGGCGCGTCGGCGGGCGGATCGAGCAGCAGCGCCTCGCCGGACCAGACCTGGCGCAGCCGGAGTTCGTCCACCGGCACCCCGTCCTGGTCGCGGGGCGTGGCGGGGTCGCGCAGCCAGACGATGTTGCGGGCGCGGTCGGCGTGCATCATCAGCGCGGCGCCGCCGGCCGCGAGCAGCAGCACCACCGGCCCGGCGTTGGGTCGCTTCATCAGGCGGCGCCAGTTCAGCCGGACCGACTTCCCCCTGAGGCCGCCGGCACGGGCCCATGCCAGCAACTGCTGGCCGGTCGGGGCAACGCCCGGGGCAAGGTGCAGCGTGTCCGGGTCAAGGTGGACGCTGTGGTACTGCGCGACGGCGCTCACGGCCATGACACGGATGGCAAGCGGATCCACGCGGCCGGCCTGGGGGCCCGCCGGACCGGAACCGTGCTGCGTCTGGTCGTGCGATTGGCTCAACTAGCTGGTCCCCTGGCCTCGCCCCCGGGCCGGCCGGCAGCGGCCAGACCGCCGATCACCGCTCACGCCGGCCCCTGGCGTCGGCGGGGCGCTATAGCATACGCGACCGCAGCCGGTGGCGGAAAAATGGCGCCGGAACAGCGCCAGCCCGGACCGGCCCGGCGCGCCGCGCGGGCGAAGGAGCCGGGCTGTAATCAGGCCAGTCCGTAGACTGCCCGTGCGTTGCCGCCGAAGACCATCCGCCGCTCCTCCTCGGTGAGCCGGATCGGCAGGGCCTGCTCGGGATCGTCCATGTCCCGCCGCGGATAGCCGCTGGCGAACAGGATGCGGTCCCAGCCCACCCAGTCGATCACCCGGCGCAGATCCTCCGCCCGCTCGGGCGCCTCGGCGGGCTGGGTGGTGAACCAGAAATGCCGGCGGATCGTCTCCGACGGCCGGTCCGTCAGGTGCGGCACCTCATCGCGCATGCGCTCCCAGTGGCGGTCGAAGCGCCAGCACAACGAGGGCACCCAGGCGAAACCGGCGCCGAGCACCACCACGCGCAACGACGAATAGAGCTCGAACACGCCCTCGGTGACCAGGCTGACCACCGCCGCCTGCTGCGTCAACGCGGCCGCGTGCTGGGCCTCGACGTCGTAGCTGGGCCATCCCGCGGCGCTGACGGCGTGGCCGTTGTGGCCGGATACGCGCAGTCCGATCGGCAGGTCGTGGCGCGCGGCGGCGTCATAGATCGGCCAGTAGCGCCGCCGGCCAAGCGGCTCGATGGCGCGCGTCGGCATGGCAACCTGGATGAAACCACCATGGCCGGCCCAGCGTTCGATCTCCTCCACCGCCGCCTCGGCGTCCTCGGCCGGCACCATGATGGCGGCCTTCAGACGCTTCTCCGGGCCGGTCCAGTGGTGGACCACCCATTCATTCGAGGCCCGGCAGAGCGCGGCGCCGAGTTCCTGATTGCGCTCGTCCATGCCCTGCGGGAATTGCAGATGCAGCAGCCCGCACGCGATATCGTGACGGTCGAGCGCCTGGGCGCGCAGAAAGTCGAGGTCCGAGCCCGGCGGCCCGCCATTCGGCGGCCAGGCGTCGGCGCGTGCCTCCGCGGTCCGCGGACCGGCGACGGCAGTGGGCTGGCGGCACCCGTAGTGGCCCAGGTGATCGCGCCAGCGCCGGGACAGCCAGGGGTGCAGGTCCTCGATCGAGCGCGGGGCGTGGTGGATGTCACAGTCGATCACGCGGGAGGGCGCGCGGGCCGGCTTGCCGCGCCGGGCAACCGGGGGCGGCCCATCGGGAGGAGTCATGCGGGGGTCTCCTCGGCGGGCTCGGGGCACAGGCGCGGATAGGTCTGGCGCGGGGTGTCGACCAGCACGCGACGGCGCAACCCGGCCGGGAAGCCGGGCGGAAAAGCCTCGCGTCCCTCGAACTGCCAGTGCGGATAATCGGTCGAGAACAGCAGCATGTGGTCCGTCCCGAGCTGCTCGATCAGGCGGGAAAAGTCGCGCGGCTCGGGCGGGGCGTCGGCGGGTTGCAGCGTCACCCGCACGTGCTCGCGGATGATGTCGGCGGGTGGGCGGTCGACCCAGGGCACCTCGGCCCGCAGCGCCCGCCAGGTGGCATTGGCGCGCCACAGGAAGGCGGGCAGCCAGGTGAAACCGGATTCCAGCAGCACCACGGTGAGCCCGGGGAACTGGGCGAACACCCCCTCGCTGACCAGGCTGAGCAACTGCGCCTGGAAGGCCAGCGAGGTGGTGACGTAGTCCTCCAGGTGGTACGACGGCCAGCCGCCGCCGGTGGTGGCGTGGCGGGCGATGCCGCCGGCATGGATGGCGAGCGGCAGGCCATGCCGCTCGGCGGCCGCGCAGATCGGCCAGAGCAGCCGCTTGCCCAGCGGCATGTCGCCCGCGGCCAGCACCAGCACCTGCACGAAGCGCGGATCGGCGGCGCGGCGCTCGATCTCCGCCACGGCCAGGTCGGGGTTCTGGGTCGGGATGACGATGGCGGCACGCAGGCGCGGCTCGCGGTCGAGCCACTCGGCGGCGATCCAGTCGTTCAGCGCACGGGCCAGCGCCGCCGCCAGGGGCTCGTTGCCCAGCCCGGCGATGGCGCACAGGCAGTTGAGGATGGCGGTCTCGATGCCGAAACCGTCGAATACATGGCGGCGCAACGCGGCCAGGTCGGCGCCCGGCTTGCCGCCCCCGGGGGGGCGCCAGTCCGGCCGGCCATGCGCCGGCACGCCGGGCGGGAAACACGCCAGATCGAGACCGTCGGCACCGAGGCGGTTGGCCTGCTCGCGCCAATGGGCGTCCAGGTAGGGCATCAGCGCCGCCATGCCGGACAATGCCGGGTGCACGTCGCAGTCGATGCCGCCGAGGGTCGAGGCCCTCATCACACCCCACTCCTTGCCCGACACGCGGACGAAACAAGTTACACCCCTGACGGCGCCGGGTCCATACCGTTGCGCCATCGCTACTGTAATTCTATTTTCACGTCATATTTCCAGGGGCAGGCACACGATGAAGGACACGATGGACGACATGGACGGGCTGACCCGGTTTCCGCGCGGCCGGCGTTTCGTGATGACGGGTCTGATGACGGGCCTGACGCTGGCGACCACGCGGGTGGAGGCGCAGGTCATCCACACCGACACCGCGGGCCTGGACGCGGGCGAGATCAAGGTGCCGGTGTCCGACGGCGCGGTGCCGGCGTACTACGCCAGGCCCGAGGGCGACGGTCCGTTCCCGATCGTGCTGGTGAACGAGGAGATTTTCGGCGTCCACGAGTACATCAAGGACATCTGCCGCCGGCTGGCCAAGCTGGGGTATCTCGCGGTGGCGCCGGAGATCTATGCGCGGATC
>CAYWOW010000006.1:0-17819 GCA_964459005.1 uncultured Acetobacteraceae bacterium
CGGATGGCCTCATCGGCCAACCACTCGCCGTGGCCCAGACGAACGAATTTTTCACTTGGTTCCACTTGGCGCAGACGACGAGCCAACCGTGCGGCGGCGGCCAAGCGCTGGGATTCAGGCCGGACGGAGAGCAGTTCCACCGAGTGGTGGCGGTCGAGGTCATGACCGACGCACACGGCGACATCCTGACCATGGCGCTGATGCTCGACCGCGCCTTCGTCGATGATTCCGCGAACGGCGTCCTGGCGCGCGACATCGCCAAGAGTTTCTTGCGCGATGTTCCAGGATCGCAGGCCGGCGCGGGTGTCGTCGCCTTGGCGGACGAGATTGAGGTCGGCATGTTGTCGAGCGGAACGGTGATTTTGCGCTCCGATGTTTCCCCCGCCAAGCCTAAAGGACCGCCGTCGCCCGGCTATCAGGTGTTCCTGGGCAGCCGCGAGTCATATGCGCTGATGATCGACGGCGAAGCCTTGACCCTGGGCAACGAGCAGCAAGAGGGCGAAGCCGTGCTTCGACTGTCACTTTCGAGGGACGGCGCGGCGCCGGCATGCGCCATAGGCAAGGTCGCCGACTGACCGACGCTCCTTCTGCACAACGGCACCGGCGGGCAATGCAATCGGCTCGTGTCGCCGTTTCGTGGCGAATGGCACAGAACGATAGCGCGCTGTGAATACGCACCAAACCAGAAGTTCACCCTAAAACGGCAGCACAAAGCTGAATTTGCAACCGGAATCGCCAAACAGGCGGGGTCCCGTCGGCATGCCGGGTCACAGCTGTCAAGTCCGGTGTGGGTGCCCGTGCCGAGGTCAGGGGCCTTTCCGAGGTCTCGTACGCGTGTGGATAAGCTACACTTTATGACCGCGTCACAGGGTCGAGCGCAGCGCCCCGGCGTTGTTCAGCCGGCCTGCCGCGCCTTGGCGTCCGTGTTCTGGCGCGCCAGCCAGTCGCCGATGCGTCCGACCGCTTCGTGCAGGGCCTCCAGGCTCGCGGCGTAGGAGAAGCGCAGGTAGCCCTCGCCGAGGTCGCCGAAGCTGGTGCCGGAAATCGTCGCCACGCCGGCCTCGTCGAGCAGCCGCGATTGCAGCGTCCGGGAATCGAAACCGGTGCCGGTGATGTTGGGGAAGGCATAGAAGGCGCCGCCCGGGCTGGCGCAGCCAAAGCCGGGCAGGGCGCCCAACGCCGGGACGATATAGGCGCGCCGCTCGGCAAACGCCGCCACCATCCGCCGCGTCGGCTCCTGCGATCCGGTCAGGGCGGCGATGCCGGCATACTGCGCCGACGCGTTGACACAGGAATGGCTGTTGATGGCGAACCGTTCGGCGTGCGCGACCAGTGCCTCCGGCCACACGCCGTAGCCCAGCCGCCAGCCCGTCATCGCATAGGACTTGCTCCAGCCGTCCAGCAGGATCAGCCGGTCGGTCAGCTCGGGGTAGCTGAGCAGGCTGACGTGCGCGCCGTCGTAGACCATCTCGCCGTAGATCTCGTCCGACAGGATGGCGACCTGGGGATGGCGCTGCAGGCCGGCGACCAGAGCGTCCAGCTCGCTTTTCGGCACCACGCCGCCGGTCGGGTTGGCCGGGCTGTTCAGGATCAGCAGCCGGGTGCGCGGCGTGATGAGCGCCAGCACTTCGTCGGCGCTGAAGGAAAAGCCCTTGCTCTCGTGCAGCGGCATCGACACCGGGGTGGCGCCGGAAAAGCGGATCGCGCTTTCGTAGATCGGAAAGCCGGGGTTGGGATGGATGATTTCCGTGCCGGCCTCGCCGAACATCATGATGGCGAAGAACATGGTGACCTTGCCGCCCGGCACGATCAGCACCCGCTCGGGCGACACGCTGACCCCGTGGCGGCGATGCAGGTCGGCCGCCACCGCCTCGCGCAGCGGCACGATGCCGTTCGCCAGCGTGTAGCCGTGATGGCCGTCGGCCAGCGCCTTGCGCCCGGCCTCGACGATATGGTCGGGGGTCGGGAAGTCGGGCTGGCCAATGCAGAGATTGACGATGCTCCGGCCGCTGCGCTGCAACGCGCTGGCCCGCGCCAGCACTTCGAACGCGGCTTCGGTGCCAAGCTGGCTCATACGTCCGGACAGAATGGGAATGGTGCTGATCCTTTGGAAACGGGTCGGGCGAAACGGTTGATTATGGCGGGAATTTGGGTGGGCAGGCAAGGCGCCGGCGCGGCCCGCGCAATCCATATTTCTCCTCATGCTCTCCCTGAATCCTGGCTTTCTGGGCTATGCAAGGGCGGCCCAGCCCGCAAGGATGCCGCATGACCGCCCCCGATCCGCGCGCCAATCCCCATCTCGTCGGCCACGCCGCCGCAGAAGCGGCGCTGGCCGAGGCGGTGCGCGCGGGCCGGTTGCACCATGCCTGGCTGATCACCGGACCCGCCGGCATCGGCAAGGCCACGCTGGCGTTCCGCTTCGCCCGCCGCCTGCTCGCCGGTGGCGCCGGGGACAGTCTTTTCCTGCCCCAGGACCATCCGGTGTTCCATCGGGTCGCCGCCGGCACCCATGCCGACCTGCTGACCATCGAGCGCGAGTGGGACGACAAGAAAAAGCGGATACGCGGCGAGATCGTGGCCGATACCGCCCGCGAGATCCCGGAATTCCTCCATCTCACGCCGGCCGAGGGCGGCTGGCGCGTGGTGGTGGTGGATGGGGCGGAGGACATGAACCCCCAGGCCGCCAACGCGGTCCTGAAAATGCTGGAGGAACCGCCGCGGCGGACCGTGCTGCTGCTGGTCTGCGCCGCCCCCGGCCGGCTGCTGCCCACCATCCGCAGCCGCTGCCGCCACCTGCGCCTGTCGCCGCTGACCGAGGCCGAGGTGGCGGGGCTGCTCGACCGCTACCTGCCCGGCATCGAGCCCGCCCGGCGCGACCGCCTGGCCGGCATGGCCGAGGGCTCGCCCGGGCGCGCGTTGCTGCTGGCCGAGGGCAACGGGGTCGCGCTGGCCGAAGTGGTGTCGCAGGCCCTGGAGAAGCTGCCCGAGATGACGGTCGGCCGGGCCCACACGGTCGCCGACGCGGTGGGGCGCGACGAGACGGCGTTCGGCATCTTCATGGACCTGCTGCGCGGCACGCTGGCAACCGCAGTGCGCGACGCCGCGGCCGGCCGCGCCGATCCCGATCAGACAAGGCTGCTAGGCGCCCGGCCCCTTGCCGACTGGGTCGACGTGTGGCAGGGGCTGTGCCACCTGCAGGACGAGACCGAGGCGTTTCACCTCGACCGCCGCCAAGCCATCGTGACCGGCCTCGGTCTGCTCGCCGGCACCGCACCGAGAGTTTCATGAAACCAAAATTCTACGTCACGACACCGATCTATTACGTCAACGACGTGCCGCACATCGGGCACGCCTACACCTCGCTCGCCTGCGACGTGCTGGCGCGTTTCAAGCGGCTCGACGGGTTCGACGTGTTCCTGCTCACCGGCACCGACGAACACGGCCAGAAGGTGGAAAAAGCGGCCGCCGCCGCCGGGCTCGACAGCCAGGCCTTTACCGACCGGGTCAGCCCGGCCTTCGTCGAGATGGCCCGGCTCATGGGCATCTCCAACGACGACTTCATCCGCACCACCGAGCCGCGCCACAAGCTGGCCACCACCGAACTCTGGCGCCGCCTGCTGGCCGCCGGCGAGATCTACCTGGGCGGTTACGAGGGCTGGTACGCGGTCCGCGACGAAGCTTTTTACGACGAGTCGGAGCTGACCACGCGGCCGGACGGCACCACCGTCGCACCCTCTGGCGCGCCGGTGGAGTGGGTGGTCGAGCCCAGCTATTTCTTCCGGCTGTCGGCCTGGCAGGACCGGCTGCTGGCATTCTACGACCAGAACCCCGACTTCATCGCCCCGCCCAGCCGGCGCAACGAGGTGCTGAGCTTCGTGCGCGGCGGGCTGAAGGATCTGTCGGTCAGCCGCACCAGCTTCCGCTGGGGCATCCCGGTGCCGGACGACGCGGCGCATGTGATGTACGTGTGGCTGGACGCGCTGAACAACTACGTCACCGCGACCGGCTGGCCCGACCCGGACGCGCCGCGCGCCGGCTTCTGGCCGGCGGACCTGCACATGGTCGGCAAGGACATCCTGCGCTTCCACGCGGTCTACTGGCCCGCGATCCTGATGGCCGCCGGCCTGGCGCCGCCCAAGCGCGTGTTCGCCCACGGCTGGTGGACCATCGAGGGCGAGAAGATGAGCAAGTCGCTGGGCAACGTCATCGCGCCCGCCGATCTCGTCGCCGCCTACGGGCTCGACCCGGTGCGGTTTTTCCTGCTCCGCGAGGTGCCGTTCGGCAGCGACGGCGACTTCAGCCGCCGCGCCCTGGTGTCGCGGCTGAACACCGAACTGGCCAATGGGCTGGGCAATCTGGCGCAGCGCACGCTGCCGCTGATCGCGCGCAACTGCGGCCAGCGCCTGCCGCCGCGTGGGCAGCCCACCGAGGAGGACGCCGCCATCCTCGCCGCCGCCGACGCGCTGCCGGGGCTGCTGCGCAACGCCATCGATCGCCAGGCCTTCCACGAGGCGCTGGAGGAAGTGTGGAAAGTGGTGCGCGCCGGGAATGGCTACACCGACCACCAGGCTCCCTGGACGCTGGCCAAGACCGACCGGGAGCGGATGGCCGCCGTGCTGCGCGTGCTGGCCGACGTGCTGCGCGTCATCGCCACCGTGTTGCAGCCCTTCATGCCGGACAGCATGGCGAAGATGCTGGACCAGCTTGGCGTGCCGGCCGACGCGCGCGATCTCGCGGCGCTGGCTGTCCCGCTGCCCGACGGCACCGTGCTGCCGCCGCCCCAGGGGGTCTTTCCACGCTATAGCGATACTGGCGCATAAGCCTACGATGTTGATCGATTCTCATTGCCACCTGGACTATTTCGGGCCGGACGAGGTCGCGGCGGTACTGGCTCGCGCGGCGGCGGCGGGGGTGGCGGAGATGGTCACCATCGGGACCCGCCTGACCACCTTTGGCCAGGGGATGGCCATCGCGGAGGCCTACCCCCAGGTCTGGTGCACGGTCGGGGTGCATCCGCACCACGCCGCCGAAGAGCCTGTTCCTGAAATAAAAGAGATCGTCGCGTTGACTTCCCACCCACGCTGCATCGGGATCGGTGAATCCGGCCTGGATTATTTCTACGACAAGGCGCCGCGCGCGGTGCAGCAGGCCAGCTTCCGCGCCCATGTGCGGGCGGCGGCGGCATCCGGCCTGCCGCTCGCCATCCACGCCCGCGACGCCGACGCGGACATCATGACTATCCTGCAAGAGGAATGGGCTGGCGTGGGTCCGTTCAAGTTCCTGCTGCACTGCTTCAGCTCGGGCCGGGGGCTGGCCGAGGCGGCGCTGGCGCTCGGGGGCTACATCAGCTTCTCCGGCATCCTCACCTTCCCGAAATCACATGAACTCAGGGAAATAGCGCGTGACGTTCCGCTCGACCGAGTGCTCGTGGAGACCGATGCACCCTATCTGGCGCCGGTGCCGTTCCGCGGCAAACGCAACGAGCCGGCCTGGGTCGCCGAGACCGCCCGCGTCCTCGCCGGCGTGAAGGGCATCACGCCGGAAGCGCTGGCCGGACAGACCACCGCCAATTTCCGGCGCCTGTTCGCCAAAGCGGCATGAACCGCCTGCACGCGATCCTTCTCGGCACCGGCGGGTCGGCCGGGGTGCCGCACATCGGGGGCGCGGACGGGCGCGGCGACTGGGGCGCCTGCGACCCGGACGAGCCGCGCAACCGGCGCACCCGGTGCAGCTTCGTGCTGAAGGGCCGGGGCGCGACCCTGCTGATCGACACCTCGCCGGACATGCGCGGCCAGTTGCTGGACTGCGCCATCGGCCGGATCGACGCGGTGCTGTTCACCCATGCCCATGCCGACCACATCCTCGGCCTGGACGATCTGCGCGTCCTCAACCGCATCGCCGGCCGGCCGCTGGAAGCTTTTGGCACCGCGGGGACGCTGGCGGATATCCAGCAGCGGTTCGGCTACGCCTTCCGGCCCTGGCAGCCCCCCGGCTTCTACCGGCCCGTTCTGGTGGCGCACCCCATCAAACCCGGCGAGGTGGTGGATATCGGCGGGCTGCATGTGACCACCTTCGACCAGGACCACGGTTTCACCCGGTCGCTCGGCCTGCGCTGCGGCCAGTTTGCCTATTCGACCGACGCGGTGAACCTCGACGAGGCCGCTTTCGCCGTGCTGGAGGGAGTGGATACCTGGGTGGTGGGATGCTTCCAGCGCGCCGAGCATCACACCCACGCCTGGCTCGACCGGGTGCTGGACTGGGTGCTCCGGGTGCGGCCGCGGCGGGCGATTCTGACCCATATGGGCCAGGACATGGACTGGGCCTGGCTGTGCTCGCGCCTGCCCGCCGGAATCGAGCCGGCTTACGACGGCATGCTGATCGAGGCGCCGGAATAACCGCGCTGGATTGCCGTTCGCCGGGGCTGAGGGTAGTTTCGTTGTCGCCCTGGCGCCTGGTCGCGGTGCGGGGCTGACAGTGAGGCAGCAGGCCATGTCCGGCGTCATCCTCGCCGTGGTTGAGCATCCTGAGTCGGCCCACCAGACCCTTGCCGCCGCGCGCCGGCTGGCAAGCCTGATGGGCAGCGCCAGGATCAACGTGCTCGCCGTCCGCGTCTTGCCCGAGTCGACGATCATGCCGACCGAGGAGATCCTGACCAGCTACCAGGCCTTGCAGATCCGCAGCCGCGAGCAGGACCGCGTGGCGGCGTTGCACGACACCTTCGAGGCCTGGGCGGAGACCGCGCGGACCGCCGCGGTGGCGGTCGAATGGGTCGACGTCGAAGGGCCGGCCGACACCCTGGTCGGCGAGTGGGGGCGGCGGTCGGACTTCCTCGTCCTCAACTGCCCGGCATGGCGCGACAACGTGCCCGACCGGCTTAAGCTGCAGGCCGCGCTGTTCGACACCGACCGGCCGGTGCTGATGGTGCCGCCCGGCCCGGCCGTGCCGTTCGGGGAATGCGTCACCATCGCCTGGCGCGACGACAAGCGGACGATCCGCTCGGTGCTCGCGGCCCTGCGGCTGCTGTCGCGGGCGCGCGAGGTGCATGTGCTGGCCGGGGTGCGCGCGGGTCAGTCGGCGCCCGGCCTGCCCGAGATCCTCGCCGAGCACGGCATCGAGGCCACGCTGCATGTGCTGGAGGTCGGCGCCGGCGTGTTCGGCGAGCAACTGCTGGCGAAGGCGCACGCGCTGGGCACGGATTTGCTGGTGATGGGCGCCTATACCCACAGCCCGTGGCGCCAACTGGTCCTGGGCGGGGTGACCCGGCACATGCTGGCACACGCCGATCTGCCGATCCTGATGCGCCACTAGAGCACGATCACTTCTGATAGACGAAGCGATCATGCTCTAGTTGTTTGTTTGATCGCGTGATTCACGCCCTCTGCCGATTCCGATTCGGGCGATCACGCTCAAGGAGGAAATGCCATGGCGGAGGTGATTCTGGTCGTGTCGGGGCATCCCTCGCGCCGGGATCGCCTGGTGGCCGCGGCCCGGCGGCTGGGCACGCTGAGCGGGCAGGGGCGGGTGCGGATGCTCGAGTTCGGCGCCGCCACGGCACCGGCACCGGACATGCCGGGGGAGCACCTGCCGGACGGGACGGACGTCGCCGCCGCGGTCGAGGCGCGCGGCAGCCGGGCCGACTTCATCGTCATCGCCCGGCCCATGCCCACCGACAACCACGCTACCCGCGACGCCTTCCGCGCCGCGCTGTTTCGCACCGATCGGCCGCTGCTGATGGTGCCCCCGGACGGTCCACCCGACATCTTCGGCGACCGGGTCGCGGTGGCGTGGCGCGACGACCCGCGCACCCTGAAGGCGCTGGTGCCGGCGCTGCGCCTGCTGAGCGGCACGAAGGAAGTGCTGCTGCTCGCCGGGGTGCGAGGGGGGGCCGCGAGCCCCACCATCCCATCCGTGCTGGTCGAGCACGGGCTGCCGGCCACGCTGCATGTGCTGGCGATCGACTCGAGCGGGTTCGGCGACCTGCTGCTGGGCCGCGCCCGGGACCTGGGCGCGGACATGCTGATCATGGGCGCCTACGCCCACAGCCCGATCCGGGAAATGCTGCTGGGCGGGGTGACCCGCCACGTGCTCGCGCACGCCGACATGCCGGTGCTGATGCGCCATTGACGGGCGCGCTCCGCACCGGGGGTTGAACCGGGCGCCCAACCGCCCTATCGTCTGATGGCTGCTTCACGGGGATGGGGTTCCCCAAAAGTGCCCTCTCGGAGGGCTGATGACCCCTACCGCGTCAGTGTGCGGTGGGGTCGGCATTTGCCTCCTCAACGTATCTTTCAGTGCGACCACGGGTGATCCCCGCGGCGCCTTGGTATGGAGGAGGCTCTCGTGGACAATGTCTGGCTGGCATCGGCGTTGTGGATCGGGTTGGCGCTGGTCGCCTCGGTCGTCTCGATCCGCGTGGCGATTTCCGTCGCCCTGATCGAAATCGTCGTGGGCGCGGTGGCCGGCAATGTCGTGGGGCTGCCGCTGGCCCCTTGGGTGAACTTCCTCGCCGGCTTCGGGGCCATCCTGCTGACCTTCCTGGCCGGCGCGGAAATCGACCCGCAGGTGGTGCGCCGCCATCTCTGGGCAAGCCTGGGCATCGGACTCGTCGGGTTTTTCGCCCCCTATATCGGCGTGCTGTGCTTTGCCCATTTCGTCGTGGGCTGGCCGTGGCCGCAGGCGCAGATCGCCGGCATATCGCTGTCCACCACCTCGGTCGCGGTGGTCTACGCCGTGATGATCGAGACCGGGTTCAACCGCACCGAGATCGGCAAGGTCATCCTGGCGGCCTGCTTCATCAACGACCTCGGCACGGTGCTGGCGCTCGGCCTGGTGTTCGCCAATTACGACATCCGGCTGGTCGGCTTCGTCGCGGTCACCGTGCTGTCGCTGTGGCTGCTGGCCCGCTACGCGCCGCGGCTGCTGGTGCTGCTGGGCGACCGGGTGAGCGAGCCGCAGACCAAGTTCGTGACGCTGGTGCTGCTGTTCCTGGGGGGTCTGGCGAGTGTGGCGGGCAGCGAGGCGGTGTTGCCGGCCTATCTCGTCGGCATGGTGCTGGCGCCGACTTTTCTGCGCAACCGCGAGCTGGCCCGCCGGATGCGCACCATCGCCTTCTCGCTGCTGACCCCGTTCTATTTCCTGCGGGCGGGCTCGCTGGTGGAGATCCACGCGGTGATCGCCTCGGGCGGCCTGATCCTGGCCTTCCTGGCGATCAAGATGGCGACCAAGTTCGTCGGCATCCTGCCGCTGACCCGGGCCTTCAGCTTCGTGCCGCGCGAGGGCATGTACACCACGCTGATGATGTCCACCGGGCTCACCTTCGGGTCGATCTCGGCGCTGTTCGGGCTGACCAACCACATCATCGACCAGTCGCAGTACACCATCCTGGTGACCGCGGTGATCGGCAGCGCCGTGGTGCCGACGCTGATCGCCCAGCGCTGGTTCCAGCCGGCGCTGCCCGACGGCGTCAGCCCCGAGGTGGGACAGGGGCCGCGCGCCGCCAGCCAGGAAGCCACGATCCCCGCGCAGGGCGACTGAGCCCACACGTAAGGACCGATGAACGGCGGCCTGTGCCATAATCGCGCGTCAGTTTCGCCCGACCCGCCGGCGGTCGCCGTTGGGAAGGGGATTGTTATGCCAATCGGCTTCACCCTCGGAGAGAACCCATGAAAGCGCGTATCGCCGCTATCGATGCCCTCGAAATTCTGGACTCGCGCGGCAATCCCACGGTCCGGGTCACGATGACCCTCAGCGACGGCACCGTCGCCCAGTCCTCCGTGCCGTCCGGTGCCTCCACCGGCGAATACGAGGCGCTGGAACTGCGCGACGGCGACAAGAAGCGCTACGGCGGCAAGGGCGTGCTGAAAGCGGTGGCCAATGTGGTCGAGACGATCGCGCCGGCGCTGCGCGGGCTCGACCCGTCGCAGCAGGGCCAGATCGACCGCATCATGATCGAACTCGACGGCACCCAGGACAAGTCGAAGCTCGGCGCCAACGCCATCCTCGGCGTCTCCATGGCGGCGGCGCGCGCGGCGGCGCAGGTGGCGGGGCTGCCGCTCTATGCCTACCTGGGCGGGGCGGGCGCGTGCCGGCTGCCGGTGCCGATGATGAACGTCATCAACGGCGGCACCCATGCCGACAACTCGCTGGATTTCCAGGAATTCATGGTGATGCCGCACGGCGCGCCGAACTTCCGCGAGGCGCTGCGCTACGGCGCCGAGACGTTCCATGCGCTGAAGAGCATCATCCACAAGCGCGGCCTGTCCACCGCGGTCGGCGACGAGGGCGGCTTCGCGCCCAACCTGCCGAACAACGACGCGGGCTGCGAGTTGATCGTCGAGGCGATCAAGGCGGTCGGCCTGACGCCGGGCAAGGACGTCGGCATCGCGCTCGACCCGGCGGCCAGCGCCTTTGCTGACGGCGACGGCTACAACCTGAAGAAGTCGGGCGGCGGGATGAAAACCAGCGCGGAAATGACGGCGCTCTACAAGCGCTGGATCGACACCTATCCGATCCTGTCCATCGAGGACGGGCTGGGCGAGCACGACTGGGCCGGCTTCGCCGCGCACACCGCGGCGCTGGGCGGGCGGATACAGATCGTCGGCGATGACCTCTACGTCACCAACACCCGCTTCATCGCCCGTGGCATCGCCGAGCACGCCACCAACGCGGTGCTGATCAAGCTGAACCAGATCGGCTCGGTCACCGAGACGATCGAGGCGATCGAGATGTGCCGCAAGGCGGGCTGGCGCTACGTCGTGTCGCACCGTTCCGGCGAGACGGAGGACAGCTTCATCGCCGACTTCGCGGTGGCGATGGGGGGCGGGCAGATCAAGACCGGCTCGCTGTGCCGCAGCGAGCGGATCGCCAAGTACAACCGCCTGCTGGAAATCGAGCGGGAACTGGGCGCTGCCGCGGTTTACAGCAGCCCGTTCTGAACTGGTTTTCGCGCACCGGTCCCCGGCAGCCGCCGGGGCCGGCGCGCGAGCGGCCAGATTGACTTGGGCCGAAGGCTACGCCTAGCATCACTGTGTTAGGGGATGGGGTTCCCCGCAATCGCCGTTTGGGCTGATGACCCCTGCCAATACGATCCATCCTGGGAGCGCCCGGGAAGGGAGGCAGGCCGTGGCGATTTCCCAACCCGGATTATCCGACAAATTACTTGAGGCATCGCCGGCTGGGCCACGGAACCGGGTCGGAAATCGCCCCGGCAGGGGACGATGACCTTCCGCAGCATCCTTTTTCCGCACGCACCTGATGGCATGGCAAACGTGGGGACCGGAGAGCCCGGGTTCTTCGGTGACCTCAACCTCGATCAGATCGTTGCCGGCATCACCGCCGGCAAGGAGGAATACGACCTGACCGGGTTCTTCCACGTTTCCCTGCATGACATCGATGTCATCGAATACCGGCACGAGATCATGCGGGATCTCGAAGATGCCGGGCTGCTCGGCGGCGTCCGCCGGTTCGCGGAGGGCCTGCGCGACATGCGCCAGCATCTGGCCCGCTCCGGAAAGCTGCACTATCAGCGCCAGAAGGAGCGTTGGTTCCTCGACGCGGTGGCGGTCTATTGCGATGCGGTGACCGGCCTGGTCGCGGACCTGTCGGCGGCGGTACTGACCGCGCGGGGGCTGCGGGATTTCCGCGAATACGTCACCGCGTATGCCGCCTCCGCGCCCTTCGCCGCGCTGGCAGAGTGGACGCAGCGGCTCGCGGCCGGGCTTGCCGCGGTCCATTACCGCGTGCGCATCAACGGCACGCATGTCGAGGTCGGCAAGTTCGAAGGCGAACGCGACTACAGCCTGGATGTCGAGGCGACGTTCGAGCGATTCAAGCAAGGTGCCGTCAAGGATTACGCCTTCAGTTTCCGGGATTCTCCAGAAATGAATCACATCGAGGCGAACATTCTGGACCAGGTCGCCAAGCTATACCAAGACCTGTTTTCCGATCTGGCGAATTACTGCACCGGAAACCAAAACTATCTGGACGAAACGGTGGCTACCTTCGACCGGGAGATCCAGTTCTATGTTTCGTATCTGGAATACATAGACCGCTTCCGGAAGGTCGGGTTGGATTTCTGCTACCCGCGGATCGTCCGGGAATGCAAGGAGGTGTTCAGCGACCGGGGTTTTGACCTTGCCCTGGCGGGCATGCTGCTCGGCGAACATGCGATCCCCGTGTGCAACGATTTTCACCTGAAAGAGCGGGAGCGCATCATCATCGTCTCCGGTCCGAACCAGGGCGGCAAGACGACTTTCGCCCGCACTTTCGGGCAGTTGCACTATCTTGCGAGCCTGGGATGTCCGGTTCCCGGCACGCGCGCGCAGCTTTTCCTGTTCGACAACCTTCTCACGCACTTCGAGAGGGAAGAGAACATGCACAATTTGCGGGGAAAACTTCAGGATGACCTGATCCGGATCCGCCAGATCCTGGACCGCGCCACGGCGGACAGCATCATCATCATGAACGAGATTTTCACCTCCACCACGCTGCGGGATGCGATTGCGCTGAGCAAGAATATAGCCGCGAAAATAATCGATCTGGACCTGCTGTGCGTCTGGGTGACCTTCATCGACGAATTGGCGTCCCTGGGCGAGCAGACCGTCAGCATGGTCAGCACGGTGCTGCCCGACAATCCGGCGCTGCGCACCTATGAAATCGTCCGCCGGCCGGCGGACGGCCTGTCCTACGCCCTGTCGATTGCGGAGAAATACCGGCTGACCTTCGCCATGATCAAGGAACGCACCGGCCCGTGAAAGTCCATCTGCTGTATCCGGACCGGGATTTCGACCTGCGCGGGCCATTGCGCTGGAATGAGCAGGCCCTGGCGAAGGATCTTGCGCTGGACACCTTGTTCGGGGCGATGGCAGGCGAGGACAAGTTCGTCTTCGAAGTGGCCCGGAGGGTCGTGCTGTCGGGGCTGGACAAGGACATCGGCGATATTTTGTATCGGCAGGATGTGCTGCGGGACTGCCTGAAAAACCCGGGCGTCGTGCGCGACCTTTACGGCGTTGCCGGGCGGGCGGTCGAAGAGGAAAAGCGGCATTATCTGGGCAGTATCCTCGCCAATCATCCCGGCACCGTCCTGCGCCGGTCGGTCGCGATGATCGAGGCGTTCCTCGGCATGCTCAGGCAGTTGTGCAAGATCGCCCACGCCAGCGCCGGGAATTTCCGCTCGGAGGGATGGTGCGCGTTCTTCGCAACGGTGAAGCGCGAACTCGACGACGCCTGTTTTAGCGAGATCGAATACCACCTGGCGCGGCTGAAGTTCCGCCACGGGATGGTGCTCAGCACCGGGCTGGACAAAGGCAACAAGGCGCGCCGCTACGTGTTGCGCCAGCCCGCGGCGCGGGCCGGAGGGTGGCTCGCGCGGCTGTTCGCGCCCAGGCCGCCGGTTTTTGCATTCTCGCTGCATCCGCGCGACGAGGCCGGCGGCAGGGCGCTGTCGGAACTGTGCGACCAGGGGATCAGCGGCGCCGCCAGCGCGCTCGCCCGGTCCGCCGATCATGTCCACAGCTTTTTCGGCATGTTGCGGACGGAACTGGCGTTCTATGTGGGTTGCATCGGCCTGCACGAACGGCTCACCCGAAAGGGCGAACCCTTTTGTTTCCCCGTGCCCGTGGCCGCCAACGAGCGCCGGCTGTCTTTTCAGGGGCTCTACGATGGCTGCCTCGCGCTGACCGTGCCGGGGCGGGTCGTCGGCACCGATGCGAACGCCGACAAACCCGACCTCGTGATCGTGACGGGCGCCAACCAGGGCGGCAAATCGACTTTTCTGCGCAGCGTCGGCCTGGCTCAGTTGATGATGCAGTGTGGGATGTTCGTGCCGGCCGAGGCGTTCTGCTCGAGTATCTACGAGGGAATTTTCACCCATTACCGGCGGGAAGAGGATGCCGCCATGAAGAGTGGAAAACTCGACGAGGAGCTTCGCCGGATGAGCGATATCGTCGACCACGTCACGCCGCGTTCCATGATCCTGTTCAACGAATCCTTCGCCGCCACCAACGAGCGCGAAGGGTCGGAAATCGCACGGCAGATTTTCTGCGCCTTGATCGAGACGGGAGCGAAAATCGTTTGCGTCACCCACCTTTATGAGCTGGCGCAAGGTTTCTGGCGAACGCGGCGCGGCAACGTGCTGTTTCTGCGGGCCGACAGGCGGGCCGACGGGACGCGGACATTCAAGCTGGCCGAGGGAGAGCCGCTGCCAACGAGCTTTGGCGAAGACTTGTACAAGAGCGTTTTTCCGGCCTGAACACCGGCTGACATCGCGCGGGGCGCCATGGACCTGAGATCGTACGAAACCTGGAAATTCGAGCTGTCGGCCATCCTGCGCGAACTCGCCGGTTCGGGCGACTCCGCCGGGTTTCGCGACCTGTTTGCCCGGCTGGCCGCGGACCGCTTCAACATCACCCTGGTCGGCCGGTTCAGCCGCGGCAAGACCTCGCTGATGAACGCCATCCTGGGCATGGACCGGCTGCCCACCGGGGTGGTGCCGCTGACCTCGGTGATCACCGAGGTGACCTACGGCAGCGAGGCCAAGGCGGTGCTGCACTATCGGGGCACCAGCCTGTTCATGGACATCGCCTTGTCGGAACTGGCCGCCCACATCACCGAACGCGGCAACCCCGGCAACCATCGCGGCATCAGCGTGGCGGAAGTGCAGTTGCCCGCCGAATTCCTGCGCCGCGGCTTCACCTTCATCGATACGCCGGGCATCGGCTCGTCGATCGCCGCCAATACCCGCACGACCCGGTCGTTCCTGCCGGAAGCCGACGCGATCATTCTGGTGACCAGCCACGACGGGCCGTTGTCGGAGGAGGAGGCCGACGTGCTGAGCTGGGCCGGGGCGGCGGGGCGGCCGTTGTTCGTGGTGCTGAACAAGCAGGACGCGGCGGATGCGCCGGCGCGCGCGCAGGCCCTGGCGCATGTGCGCGGCGAGGCGGCGCGGCTCGGCGCCGGGTCGCAACTGCGGCTGTTCCCGCTATCGGCGCGCGATGCGCTGGCGGCCCGGCAGGCCGGAAACGCGGCGGCGCTGGCGGCGAGCGGCCTGCCCGCGCTGGAATCCGCCCTCGTCGATTTCCTGGTGCACGACCAGCGCCGCGCCTTCCTGCTGGGGATGTGCGACCGGATCGCGAGCTTGCCCGGGGCAGGGGCCGTGGCGGACCGCCTGGCCGCGCTGCGGGCGCGCGTCACCGGGGCCAGGACGGCGGCTTCCGTGGCGCTCCCGGAGGAGCCTCCGCTGCCGGCGCTGCTGGCGGATTGCGAGGTCTGTGCCGGGATCGCCGATGCGATGTGGCCGTTCTTCACCCGCATCCAGGCGGAGTTTTATGGCAGCCCGCAGGCACAGGCCGAGCTGGCCGCGCGCGGCGGCTTCTGCCGGGCGCATGCGCAGCAGTTCGAGGCCGTCGCGGCCGGCCGCGAGGCTGCTACCGCCCTGGGCCCGGTGCTGCGGCACCAGGCCGGGGAATTGCGCCGCATCGCCGCCGCCGCGCCGAACCCAGCGCAGGCCGCGGGGTTGGTCGGCGGCCTGCTGCCCGACGGCGGGCGCTGCCCGGCCTGCGCGGTGGCGCGGCAGGCTGAGGCGGCGGCGGTGCAGGGCCTCGCCGCCGTGGTCCGGCGCGACGGCGTCATGGCCGCGCACGTCCGTTCGGCGATCTGCCTGCCGCATCTGCGGCTGCTGGTGGCGTCGCTGCCGGGCGCCGAGACGGCGGCACTGCTGCGCCGGCAGGCCACGCTGATGGAACGCGTGGCCGAAGACGCCAGCCGCTTTGCCCTGAAGCAGGACGCCGCCCGCCAGGGCACGGTGAACAGGCAGGAGCGCGAGGCCGCCTGGCGCGCGGCGCGCGTGCTGCTGGAGGCGCCGCAGGCGCAATACGACGCGGGATCGCCGCCCCATGGGCTTCCTCCGGCCACGACCGCGTAGGGAAGGGACATGTCAGCGAGCGTTGCCGAGCTGATCGCGGAGGCGATTGTTTATGTTGAAAATCAATCCACTGCGACGCAAATCGCGCGCATCGCGCGGCTTCGGGCGCTGACCGGGCGACTGGCTGCCGCGAGGTTGCAAGTCGCCGTGCTGGGCCAGTTCAAGCGCGGCAAGAGCTCGTTGCTCAATGCCTTGCTGAGAGTACCGGTGCTGCCCATCGGCGTGTTGCCGGCGACCGCGCTGGCCACCTTCTTGTCGTATGCCGCGTCGCCCGTTCTGCGCCTGGAGTTTTTGGACGGGACGGTGGAGGAACGGACGCCGGGCGATGTGGCCGACCTGCAGGCCCAGCTCGCGGCGCTGGTGACCGAACAGGGGAACCCGGAGAACCACCTCGGCCTGGCGCGGGTGGAGGCGGGGATGCCGGCGGCGTTGCTGGAGCGGGGCGTCGTGCTGCTGGATACGCCCGGCATCGGCTCGACCTTGCGCCACAACACCGAAACCGCCCGGGCGGCGCTGGCGGAGTGCGATGTCGCCCTGTTCGTGGTGTCGCCCGACCCGCCGATCACCGAGGCGGAACGGCTCTATCTGGCCGAAATCGGGCCGGCGGTGGCCCGGCTGGCAGTCGTGCTCAACAAATCCGACACGGTGGACGACGCGGACCGCGCCCGGTCGGTCGAATTCCTGCGCAAGGTGCTGACCGAGCAGGCCGGGCTGGCGGCGGATGTGGCGATTTTCCCGGCCTCGGCGCGCGCCGGGCTGCGTGCCGGGCTGGTCAACGACAGGGACGGGCTGGCGGCCAGCGGGTTGGCGGCGATCGAGGGCTATCTGGCCGACCTGATCGACGGGGAAGACGCCGAGGTGCTGGCCTCGGCGGTAGCGGCCAAGGCCGGCCGCGTGGTCGGCGCCATGCGCATGGAGATCGAGCTTGAGTTGCGCGCGCTGCGAATGCCGCTGGAGGAACTGGCGGAACGGATCGCCCGCTTCGAGGCGGCGCTCGGCGGCTTCGAGGACGAGCGCCGATCGGCGGCCGACCAGATCGCCGGCGATCGGCGACGCCTGTCGGCACGGCTGGAAGAGGCCGCGGAGCGGTTGAGCCGACAGGCCGAAGCGGAACTGCGCGTGGCGGGCGAGGCGGCGCTGGACAACGGCGGCGACCTGACCGGGGCACGGGCCGCGCTCGCCGCCCTGGTGCCGGGGCTGTTCGGGCCGGGCCAGCGCGCGGTTGTCGAAGACATCGAACATGCGCTGCTGGCGGCACTGGCACGGCATCAGGACCGCGCGGATGGGCTCGTCGAATCGGTACGGCAGACCGCCGCGGCCTTGATGGATCTGCCGTATGACGGCTCGGACCGCGACGATCCACCGGAACTGCCGCGGCTTACGGCATGGGTCGTCGATGGGCGGACGGAGACGTTCACGAGCCTGACCGTGGGCGCCTTCGAGCCATTCGTCCCGGGCGCCGCCAGACGGCACCGCCGCCGGATCGGCGCGGAAGCGGAGGCGCTGACGCGGCGCAACGTGGAAGACCTTCGATGGACGCTGCGCCAGAAGGTGGACGAGGCCTGCCGTCGTTTCGCCGCATCGCTCGACGAGCGCCTGAACGCGGCGCTGGCGGCGACGCACGGGGCGATGGAGACGGCCTTGCAGCGCCGCAGCGACCAAGCGGTCACCGTCCAGGTACTGCTGACGGAGCGCGAGGAGACGGTGCGGCACCTGGCACGCATTCAGGACGCGCTGGGGGAGAGGGCCTCGGCGGCGGGCTGACCGCCGGATTCGCACGCCTATAAATCGCATAAGATATATTATGGAAACCGTGAGCGGTGGAACGCAGGAAAACGCGTTCCACCGCTCTCGGCCTCCATAATATCCGGCGGCCGGCTGGGGAGCGCTGGCAAACGGC
>CAYWOW010000006.1:17919-58531 GCA_964459005.1 uncultured Acetobacteraceae bacterium
GTCCGTCGCTCGTGGTCTCTCCGGCGGCCGACTGTTGACGGACCACGGCATCAGGCGCTCTCGGCCTCCATAATATCCGGCGGCCGGCTGGGGAGCGCTGGCAAACGGCGTCCGTCGCTCGTGGTCTCTCCGGCGGCCGACTGTTGACGGACCACGGCATCAGGGGAACAGACTGCTCCAACGTAGCCAACATCGAATCGCTGCATGACCCCCGAAGGCACCCACGCCAGCCCCCTCGACGACATCTCCATCCGCGACGAGCTGAAAGATAATGCCATTCTAGGTGTCCACTGCCTTGTAAATGCAGTAAAAGATGGCGCAGCGGAGGCGGCCTTCCCCTGAGCGAGGGAAAAGGCCAGCCGTCGCGGACGGCCGTGGTCGCCACGCTGGGCGTGGCGCAGATCCTGGCCTGGGGATCGTCGTACTACCTCATCGCGGTGCTGGCCAAACCGATCGCCGCCGGCACGGGCTGGCCGATGGAATGGATCGTCGGCGGGCTGTCGCTCGGCCTGCTGATTTCCGGCCTGGTGTCGCCGGCGGTCGGACGGTTGATCGAAGCGCGGGGCGGGCGGCCCGTGCTGATGGCCAGCGCCGGGCTGCTGGCCGCCGGGTTGGTGACGATCGGGCTGGCCCCTGCCCTGCCCGTCTTCGTGGCGGGTTGGGCGGTGCTCGGCCTGGCCATGGGCGCCGGACTGTACGACCCGGTCTTCGCGGCGCTCGGACGGGTCTACGGCGAACAGGCGCGACCGGCGATCGCCAATGTCTCGCTGTTCGGCGGATTCTCCAGCACCGTGTGCTGGCCGCTCAGCGCCTTCCTGGTCGAACACGCGGGCTGGCGCGGCGCCTGCCTGATCTACGCCGCGATCGCATTGGTGGTCATCCTGCCGCTCTATGCCGTCGGCTTCCCGCGCGAGGCGGCGCACCGGCCGGACCGCGCCGCACCGGAGGTGGCGCCCGCCCGGGCCGCGGGCAACCCGCCGGGACGGCGGTTCGCCATCGTCACCTTCGCCGCGATCATGACCCTTGCCTCGGTCATCACCACGGTGGTCTCGGTGCACCTTCTGACACTGCTGCAGGCCCGCGGCCTGGGCCTGGCGGAGGCCGTGGGACTGGGCGCGCTGTTCGGACCGGCCCAGGTCGGCGCCCGCGCGCTGGAAGTGGCGTTCGGGAAACGGCACCATCCGATCTGGACCCTGGTGATCTCCACCCTCGGCGTCACCGCGGGGCTCGCCATGCTGATGGGCGCACCGGCCATGATCGCGGCGGGAATCCTGCTTTACGGCGCCGGCAGCGGGGTCCGCGCGATCGCCCGCGGCACGGTGCCGCTGGCGCTGTTCGGCGCCGGGGGATACGCCGCCCTGATGGGCAAACTGGCCCTGCCCGTGCTGGTCGCCCAGGCCGCCTCACCGGCCATCGGCGCGGTGCTGATGCGCCATTTCGGCGCCGCCGGCACCATGGGCGCGCTGTGCGCGGCGGCGGCGGTCAATATCGGACTGACACTGATCCTGCTGGCCACGCACCACCGGTCGTGAAACACGCTTTCGAGCCACGCCCCGGCGTGCTCCCGGAACTGTTAGAGCTTGTTAATTTGCCATTGGGACGAGCCTCGGCGGGCTGTGGATGATTCTTTTTCTCCATGGCGGTTTCTACGTGGATCGTATTTTCTGTGCTTGGGTGGGCTGAGCAACAATGTTAAATACCGCGAATGGATGACAGAATCCGCCCTATTTTGCCGTGCAGCGAATTAATTTTGCTGTCCGCAGATCCTACGGAAATTGAAATTGTGGCCGTCAAATCGCAATCGGAAAAATGTTAGATTCCGCTCGTTCGCGGCGGTCCGGAAAACCAGTTTTCCGCCCGGTTCGGAAATTCCCGCCTTTTCCGCGCCGGCCAGGTCCGGATTTATGGGCGGCCGCGCCGTTTCGGCGGCGGTTTTTGGGGGCCGTAGAGGTGGCTGTAATAGCTGTCGGCCAGTTGCAGCGCCGCCACCGGGTTGTGGCCGAGCACGCGGTCCTTGGTGACCAGCACCGTGGTGGGCGCCGTCGCGTGCCTGAAAAACAGGCTGTCGTGGCCGACGCACAGGCCCATCACCACGTTGAACTCGCTGCCGTGGGCGTTCAGCAGCTCGGCCTGGGCGATCGGGTTGCAGGCCGCCTCGAAGCCGCCGGGACGGATTTTCTGCGCGTCGGTCAACCCCAGCGCCTCCTTGGGGATGCTGCCGTTCTTGCAGGCCACCGAGATCACCTCCAGCCCGTGGCTGCGCAGGATGCCGGCCAGCACGTTCGACAGGTCGATCAGGCCGATGCAGGTGGCGATGCCGATCTTGTGCCAGCCCATGCGCCTGGCGAATTCCACGATCTCCTGCACGCGCGTCCACTTGCAGTAGCCCTCGGCCTCCACCAGCGCCGCCACGCGGGCCATGCGCGCCGTCTCGGGGTCGTCGTAGCACGCGCGGGCCCGCGCCTGGGTGTCGGGGTCGACCTTGCTGGGGCAGAAGCCGGGGCCGCGCACGCCCGCCTCATCGCTGCGGCAGGCGCGCACGGTCGCCGGACAATCGGCGCAGGCGGGATCGACGTAGGCCACGGTCAGCGCCGGTTGAGTTGCGTCACGTCACGCACGGCGCCGTGGGCGGCGCTGGTGGTGAGCGCCGCATAGGCCTGCAACGCCGGCGAGACCTTTCGGGCACGGCTGGCGGGCTGGAAGGCATTCGCCCCCCTCCCCGCCATCGCCGCGCGCCGCCGCGCGATCTCGGCGTCGTCCACGGCGAGGCGGATGTGACGGGCCGGGATGTCGATCTCGATGGTGTCGCCCTCCTCCACCAGCCCGATCGTGCCGCCCTCGGCGGCCTCGGGGGAAACGTGGCCGATCGACAGGCCCACCGAGCCGCCGGAGAACCGGCCGTCGGTGACCAGGGCGCACACCTTGCCCAGCCCCTTCGACTTCAGGTAGCTGGTCGGATACAGCATCTCCTGCATGCCGGGACCGCCCTTCGGACCCTCGTAGCGGATCAGCACGACGTCGCCCGGCACCACCTTGCCGCCGAGGATGCCGGACACCGCGTCGTCCTGGCTCTCAAAAATGCGGGCGGGGCCGGCGAAGCGGAGCGCGGCGGGATCGACGCCGGCGGTCTTCACCACGCAACCGTCCTCGGCCAGGTTGCCGTAGAGGATCGCCAGGCCGCCGTCCTTCGAATAGGCATGGGCGACGTCGCGGATCGCGCCGGCGGCGCGGTCGAGGTCCGGCGCGTCCCAGCGGGCGGCTTGGCTGAACGCTTCCAGGGTCGGAATGCCGCCGGGAGCGGCGCTGTAGAACGCGTGCACCGAGGCCGCCGAGGTGCGGCGCACATCCCATCGCTCCAGCGCCTCGCCGAGGGTGCGGCTGTGCACGGAGGACACCGACGGGTCGATCAGGCCGGCCCGGGCGAGCTCGCCGAGAATGGCGAAAATGCCGCCGGCGTGGTGAACGTCCTCCAGATGCACGGTGGCCAGCGACGGCGCCACCTTGCACAGCACCGGAACGCGGCGCGACAGCCGGTCGATGTCGCGCATGGTGAAGGGCACCCCGGCCTCCTGCGCCGCGGCCAGCAGGTGCAGCACCGTGTTGGTCGAGCCGCCCATGGCGATGTCCACCGTCATCGCGTTCTCGAAGGCGGCGAAGCTGGCGATGCCGCGCGGCAGCACGCTGGCGTCGTCCTGCTCGTACCAGCGATGGGCGAGATCGACGATGGTGCGGCCGGCCTCGAGGAACAGCGCCTTGCGGTCGGCATGGGTGGCCAGCACGGTGCCGTTGCCCGGCAACGCCATGCCGAGCGCCTCGGCCAGGCAGTTCATCGAATTGGCAGTGAACATGCCCGAACACGAACCGCAGGTCGGGCAGGCCGAGCGCTCCATCACCGCCACGTCGGCGTCCGACACGGTGCTGTCGGCCGCCACCACCATGGCGTCGATCAGGTCGACGGCGCGCTTTTCACCCTTGAACACCACCTTGCCCGCCTCCATCGGTCCGCCGGAGACGAAGATGGTGGGGATGTTCAGGCGCATCGACGCCATCAGCATGCCGGGCGTGATCTTGTCGCAGTTGGAAATGCAGACCAGCGCGTCGGCGCAGTGGGCGTTCACCATGTATTCGACGGAATCGGCGATCAGCTCGCGGGACGGCAGGCTGTACAGCATGCCGTCATGGCCCATGGCGATCCCGTCATCGACCGCGATGGTGTTGAATTCCTTGGCAACCCCGCCGGCCGCCTCGATTTCGCGCGCGACCAACTGGCCGAGGTCCTTCAGGTGGACGTGGCCGGGGACGAACTGGGTGAACGAGTTGGCGATGGCGATGATCGGCTTGTCGAAGTCGCCGTCCTTCATGCCGGTCGCCCGCCATAAGCCGCGGGCACCGGCCATGTTGCGGCCGTGGGTGGTGGTGCGGGAGCGATGGGCTGGCATGACGGGCCTCCTCGGATTTGCCGACATGTGACCCCAACCGGGCGGCGGCTTCAACCCCGGCGTTGAGCGTCGGGCTGGCATGCTGGCAACGATTTAATTTTGCATTTTGCGTCAATAGTTATATATTTATAAGAATTGAGAGCGTCTCGTGCGGTGGGAAATGTCGCGGATTTCCCAAGGCCCAGCTTGGAAACGGACTGAATGCCCCCCAGGTGGATCCCTCTGCTGGTCCTCCTCATGCTGGCGCTTCACTGCGCGCCGGCCCGGGCAGGCACGTTCACGGCCACCGAGGAGGCCGAGGCGCAGGCGGAGCTCTCCGGGTTCAACATGATCCTGTCGGGCAGCCTGACCACCGGCACCGAGACCGAGGGCGCCGTCGTGATCGGCGGCAGCATCACCGGCGCCACCCATTTCTGCTTCAACGGCTGCGCCGGCGACGTCGGCCCGGTCACCCCGGGCGGGCCGTCCTATGGCGCCGTCACGGTTTACGGCAACGTCAACAACAACATCACCATGACCAACGGCGACATCAAGGTCGGCGGCAACGTCGCCTCCGGCGCCACCATCGAGATGAGCCACAACGGCAACGCCTATGTCGGCGGCAGCAATGCCGGGGAGATCAGCGACGGCAACCTTTACGTGACCGGGGCGAATACCGGCACCGTGCAGAACGGCACCGCCTATACCGGCCAGCCCCTGTCCACCACCTTTCCCTACAGCTCGTATGCCGGCACCTTCGGCAACCCGCTGGCCGACCTGTCGACCACGCTCGCGACGCTCAACCCGAACCTGGTCATCTCGTCGAACCCGGGCAGCAACTACGTGTTCAACGCCACGCCGACGCTGATCAACGGCGTGCTGGTGACGGTCTACCAGATCAGCGCCTCGCTGCTGTCGAACATGCAGAACATCGCCGGGTTCAACCTGAACGGCGCCGACGTGGTGATCGTCAACGTGCTGGGATCCACGACCAGCCTGCCGAACCTCAACAATTTCGCCGGCGCGAGCGCAGTCATCTGGAACATGCCCAACGAAACCGGCGGCCTGTCGCTGAGCGCTTGGTCCGGCGCGTTGCTGGCGCCGGAGGCGGCGGTGACCAACGGCGGCATCATGACCGGGACGCTGGTGGCCGCCTCGCTCAACCAGGACGCCGAGTTGCACAGTCAGGTGTTCAGCGGCAACCTGGACTTCCTGAACACAACAAACGTGCCGGAGCCGCCGGGATGGGCCGTGCTGGCCGGCATGCTGCCCGTGCTCGCCCTGCTGCGCCGGCGCCGGGTGGCAGCGAAACTGGCGCCCTGACGCTTTGCGCCGGGGCGCCAGACGAGTTCCGCTTCGTCTCTAGGCGCGCTTCATCATGCGTTCCAACCGCGGATCGTGGCCCACCACCACCATCGCGATCGCGGAAATGACCGGCGCCGCCGCCAGGCAGAGCAGCCCGAGGTTGGTGCTGCCGGTCGCATCCTTCACCATCCCGTAGACCGACGGCCCAAGCCAGCCGCCCAGGTTGCCGATGGCGTTGATCATGGCCAGCCCGCCCGCCGCGGCAACGCCGGTCAGCATGGCGCTGGGGATCGACCAGAACACCGGCGCGATCGATTGCTGCCCCATCAGCGCCACGCACAGCGCGACCATCGTGATGGCCGGGTGGTCGACGCCGATGATGATGCAGGCCCCAAGTCCCGCCGAGCAGGTCAGGAACGCGGCGGCCACGTGCCAGGTCCGCTCGCCGGTACGGTCGGAATGGAAGCCCCAGGCGATCATCGCCACGAAGGCGCACAGGTAGGGCAGCGCGCTGACCAGCCCGATCCAGTCGGTGCCGACACCGAGCCCCTTGACGATCAGCGGCAGGAAGAACACCAGCCCATAGCCCGACACGTTGTTGCCGAAATAGGCCAGCGTCAGCAGCCAGATCTTCGGGTTGCTGAAGGCCTGCCCGAGCGAGTAGGTCCGCACCGCCTCGCGCTGCGCCTGCTCGGAGTCCAACCGGTTCTGCAGCCAGATCCGCTGTTCCTCCGGCAGCCACATCGCGTCCTTCGGCCGGTCGGTCAGCAGGAAATAGGTCACGAAGCACATGATGACCGGCGGCAAGCCTTCGATGATGTACAGCCACTGCCAGCCGTGCAGGCCCGCGATACCATTCATGTAGAGCAGCAGCCCGCCGATCGGCGGCCCGATGAACAGCGAGACCACGCTGGCCGACTGGAAGATGCCCATCATCCGAGTGCGATAGTACGACGGGAACCACCAGGTCAGGTACAGCACCACGCCCGGATAGAACCCGGCCTCGGCCAGGCCGAGGAAGATGCGGTTCCAGTAGAAGCTCGACTCGTTCCACACGAAGCCGGTCAGGGCGGCGATGATGCCCCAGGTGATCAGGATGCGGGCGATCCAGCGCCGCGCGCCCATCTTGTTGAGGATCAGGTTGCTCGGGATCTCGGCCAGGAAGTAGCCGAAGAAGAACAGGCCGGCGCCGAAGCCGAACACCGCGTTCGAGAACCCCAGATCCTTGACCATGGTCGTCGCCGCCATGCCGACGTTCGACCGGTCCAGGTAGGCGCAGAAATAGCCGAGCATGAGCAGCGGGATCAGCCTCCACGTTACCCGCTTTATCGTTTCTTTTTCGATCGGCTCGATTTCGTGCAGAGTTGTCGCACTGACTTCCATGTTGGTTCTCTCCCTGGTGCCAACCGGCCACCGGCCGGGGCAGGCTTCTGGCCTATCTGATTACGTCAACCCAGCCGGGCCGGCAGCGAGGTTGTTTGGTACGAGAGCAAACCATGCCGGCACGATTCGGGCAACGCCGCGGACCTCAGTCGACGCCGGCGGGACGGCGGCTTGGCGTGATCATGTAGCCGACCGCGCCGGCAGCCAGCATGGCCGCCGCCACCATCAGCAAGGCGGCGTCGAAATTGCCGGTCGCGTCGCGCAGGCGCCCGATGATCGGCGGCAGCGTCAGGCCGGCGAGGTTGGCGACCGAATTGATCAACGCCGCCGCGCCCGCCCCGGCGACGCCGCTGATGTATTCCGTGCTGGCGGCCCAGAACACCGGGATGATCGACCAGTTCAGCCCGATCGACAGCAACAGCAGGGCGTAGGTGACGCCCAGCGACGACGACGCTACCCCGAGGGCCAGCACGACGCCGGCGGCGAGCAGCGGCAACGTCAGGTGCAGCCGGCGCTCCCGCGCCGCGTCCGAATGCCGGCCGTTGAAGAACATCAACACGGCGGCGAGCAGGAAGGGCGCGGCCGACAGCATGGTCACGGTGAAGTTGCTGCCGCCCGACAGTCCGCGCACGATCTGCGGCAGGAACAGGGTGACGCCGATCGTGCCGAACGCCTGGAACAGCCAGACCAGGCTGAACAGCCAGACCCGGCTGTCGCGCAGGGCCATGCTCCAATGGGCCTTTTCCGACACCGGCGCCTCGGCGGCTTCCCGCGCCAGGGTCCGGGTCAGCCAGGCGCGGCCGGCGCCGTCCAGCCACGGCACGGAAGCCGGGGAATCGGGCAGCAGGCGCAGCACCAGCACCCCCAGGACCACCGCGGGCAGTCCCTCCAGCAGATACACCCAGCGCCAGCCCGGCACGCCGAACAATCCGTCCAGCGAGAGCAGCATGCCGGCCAGCGGCAGGCCGATGACGGAGGCCAGCGCGGCGCCGATGTAGAACCAGCCGACGGCCTTGGCCCGGTCCTGCGAGGGATACCAGCGGCTCAGGTAGTAGATGATGCCTGGCGTGAACCCGGCCTCCGCCGCGCCCAGCAGGATGCGGGCGAGGTAGAACTGGTCGGTGCTCTGGATCAGGCCCATCAGGCTGGCGACGATGCCCCACGTCACCATGATGCGGGCGATCCAGCGGCGGGCGCCGACATGCGCCAGGATCAGGTTGGAGGGAAACTCCAGCAGAATATACGTCGAGAAGAACAGCCCGGCGCCCCAGCCGTATTGTTGCGCCGTCATGCCGAGCGCGCCGTTCATCTGCAGCGCGGCGACCGAAATGTTCGACCGGTCGATATAGGCGACCAGGTAGAGCACCATGACGAAGGGGATGATGTGGCGGGTGACGCGCGCCACCGTGGTCCGCCGCAGATCGGCCGTTGCCCTGGCCATTGTCGCCTCCTGGACGCGGGTTTCAGTACGCTATGTCAGACATTACGGCCCGGTCAAGGGCGATTCAGGCGCAAATTTCGCGATTGAACCCAACATAAGTCTTACATAAAACTGCAGACATGAGTGAGATGGCGGTCAAGGCGGAGCGGCGGCACGAGGCGATCCTGCGCGACCTCGTCGGCCAGATCGTCTCCGGCGCGATCCCGGCCGCGAACCGCGTGCCCTATGAGAGCGAGCTGGCCGCCCGTTACGCGGTCAGCCGCACCGTGGCGCGCGACGCGGTGCAGCGTCTGGCCGTCTTCGGACTGGTGGAGGTGCGCCGCCGCAGCGGGGCGATCGTCACGCCGCCCGAGCGCTGGAACATGCTCGAACCGGTGGTGCTCGACGCGGCCATGAGCGGCAAGCCGTCGGCCGCTTTCTTCTCCGCCCTGTTCGAGGCGCGCCTGATGCTGGAACCCGAGGCGGCGGCGCTGGCGGCGGCGCGGATCGGCGCCGAGGCGCTCGACGGCATGGCGGCGGCCCTGGCCGTGATGCGGAGCGCGCCGTCGCAGGACGAATTCATCGACGCCGACCTGCGGTTCCACACCATCCTCCTGGAGGCGACGGGAAACTGGGTGCTGCGGCAGTTCGCCGGGGCGATGCGGGCGGCGCTGCTGGCCAGCATCCGCCTCACCCGCGCGCACAGTCCGTCGCTCGACCGCGCGGCCGAGATGCACGATCAGGTGCTGGCCGCGATCCGGGCGGGCGACGGCGTGCGCAGCCGGGTGGCGATGGCCTGGCTGCTCACCGCGACGCGGCTGGAAGCCGAGGCCGCGTTGCGGGAAGATGCTCCCGTTCCCTCTCCGGAGACGTCCCATGGAAACTGAGTTCACCTACGCCGACGACGACGAGCTGTTCGGAAAGTCCCGCGAGCACCTGTTCACCGCCGTGGTCGGCGATGTGATGGACATGATGGGCTACACCCACCAGTTCCTGTCGCCGATGATCCAGCCGTTGCGCCAGGACATGGTGACGATCGGCCGCGCGATGCCCGTTCTCGAGGCCGACGACGATGGCGGCGAAGGCCCGGGACGCAACAACCCGCTGTTCAACCAGCCCTTCGGCCTGATGCTGGCGGCGCTCGACGACCTGAAGAAGAACGAAGTCTATGTCTGCGCCGGCTCGTCGCCGCGCTACGCGCTGTGGGGCGAGCTGATGAGCACCTGCGCCATCAATCAGGGCGCCGTGGGCGCGGTGATGGATGGCTACTCGCGCGACACGCGCGGCATCCTGGAACTCAATTTCCCGGTGTTTTCCTATGGCCGCTACGCGCAGGACCAGCGACCCCGCGGCAAGGTGGTGGACTTCCGCTGCACGATCCAGATGAACGGCGTCACCATCGCCCCCGGCGACATCGTCTTCGGCGACATGGACGGGGTGTGCGTGGTGCCGCGCGCCATCGAGGCGGAGGTCATGCGCCGCGCCTGGGCCAAGGCGCACGGCGAGAAGCGGGTTTTTCAGGCCATCAAGGGCGGCATGAAGGCGCAGGCGGCGTGGGATACTTTTGGGATTCTGTGAGCCGCCGCGCCGCGCTGCCGTCAACCACAGGAGGTCGTCGATGAAAATCACGGGGCTGAAAACCTTTCTCGTGCCGCCGCGGTGGCTGTTCCTGAAAATCGAGACCGATGAGGGAATCAGCGGCTGGGGCGAGCCGGTGCTCGAGGGCCGGGCGGAAACGCTGGCCGCGCTGGTGGCGGAGATGGGCGATTTCCTCATCGGCCGCGACCCCCGCCGGATCAACGACACCTGGCAGATGCTCTATCGCAACGGCTGCTATCGCGGCGGCCCCGTGCTGATGAGCGCGATCTCCGGCATCGACCAGGCGCTGTGGGATATCACGGGAAAATTCCATGACGTCCCGGTTCATGCCCTGCTCGGCGGCGCCCAGCGGGAGTCCATTCGCGGCTACATCTGGATCGGCGGCGACCGGCCCGGCAATCTGGTGGCCGACGCGGAATCGGCCATCGAACGCGGCTTCACCGCGGTGAAGATGAACGTCTGCGAGGAACTGGCGATCGTCGACAGCAACGCCGCCGTCGACAAGATCGTCAAGCAGCTCGGCGAGCTGCGCGCGGCGGTGGGATCGCGCCTCGATCTAGCGTTCGATTTTCACGGCCGGGTGCACGCGCCGATGGCGCGCGTGCTGGTGCGCGAACTGGAACCGTTGCGGCCCATCTTCATCGAGGACCCGGTGGCGCCCGGACAGTTGGAGGCGCTGGCGGCGCTGGCGGCGATGACCCCGGTGCCGCTGGCCGTCGGCGAGCGCATGCACGGCCGGGCCGAGTTCAAGGCGCTGTTCGAGGCCAGGGCCGCGCAGATCATCAATCCGGACCCGGCGCATGTCGGCGGAATTACCGAAATGATCCGCCTCGGCGCGATGGCCGAGGCCTATGACGTGGCGCTGGCGCCGCACTGCCCGCTGGGGCCGGTCGCGCTCGCGGCCTGCCTGCAGGTCGATGCCGTCTGCTACAACGCCTTCATCCAGGAGCAGAGCCTCGGCATGCAATACAACACGACCAACGACCTGCTGGACTACATGACCGAGGCGAACCGGTTCCGCTACCAGGACGGCGCCATCATGATTCCGAACGGGCCGGGCCTGGGCGTGGAAATCAATGAGGACTACGTGCGGACCCGCGCCGAGACCGGCCATCGCTGGCGCGCCCCGGTGTGGCGGCACAAGGACGGATCGGTCGCCGAGTGGTAGATTTTTCCCCCACTCAGCAGGACGCGGATTTTCGCATGCCCCATCCCCAGCCCGACCCGGCCGCCGCGGAGTTGCGGCGGTTGCTCGACATCATGGCGGCGTTGCGCGACCCGGTCCGGGGCTGCCCGTGGGACGTGACGCAGGACTTCGCCTCCATCGCCACCTACACGATCGAGGAAGCCTACGAGGTGGCCGATGCCATCCTGCGGCGCGACTTCGCCGCCCTGCCCGACGAGCTGGGGGACCTGCTGTTCCAGGTAGTCTACCACGCCCGCATGGCGGAGGAGGCAGGCCGCTTCGGTTTCACCGAGGTGGCGCGCCACATCGCCGACAAGATGGTGCGGCGGCATCCGCACGTGTTCGGCGACGCGGCGGCGCGCGAGGCGGGGATGCATGCCGCCGCGTGGGACGAGCAGAAGCGCGCCGAGCGCGCCGAGCGGGCGGAGACCGGCGTGCTGGCCGGCATTCCGGTTGGGCTGCCCGCGCTCGCGCGGGCGGAGAAGCTGACCCGGCGGGCGGCGCGGGTGGGCTTCGACTGGCCGGACGCGCCGGCGGTGATGGCCAAGCTGGACGAGGAAGTGGCCGAGCTGCGGGCCGAGCTGGTGGGCGCCGACCCGGCGCGGCTGGCCGACGAGCTGGGAGACCTGCTGTTCGTGATGGCAAACCTGGCGCGCAAGCTGGGGCTGGATGCCGAGCGTTGCCTGCGCGAGGCCAACCAGAAGTTCGCGCGCCGGTTCGGGGCGGTGGAGGCGGCGCTGGCGGCGGCGGGGCGGACGCCCGGGGATGCCTCGCTGGAGGAGATGGAGGCGTTGTGGCAGGTGGCGAAGCGGGGGGAGCGGGGCGGCTGAAAACGTCACCCGCCACCGCGGTGGATCAGGATGTACTGGATCGTCAGATGCAGCGTCGCCTCGTTCTGCGGCGTGGCCAGCGGGAATGGCGGCAGCCTGGCGTCGCGGAAGATCGCCAGCGAACCCATATCGAGCCACTGGCTGCCCGAGCGCATCTCCAACTCCACCGAATGCACGCGGCCCGTGCGGTCCACCAGCACGCGCAGCCGGTTGGTGCCATCCTCGTCGTTTTCCGCGGCCTGGTGGGGATAGAAGCTGTGCTCGTTCCACCACGCCAGTAGCGCGCGCGCCCAGTCCTCGCCGAGATCGGCGCCTTCGATGCGCAGGATGCCCCTGGTGGAGTCCGGGTTGAGCGGAATCGAGCCCTTGCTGGCGCGCGCCTCCGGGCCGATCGCGAGGTTCATGGCGCCACGCGGCAGCGGCGGTGCGGGCTCGGGCTCGGGCCGCGACTCGGTACGCAGACCGGTGCCGAGGTCGGCGAACGAGCGCGCGACCGGGCGCGGGAACGGTGTGGGGCGCACGGCGGCCGGCCTGGGCGGCGCCGGCGGCCGCGGCGGCGGCGCGGGCGGAGCGGCCGCCTCCTCGGGTTCCGGCGGCGCTGACGGCCGGGTCTGCGGCACTGGCAGCGGCGCGGGCGGGGCGGCCAGCGCCTCGGGCGCCGGCGGCGCTGGCGGGTTTTCCGGCGGAGCCGGGGGCGGCGCGGGCGCGGCTGCGACCGGTGGACTCGGTGGCGCCGGCGGCGGCAGCGGCAGCGCCGGCATCGGCGGCTCCGGCGTGGCGGGGTTCGGTTCCGGCGGCAGCTCCGCCGGGGCCTCGGGCACGCCCGCCGGCACCATCACCACGTCCACGGTCCCGGCCTCGCCGATGTCGGGCGTCTCGGGCTGGCGCTGCGGCAGGAACAGCAGGGCCAGCACCAGGAGCAGGTGCAGCAGCGCCGACAGCGGCAGCGGAATCCGCAGCGAGGCACGCCGGCGCGAGGCGGGCGGCCGGCTGTAGCCAGCCCCGAGCGCGACGGGCGACAGCGTCCCCTGCCCCGCCGCGTCCGGCCATGCCCTTACCGCAATCCGTGCCATCGCGGGGAAGATGGGGGCGGCTTGGGCACGCCGCTACTCATGTTCCAACAGCACCAGGCCGCCGTTTGGCGTCAACCGGCGCTCCAGCCGGGCCTGGCCGAACATCAGGATCGACACGATGACCAGGTAGTAGACCAGCGCCACCGCGTAGAACTCGGTGTAGCGGAACGAGGCGTTGCTGGCCCGCGTGGTGGTGGCCAGCAGCTCCTGCAACGAAATCACCGAGGCCAGCGAGGTGGTCTTCAGCAGGGTGATGAACTCGTTCACCGTGGGCGGCACCGCGACGCGCAGGCATTGCGGCAGGACGACGAGAAAGAACGCCTGCACGCGAGTCAGCCCCAGCGCGGCGGCGGCGGCGCGCTGGCCGTCGTCCACCGCCAGCAGCGCGGCGCGGTTGATCTCCGACTGGTAGGCGGTCTCGTTCAGGCTGAGCGCCAGCCAGGCCGCCAGGAACGGCGTAAACCAGTCGTCGCGGAAGGCCGGAATCAGCTGCGGCAAGGCGTTCCAGACGAACAGCAGCAGCAACAGCACCGGGGTGCCGCGGAAGAACCACACATAGCCCTGCGCCGCGACCCGCAGGCCGCGGCGAGGCGAGGCGGACATCAGGGCCACCACCAGACCCAGTCCGATGCCGACCGCATGGGAGGCCACGCTGAGCGCGATGGTGATCAGCGCGCCATCCAGGAACGGCCAGGAGAACAGCGCGTCGCAGAACAGGCCGGTGTCGAACTCCACGAGGGCCTATTCCGGCCAGGTCAGCGCGGCGCTGGCGTCGCTGGCGGGAAGGTGCCACTTGGCGGCGAGGCGGGTCAGCGTGCCGTCGGCCCGCAGCGCCTCGATGTCGGCCTTCACCAGCTTGTAGTCGGCCGCGCTCTTGGCGAAGAAGATGCCGAACTCGTCGGTGGCCGGGTAGACGTAGGCGACGGCGAACTGGCCGGCCTGCGCCACCGCCCGGTAGGCGGCCTCGGTGTCCTGGGTGATGACCGCCGCGGCGCGCCCGGTGGTGAGTTGCTGCACCGCGTCCGCGCCGCCCGGATAGGACTGGATGGTCAGGCCGGGCTGCCCCTTCGCCTTGAGCGCGTCATCCAGCGCGTGCAGGCGCTTTTCGTAGACCGTGCCGGCCTGGACACTGACCACCTTGCCCGACAGGTCCTCGGGTTTGGCGATGCCCTTGGTTTTCGCGCTGACCAGGAGGACCTGGCTGGTGGCGATGTAGGGCACGCCCTGGAAGTGGGCGAGGCGTTCCGGGGTGATGAAGGCGCCGCTCATCATCATGTTGCAGCGTTTCGCGTCCAGCCCGGGCATCAGGCCGGTGAAGTCCATGCTGATGATGCGCAGCCCAACGCCCCAGCGCTTGGCGAGCGCGGCGGCGAGGTCGAGGTCGAAGCCGACGGGCTGCTTGTCCCCGGGGTGCTGGAAGAACTCCATCGGCGCGTAGGTCGGGTCGGTGCACAGGGTCAGCGTGCCGCCGGTGACGAACGAGGGCGCGGCGGCCTGGACCGGTGCCGCGGCGAGCGCAAGGACGGCGAAAGCGGGCAGGCAGGCGAGGGACAGGCGCATAGGGTCGGACTCCCTTGTTTGTCATGGCAACGAAGCATGACCGATGCCACGGCGGGCCGGAAGGGCGCGCCGCTAGGTTTCGCGGTAGGTGTGTTCGCGGCCGCGCATCGCCCAGGTGGCCGCCACGGTCACCAGATTGGCGGCGATCAGGTACCAGGCCGGCGACATCGGGTTGCCCGTGGTGCCGATCAGCCAGGTGAACACCACCTGCGCGGTGCCGCCGAAGATCGCCACGCCGAGGGCATAGCCGACCGACAGGCCGGTGGTGCGGATGCCGGGCGGGAAGCAGGCCGGGATCAGGACGATCGTCACCCCGAGGGAAAAGGAGTGCAGCGTCATGAAGGCGCCAACGATGCCGAGGAAGACCGCCGGGGAGGGATAAGCGTTCATCAGCAGCAGCACCGGCCAGACCAGGGCGATCAGCAGCAGGCGGGGCAGGATCATCACCGCCCAGCGGTTGAAGCGGTCGGCCACCAGGCCGCCGGCCACCGCGGCGATGCTGCCGGTGACGCCGTAGGCGAAGCTGGCGGCCAGCGCCGCCGAGGGCGGCAGGTGCAGCACGGTCAGCCCGTAGGTCGGCATGTAGTTGAAGAAATACTGGGTGATCGTGCCGCCCGAGATCACCAGGATGACGAGCAGCAGGGTGCCCTTGTGGCGCGCCAGCAGGTCCGCCAGCACGCCGCGCATGGAGTGATGGGCCTGGCCGAAGTCGAGCGTCTCGTTCAGCCCGGCGCGGATGTAGAGACCGACCGGCAGGATCGCCAGGCCGAGCAGGAAGGGTATCCGCCAGCCCCAGCCCTGCAGGCTCGCCGGCGACAGCAGCGAGCCGAGGGTGACGCCGACGACGCCGGCGGTCAGCGCCGACATCGACTGGCTGGACGCCTGCCAACTGCCGAAGAAGGACCGGCGCGCGCGCGGCGCGGTCTCCAGCAGGTAGGTGGTGGCCGGTCCCATCTCGCCGCCGGTGGAGAAGCCCTGCACCATGCGCGCCAGCACCAGCAGGATGGGCGCGGCGATGCCGATGGTGGCGTAGGTCGGCAGCACCCCGATGGCGCCGCAGGACAGGGCCATCAGGGTGATGGTCAGCGTCAGCGCCGGCTTGCGGCCGTAGCGGTCGGCATAGGCGCCGATCACCAGGCCGCCGAGCGGGCGGGTGAAGAAGCCGACGCCGAAGGTGGCGACCGAGAGCAGCAGGCTCGTGTAGGGGTTGCCGGTGGGAAAGAAGGCGCGGCCGAGATAGACGGCGTAGGCGGCGTAAATGGCGAAATCGTAGAATTCCAGCGCGTTGCCGATGACCGCGGCGGCGACCACCCCGGGACGGGGGGCGGGGCGGGCAACCACGGGTTGGGTCGGCAAAGGGGGGCGTGGCGTGGCAGCGGACATGCACTCTCACCGGGCTGGCCGCCGTCCTCGTTGCGGAACAGCAGCGTCGGACCGTAACCCGGCACCCCGCCCCCGGCAACCGGTCTGAGTATTTTCCGAGTCTGCCGGACCGGCACGACAAACCTGTAGGTACAGCAATGAACCCAGGCAAAGGCAGACAACAAATGAACAATATCCGGGCGATCGTCGTGGCGACGGCGCTTGCCGCGGCCGGCGTGGTTGCGGCGAGTCCGTTCGATCGCGCCAACGCGGCGGCGACGGAACTCAACCGGGACTCCGATCAGGCCCTGCAGATGCTTTACCGGACCAGCCCCGCCGCGGTGGCGCTGTCACAGAAGGCGTCGGCCATTTTGATCTTCCCCAACATCGTCAAGGCCGGACTGTTCTTCGGCGGGGCGTACGGCGAAGGCGAGATGGTGCAGGGAACGAACACCGACAGCTACTATAATTCCGTCACCGCATCGTGGGGCTTGCAGGCCGGCGCGCAGTCATACGGATACGTTGTGTTTCTGATGAACAGCGAGGCCGTGAGCTACGTCCATGCCACCCACGGATGGGAAATCGGCGTCGGGCCGACGGTCGTCATCGTGGATGAGGGCGTGGCCAGGAACCTGTCCACCTCGACGCTGAAAAATGACGCCTACGCCTTCATTTTCGATCAGAAAGGGCTGATGGCCGGGGTCAGCATCGAGGGCACGAAGATTTCCAGAATTAACCCCTGATCGAAGACACATGGGCTGAGAGCATGATCGTTTCGCCTGTGGGACCGATCATGCTCTAATCTTGCTTCCGGTCGGGCCGGTTCCGCCAGCTATACGGGAAATGCCGGCTCATGGTTTCTCTGGCCGAGTTTATTTACTTGGAAAGGAAACGCAATGACCACCGCTTCCACCGACTTCGTCTGGTCTGGCGGAAACACGACCGTCACCAACAGCCAGAACGGCGTCACCATCATCGGCGCCAACGGCAATATCAGCGTCACTGCCCCGGGCAGCGACAACACGATCAGCCTGGGCAACGGCAACGATAGTGTGCAAGCCGGCGCCGGAAGCGACGACAGTATCACCGTTGGCAACGGCAACGACACGATCCAGGTCACTGGCAGCAACAATGTGATCACTGTGGGCAACGGCCGCGATACCGTCCTGACGGCGACCGCCAACTACGATTGGATCACGTGCGGCAGCGGCGATGACACGGTGCAGGCCGGTGGCAGTTACAGCACCATCACTCTCGGCGCGGGCAACAACATTCTCAATGGCGGCAGCGGCAGCGGCGACACGATCACCGCCGGCGATGGCAACCAGACCATCGCTATCAGCGGCGACGGCAACACGATCACGACGGGCAAGGGCAACAGCAGCATCAATGGCGGCAGCGGCAGGGGCGACACGATCACCGCCGGCGATGGCAACCAGACCATCGCGATCAGCGGCGACGGCAACACGATCACGACGGGCAACGGCCTGCAATCGGTGACCGCGATGGGCGCGGGCAATACCGTCACGATCGGCGATACACCGGCCTCGCAGAACACCGGCGGTTGCGGTGGCGGGCAGTCCTCGGGATCCTCTGGCACATGCGGGCAATCCGGCGACGACGGCCAGAACCAGCAGGGCGGGTATGGCTGTGGATCCGGGGGCACGGACAATGGCGGCTCCTGCGGGGGCGGCACGTCCGACGGATGCGGCCCGGGTAATGGCTTCCAAGGTGGTTGTTCCAACAACGCTCCCACCCCACCCACCGCGCCTACCCCGCCCAGCGGCAACGACGATGATGGCAGCCAGGTCAACGTGGGCGCATCCTCCACGGTGTACGCCGGCGATGGCGAGAACACGATCATGGTAACCGGCGACAGCAGCACGGTGTTCGACGGCAACGGCGACAACACGATTGTGGTAACCGGCGACAGCAGCACGGTGTTCGACGGCAACGGCAACGATGAAATCTTCATGCTGGCGGGTACCACCACCGGGAGTAACACGGCATTTCTCGGCAATGGCACCAATCTCGTGGTCCTCACGGGACAGGACACCGTGCTCGAAGGGACCGGAACCGACACGATTTGGGGCGGCTCGGGCGCCGACACCTTCGTTTCCGCGGCCGGCGGCGGCAGCTCGACGATCTATGGCTTCAACGCCTCGGACCAGCTCGACCTGTCATTCATTCTCGCGGGACTGACACTCACGCCGACCGATGCCGGCCTTGCCGGGATCGTCTCCGTCAGCGAGCAGGCGGACTATCGCTACGGGTCGTCCGGCGAGGACACGCTGCTGAAGGTCGTGGGCACCGGCGGCACTGCGAACATCGCGCTGATAGGCTACAATGCCGGCGGGCTGTCCGGCCTGCTGGCGCATAATAACCTGGTTCTGCCAAGCTGAGAGGCGGCGGCGTCGAGCGCGGGCGAAGGCGTGTCGCTGCCGTCGACCGGGCCCTCGGTCACGTCCGGCGTCAGGTCGAGAACGGGCACGTCGAGCACCAGCAGGTTCTTCGCGCCGTCGGTAACCTGCCCTTTGACGAGGGCAGGCCCACCACTACATGCGCGGCGTGCTGGCGGACATGCTGGCCCGCCGACGCGCCTTCACGCCTCCAGCAACGCGGCGTGCAGGGCGTTCCAGCTGGCCGCGTCGGGGGCGCAGATCAGCCCGCCCGTGGTGACCGTGGGGCTATAGGGGCGGCCGTCGAACTGGGCGGCGTAGCCGCCGGCCTCGCGGTGCAGCAGCCAGCCCGGCGCGTGGTCCCATGGCCACAGCCGGTTGAACAGCACGAAGTGGCAGTGGCCGCCCGCCAGCAGCCGGTATTCGTGGCCGGCGCAGCGGTAGTCCCAGCAGGACGCCAGCCGCGGCAGGTTGCGGCAGACCGTGGCGCGCGGCCCGGGCGGCAGGTAGCGCCAGGAAACGATGCCGGTCATCGCCGCCACCGCCGCCGGCGCGGCGACGCGCAGGTCCTGGCGGTGCCCATCCGGGGATTCGGTCCAGGCCCCCTCCCCGCGCAGCGCCAGGGCGCTGTCGTTGCCCATCGGGTCGTGAATCACCGCCCCCACCACCTCGCCGCGCACGATCGCCGCCGCCATCGTGGCGAACAGCGGCACGCCGGCGGCGAAATTCGCGGTGCCGTCGACCGGATCGACGACGAAGGCCAAGTCCGCCGCGCCCAACCCGCCGAGCAGCGCGGGATCGGCGGCGGTGGCCTCCTCGCCGACCACCAGCGCACCCGGGAAGGCGCGGCGCAGGGCCGCCGAAATGGCGCGCTCGGCAGCCTCGTCGGCGGCGGTGACGAGGTCGAGCGGGCCGGTTTTCGCGCGCACGTCGGCGGCGGCCAGGTGGCGGAAGCGCGGCAGGATCTCGGCCCGCGCGGCGTCGCGCAACGCCGCGTCGACGACGGCGAGATCGGCTGAGTTGAACAACGTCACCGCGGCTGGTCCGGGCGCTCGAAGCGGGCCCGATCGGCGGACAGCAGGCGCACCTTGACGCGGATCGCCGCCTCGTCGTCGGCACGGTCGATCACCTCGCCGTGCTGGTAGAGCCAGGCGAGCCGCGCGCCGTCGGTGGGCGGAATCGCGTAGTCGGCGACCTCCATGCCGGCGGCGATGCGCTCGTCGATCGCCTCGCGCAGCGCGGCCAGCCCCTCGCCGGTGATGGCGGAGGCCGCCACCATGCCGGGGCGGACCGGCACGTTGGCGATGCCGCCCAGCAGGTCGGCCTTGTTCAGCACCTCCAGGGTGCGCGCGGGCCAGGATTCCTCCATCGTGCCGTCGGCCACCATGCCGTCCAGCACCGCCACCACGTCGGCGCGCTGGGCGGCCTGGTCCGGGTGGGACGCATCGCGCACGTGCAGGATGACGTCGGCCTCGGACACTTCCTCCAGCGTGGCGCGGAAGGCGGCCACCAGCTCGGTGGGCAGCTCGCTGATGAAGCCGACCGTGTCGGACAGGATGGCGCGCCGACCGGAAGGCAGGCGGAGTGCGCGCATGGTCGGGTCGAGGGTGGCGAAAAGCTGGTCGCGGACGATCACCTCGGCGCCGGTCATGGCGTTGAACAGGGTCGATTTGCCCGCGTTCGTGTAGCCGACCAGCGCGACCACGGGAAACGGCACGCGGCGCCGGGCCGTCCGATGCAGGCCGCGGGTGCGGCGCACCTGCTCCAGCTCGCGCTTGAGGCGGACGATGCGGTCGCCGATCAGCCGGCGGTCGGCCTCGATCTGGGTCTCGCCGGGGCCGCCCAGGAAGCCGAAGCCGCCGCGCTGGCGCTCCAGATGGGTCCAGGAACGCACCAGCCGGGAGCGCTGGTATTCCAGATGCGCCAGCTCGACCTGCAAGGCGCCCTCCTTGGTCACCGCGCGCTCGCCGAAAATGTCGAGAATCAGGCCGGTACGGTCGATGACCTTGCAGTGCCAGGAAGTTTCCAGATTGCGCTGCTGCACCGGGGAGAGCTGCGCGTCGACGATGACGACGACGACCCGCTCGGCGGCCAGCGCCTGCCCCTGGGTCTCGATCTGGCCCTCGCCCAGCAGGCTGGCGGGGCGGCGGGCGCGCAGCGGCAGGATGGCGCTGTGCACCACCACCAGGCCGATCGAGGCGGCGAGCCCGACCGCCTCAGCCAGCCGCGCCTCGGCGGCACGCGAGGCGTCGGCGCTGGCGGGCGGCTTCTCCCAGGGCAGGATGACGGCGGCGCGAGTCGGCACCGCCGTCCCGGTTTGCCGGGGCTCACTCGTCACGGGCAGGGACGCTCTCCCGCGGCGGGATGGTCAGGGTCGTCGGCGAGGCTTCCCTGGGGCCGTCGAACAACTGGATGGGGGCGCCCGGCATGACCGTGCTGATGGCGTGCTTGTAGACGAGCTGGGTGTGCCCGTCCCGGCGCAGCAGCACGGAAAAGTTGTCGAACCAGGTGATGATGCCCTGCAGCTTGACACCGTTCACCAGGAAGACGGTGACAGGGGTCTTGTTCTTGCGCACATGGTTCAGAAACACGTCCTGAACGTTCTGCGATTTTTCGTTGGCCACGACGCAATCCTTCTTCTTCTTGCTGGTCCCGGACAACGCCGGGGCCGGGTTCAGTCATCGCCGCGGGCGTGGTACGGCCGCGCGCAACGACCCAAATGACGGCTGAAAATGCCCGCGTCCGCGCATGGAACCATGGCGCCGGCGCATCAACATCTCCAACCCCGCAGGTCCGGGAACACCCCGCGACCCTGCAAGCCAGCCACGCCTTCGTCATCAAGCGTGTTCCCGGACCACTGCCGTGAGGCCGGCAGCGCGGGTGACCCTGATGTGCAAAGCCGCATTCCGCTTCCATACCAGACGTCGGGCGCGTTTGGCACTTGGCTGATTGCCGGCGCATGCCTGATCGGCGCCGGCGACGGAGCGGAAATGGGGTGCCCGGACCCCACCTGCCACCCGCCACATCCCTGCATTGTTGCCAATCGCGCGACCGCTTGATCTAAATCAACGAACCCGCCGGCCAAAAACATCAGTTTCCCGGCAAGATTTCTAGGCGAACTGACCCCCGCATGCCCGGCATCGTGGCGACGAGAACCAAGGCTCCTGCCCGGCGCGACCCCCCCTGGGAAACCCGTGTTAATCTGCCAAGACCGCCGGCGCGAGCCGCGAGGAGAACTCCATGGCCCCCGATAAAAGCCTGATCCTGGTGCTCAACAGCGGCTCGTCGTCGCTCAAATTCGCGGTCCAGGACGTCGCCCGGCGCGAGCCCCTGCTGTCCGGCCTGGCCGAGCGGCTCGGCGGCACGGAGCCGGTGGTCACCTTCAAGGACGCCCAGGGCAAGCGCGCCCAGCCGCTCGCCGCGGCCGATCACGGCGCGGCGCTGGACGCCGTGCTGGCCGAGTTGGCCGCCCGCGGCTGGATCGATGGGCTGGCCGCGATCGGCCATCGCGTGGTGCACGGCGGCGAGCGGTTCACCGGGGCGGCGCTGATCACCCCCGAGGTGATCGCCGGCATCGAGGCGTGCAACATGCTGGCGCCGCTGCACAATCCGCCGGCGCTGCTGGGCATCCGGGTGGCCCTCGCGCGGCTGCCCGGGATTCCCCAGGCCGCGGTGTTCGACACCGCGTTTCACCAGACCATGCCGGCCGAGGCCTATTTCTATGCGCTGCCGATGGCGCAGTACCGCGACTGGGGCGTGCGGCGCTACGGCTTCCACGGCACCAGCCACCGTTTCGTCTCACGCGAGGCGGTGGCGCTGTTCGACCTCGACCCCGCCGACAATGGCCTGGTGACCGCGCATCTCGGCAATGGCGCCTCGGCGACCGCGGTGCAGGACGGGCATTGCGTGGATACCAGCATGGGCATGACCCCGCTGGAGGGGCTGGTGATGGGCACGCGCACCGGCGACATCGATGCCGGCGCGGTGATGTACATGATGCGTGCCGAGGGCCTCGGCGTCGACGAGATGGATACCATGCTGAACAAGCACAGCGGCCTGCTCGGCCTGTCGGAGCTGTCGAACGACTGCCGCGAGCTGGAAGCGGCGGCCGCCGACGGCCACGCCGGGGCGAAGCTGGCGCTGGAGGTGTTCGCCCACCGGCTGGCGCGCACCATCGGCGCCCTGGCGATGGGCCTGCGCCGGCTCGATGTGGTCGTGTTCACCGGCGGCATCGGCGAGAATTCGTCGCGGGTGCGGGAGATGACGCTGGCGCGGCTGCGCCCGTTCGGCATGGCGTTGGATAGTGCCGCCAACGAGCGCATGATCCGCGGCGCGGGGGGAGTGATCACCGTCGCCGGCGCGACCCCGTGCGCCGCCGTGGTGGCCACCAACGAGGAATGGATGATCGCCTGCGACACCGCCGAGGTGGCCCGCCGGGCCGCTGGCACTCTGGTGGAGGCCTCCTGACATGGACCGCTCCGCGCAAGTTTTCTTCCTGGCGCCGGTTTCCCGCGAATCCGGGTTGACCTCGATGGCGCTCGGCCTGGTGCAGGCCCTGCTCCGCGATCATGTCGCGGTCGGCTACATCAAGCCGATCACGCAGCCGGCCCATCGCGGCACCGACGACCTGTCCGCCCATTTCGCCCGCCTGCTGCTGCGCCTCGAGGTGCCCGAGCCCGTCCCCTTCGAGGAGGCCGAGAAACGGGTGCGCGCGGGCGAGCTCGATGCCCTGCTGGAGGACCTGGTCGCCGCCGTCGAGACGGCCGGCGTCGGGTGCGACGCGGTGGTGGTCGAGGGGCTGATCCCGGACGCCGGGTTGCAGATCGCCTCCCAGCTCAATGCCGCCATGGCGCGCTCCTTCGCCGCCTCGCTGGTGCCGGTGCTGGGCGGTGACGGGCACGGCGAGGCCGAGCTTGCCGCCACCGTCGACCTGGCGCTGCGCCAGTTCGCCGAGGACGACGATCCGCCGCAACTGGCTGGCGTGCTGGTCAATCGCGTCCATCCCGGCGCGACCGCGCCACTCGCCGCGACGCTGCACGGCCTGGGCAGCGAGATGCCGGTGCTCGGCGACGTGCCGTACGAACCCAGCCTCGGCGCCTTGCGCCTGCGCGACGTGTGCGAGGCGCTCGATCTCGGCATCGACCAGGAGGGCGCGCTGGCACGCACCCGCGTGCAGCACTTCCTGATCGCCGGACGCGGCGTCGAGGGACTGATCGACCGGCTGCGTCCCGGCACGCTGGTGGTCACCGCCGGCGAGCGCAGCGACATCGTGCTGGCCATCGGGCTGGGCTATCTCCAGGGTATGCCGCTCGCCGGCCTGCTGCTGACCTGCGACACCCACCTGTCGCCCCAGGTCGCCGCCCTGCTGCGGTCCCCGGACATGGCGAAACTGCCGATCCTGACCACTCCGCTGGACACCTTCGTCACCAGCGTGGCGCTCGCCGGGGTGTCGCGCCACGTCCGCGCCGACGATACCGAGCGCATGGGCCAGGCGATCGCGCACGCCGCCGAGCACATCGACACCACCGCGATGCGCGCCATCATCGGCCACCCGGGTCGGCTGCGCATGCCGCCGCCGGCATTCCGCCACCGCCTGGTGCAGACGGCGCACGCGGCCAACAAGCGCATCGTGCTGCCCGAGGGCGACGAGCCGCGCACCGTGCAGGCCGCCGTGCTGTGCGAGCAGAAGGGCATCGCCCACTGCGTGCTGCTGGGCGAGGCCGACCGCATCCGCCACGTCGCCGAGGTCCAGGGCATCGCGCTACCGAACTCGCTGGAGATCATCGAGCCCGCCGCGGTGCGTACCCGCTTCGTCGCGCCGATGGTCGAGATGCGGCGCGCCAAGGGGCTCACCGAGGCGCAGGCCGAGCAGCAACTGGAAGACAACGTCGTGCTCGGCACCATGATGCTGGCGCTGAACGAGGTCGACGGGCTGGTTTCCGGGGCCGTGCACACCACTGCCAACACCATCCGACCCGCGCTGCAACTGATCCACACCGCGCCCGGCGTGTCGCTGGTGTCGAGCGTGTTCTTCATGCTGATGCCGAACGAGGTGCTGGTCTACGGCGACTGCGCCGTCAACCCGGACCCGACCGCCGAGCAACTGGCCGATATCGCGCTGGCGTCGGCGGACTCGGCGCTGGCTTTCGGCATCGATCCGCGCGTCGCCATGATCTCCTACTCCACCGGCACCTCCGGCGGCGGCGCCGACGTGGACAAGGTGCGCCGGGCGATGGAAATCGCTCACGCCAAGCGCCCGGCGCTGCTGATCGACGGACCGCTGCAGTACGACGCGGCCAGCGTCGAAAGCGTCGGCCGCCAGAAGGCCCCCGACAGCAGCGTCGCCGGTCGCGCCAACGTGTTCATCTTCCCCGACCTCAACACGGGCAACACGACCTACAAGGCGGTGCAGCGCTCGGCTCACGTGATCAGCATCGGCCCGATGCTGCAAGGGCTGCGCAAGCCAGTGAACGACCTTTCCCGCGGGGCGCTGGTGGATGATATCGTCTATACCATCGCGCTGACGGCCATTCAGGCCAGCCAGGCCGCGGCGGCGGCGGTGCGGCCGCTGAAGGTGGCGGAGTAGTCGCGCCGGCTCGCCAACATCAAGGAGATTCAGGGATGTTCATCACCGAAGACTTCCTGCTCGACACCGGGTGGTCGAAGAAGCTGTACCATGAGGTCGCCGCCGAGCTGCCGATCATCGACTATCACGCGCATCTGCCGCCGGCCGACCTCGCGGCGCGCAAGAAGTTCCGCAACATCGCCGAACTGTGGCTGGGCAGCGGCAACTATGGCGACCATTACAAGTGGCGCCTGATGCGGGCCTGCGGCGTTCCCGAGCGGCTGATCACCGGCGACGGCAGCGACCGCGACCGGTTCCTCGCGTTCTGCCGCATCCTGCCGCTGTGCGCCGGCAATCCGGTGCTGCACTGGAGCCATTTCGAGCTGAAGCGCATTTTCGGCATCGACGCCGTCATCAACGAGCAGACCGGCCCGCGGCTGTGGGACGAGGCGAACGAGCGGCTGGCCGGCATGGATGCCTGGTCGTTCCTGACCCAGGCGCGCGTCGAGGTGTCCTGCACCACCGACGATCCGGCCGACGACCTCGCCTCGCACGCGGCCCTTGCCGGGTCGGCGCTGACCACGCGGGTGCTGCCGGCGTACCGGCCGGACAAGGCGATGCGCATCGAGGCGCCCGGGTTCCTCGCTTATCTGGACCGCCTCGGCGCCGCCGCCGATGTCCAGATCGGCAGCTTCGCCGCCTTGGTGCGCGCGCTCGAGGCGCGGGTGGAATTCTTCCACGCGCACGGCGGGCGGGCCAGCGACCATGCCATCGACGCCGTGCTGCCGGAGACCATGCCCGACGACGCGGCGATCGAACCCCTGTTCGCCCGCCGCCTCGCCGGCGAGGCGCTGAGCGCGACGGAGCGCGGCGCCTACGTCGCGGCGCTGTTGCTGCATCTCGGCCGCGCCTATGCCCGCAAGAACTGGACGATGTGCCTGCACATCGGCGCGCTGCGCAACGTCAGCACCCGCGGGCTGGCGTCCATCGGACCCGACTCGGGCTTTGACACGATTTCGGAGGCGACGATCGCGGTGCCGCTGGCACGGCTGCTCGACGCGCTCGACAAGGACGGGCAGCTGCCCAAGACCATGCTGTTCTGCATGAGCCCGATCATGAACCCGGTGCTGTCGTCGATGGCCGGCTGCTTCCAGGACGCCACCGTGGCGGGCAAGTTGCAGTTCGGGCCGGCCTGGTGGTTCAACGACCACAAGGACGGCAATCTCGACCAGATGCGCATGCTCGCCAATCACGGCGTGCTCGGCACCTTCGTCGGCATGGTCACGGACAGCCGCAGCTTCGCCTCGTTCCCGCGGCACGACTACTTCCGCCGGCTGCTTTGCCGGCTGCTGGGCCAATGGGTCGAGGACGGCGAATACCCGGCCGATCTCGACGCGCTGGCAACCGTCGTGCGCGGCGTGTCGTACCAGAACGCCAAGACGTATTTCGGCTTCTGAGGCAAGGTCCGGGGCCGCGAGGTCCCGGGACCCCTTGGCCCGACGATGACAGGCGAACCATGATTCAGATCTATAACGCGCCCGACAAGACCGCGCTCGGCAATGCCGCGGCCGCACTGGGCGGGGATGCGATACGCGCCGCGATCGCGGCCCAGGGGCGGGCGAATATCGTGCTGGCCACCGGAATGAGCCAGTTCGAGATGCTGGCGGCGCTGGTGCGGCGCGGCGACATCGACTGGTCCCGGGTGGTTGCCTTTCATCTCGACGAATACGTCGGGCTGCCCGACAGCCATCCGGCGAGTTTTCGCCGCTACCTCAATGAGCGTTTCGTATCGCTCGTGCCGGCGTTGGGCGCTTTCCATCCCATCCGGGGCGACGCGCCGGATCTCGCGGCCGAAGTGGCGCGCCTCGGGGCACTGATCGCGCGACATCCGATCGATGTCACCTTTGCCGGCATCGGCGAGAACGGCCATCTGGCCTTCAACGATCCGCCGGCCGACTTCGATGCCGCCGAGCCCTTCCGCGTGGTCTCGCTGGACGAGCGCTGCCGCCGGCAACAACTCGGGGAAGGCTGGTTCCCGAGCTTCGACGATGTGCCGCGCCAGGCCATTTCGATGACCGTCCCGCAGATCATGAAGAGCGCATTCGTGGTCCTGGCGGTGCCGGACAGCCGCAAGGCAGAGGCCGTGCGCGGCACGCTCGAGGGGCCGGTCACGCCGATGGTGCCCGCGAGCATCCTGCGCCGCCATCCGGCCTGCCACCTGTTCCTCGATCCGCAATCCGGTGCCCTGTTGACGAAGGCCGCCGGCGACTGAGCGGCGCCGGCAGAACATGGAAAGTCCAAGGAAAAATCATGAAGAAAGACGGGGTTGACAGCGTGACGACGCGCCGTGGCGTGGTCATGGGCGCGATGGCGATCGGCGTTGCCGCGACCATGGCGCCGAAATTTTCGGCCGCCCAGGCCCTGCCGAAGCCGAAGGAGCCGCTGGTCATCAGCGTGATCGATGTCGCCGGGGACCTCCAGCTCAGCCAGCCCGCCATGCAGCGGTTCGCCGATACGCACAAGGACCTGGTGGCGAAATTCCAGTTCATCCAGGCGCCGGCGCCGGAACTCGCGGGCAAGCTGAAAGCCCAGCAAGCCGCGGGCCGGGTGGACATCGATATGGTGCTGACCGGCAGCGACGGTCTGGCCGCCGGCATGGACCAGGGGCTGTGGACCGAGATCCTGCCCAAATATGCCGGAAAATTCCCCGACCTCGAGAAACTCTATCTGCCCGGCGCCTACGTGCTGCAAAAGCTGGCACAGGGTCAGGCCATCGTCGATGACTGGTATCCCTCGGGTCCGCTGCTGGAATACGCGCCCGATCGGGTGAAGGACGTGCCGGATACGGTCGAAAAGCTGCTGGCCTGGGCCAAGGCGCATCCCGGCAAATTCATGTATGCGCGGCCGGCGAATTCGGGGCCGGGGCGCACCTTCGCCATGGGCCTGCCCTACCTGCTCGGCGACAAGGACCCGATGGACCCGGTCAACGGGTGGGACAAGACCTGGGCCTATCTCAAGGAACTCAACAAGTACATCGAGTACTATCCGTCCGGCACGTCGGCCACGATGAAGGAACTCGGCGAGGGCAGCCGCGACATCATCGCCACGACGACGGGCTGGGACATCAATCCGCGCTACCTCGGCATCGTGCCGGAGGAGTGCAAGGTCACCGCGCTCAAGGGCTTCCACTGGGTGGGCCAGAGCAACTACATGGCCATCCCCAAGGGCGTTTCCGACGAAAAGCTGGGGGTTCTTATCGACCTGATCGCCTTTGTCCTACAGCCCGAGCAGCAGGCGCTGATCTACGACAGCGGCTATTTGTATCCGGGACCGGCGATCCGGAACGTGCCGCTCGAAATGGCGCCGCAGCAGAGCCAGGACATCATCAAGCGTTTCGGCCGGCCGGAATACGCGGCGCTGATCGCCGACAACCCGAACGAGCCGCCGCTCGACCCCAAGCCGCTGCTGGCGATGTTCGACAAGTGGGACCGCGAGATCGGCGCGACCAAGTAGGACCGAGGCGGCTACTCCTCCTCGCCGCCCACCAGCACCGTCTCGATGCGCAGATCGCGGTCGCCGGGCTGCCAGCGGAAGCGCACGAGATCGGCCGGCGCGCCGACCCGCAGCCGGCCGCCGACGCCCGCGAAACGGCCGGGGTTTTCGGTCGCCATCCGCACGGCCTGCCCGAGCGTGACGCCGCAGAAGCTGGCGACAAACGCGACGCCGGTGGCGAGCGGCCGCGCGGCGCCGGCCAGGAACGGTGTTCCCGCCATGCCCAGCCGCCCGTCTTCCGTCAGCTCGACCCGGCCGCCGATTTCGGCCTCGTAAATCCCCGGCGCCAGCCCGGCGAGCGCCGCGGCGTCGGAAATCAGGATGCTGCGCTCGATGCCCTTCGCCCGCAGCATCGACTTCAGCGTCTCCGCGGGCAGGTGGTGGCCGTCGGCGATGAAGCTCGCGCACAGCCGGTCCTCGGCCAGTTGCGCCCAGATCAGGTTCGGGTGCCGCGCCAGCACCGCCGCCGCGCCATTGCCGAGATGGGTGGACAGCACCGCCCCCGCGTCCGCCGCCGCGGCGATCTGCTGCGGCGAGGCATGGGTATGGCCGATGGCGACACGCACGCCCGCGCCGGTCAGCGCGGCGATGGTGTCGGCAACGCCGGGAAAATGCGGCGACAGGGTCACCATACCGACCAGCCCGCCACAGGCCGCCTGCCAGCGGGCGAATTCCGCCAGGTCGGGAGGGCGCACCTGATCCGCCGGATGGGCGCCGCGGGGACCGTCCTGCGGCGAGATCCACGGACCCTCGACATGCACGAACGGGATGGCGCGGGCGAGCAGCGGATCGGCGGCGCGGGCCTCGGCGACGGCTCGCAGGGCGGCGACGATGCGTTCCTCGCTGGCGGTGATGATGGTCGGGGCGAAGCTGGTCGTGCCGGTCGCCCGCAGCGCCCGGGCCAGCCAGCCGATCGTCTCCGGCGTCGGGTCCGGCGCGTTCACGTCGTGGCCGGCATAGCCGTTCACTTGCAGATCGACGAACCCGGGGGCGAGCCAGCACGCCTCCCCGGGCGCCCCCGCATCGATGGCGGCGACGCGCCCGTCCTCGATGGTGATGGTCAGCGGGCGTCCGGTCGCCGGATCGCGCCCGCCGAGCGCTTGCACCTAGGCCGGCCCGGCCAGGCGGGCCGCGATACCCACCAGCGCGGCCGGCATGCCCTTCGCCGCGATCGCCGACAGGTCGGCCGTCACCAGCCCGGCCAGCCCGGGCAGCGCGGCGAGGTCCTCGCCCCAGAGCGCCGCGTCGCCCAGCAGCGCCGCCGCCGCGTGCGCGGGGTCGCCGGCCGCCCAGGCCGCCTCCATCCTGGCGATCACCGCGGCATCGTCGTGGATCGGATAGGGGCCGGCCTCGCGCGTGCCCGTGTAGACGCCGGCCACCGTCCGGCCGCGGTAGAACCACAGCAGCGCGGCCAGCGAAAAGGCGAGCCCCGGCGGCACCGCACCGCGCGCGGCGAGGTAATCCTTCATCGTCGGCAGCACCCGCACCTTCCACTTCGACACCGAGTTGAGCGCGATCGAGATCAGCTCGTGGCGGATGAAGGGATTGCCGAAGCGCTCGACGATCGTCGCGGCATAGGCCTGGCGCTCGGCCTCGGCCAGCGGCACGAAGGGAACGATCTCGTCGAACATGACGTGGCGCAGATAGGCCGCCACCGCCGGGTCCTCCATCATCTGCTGCACGGTATCCAGGCCGGCGCAGTAGGCGGCCAGCGCGCTGGCGGTGTGCGCGCCGTTGAGAATGCGCACCTTGCGCGTCCGGTAGGGCTGCATGTCGTCGGTCCAGACCACGTTCAGCCCGGCCTTGTGGAGCGGGAGTTCCTCGGCCAGCGCCGCCGGACCCTGGATCACCCAGATCAGGAACGGCTCGGCGGTGGCGATCAGTTTGTCCTCGTAGCCCCACTCCGCACACAGCGCGTCGGCCTCGCCCGCCGGATAGCCGGGCACGATGCGGTCGACCAGGGTGTCGAGGAAGTGGTTGCTGCGCTCGATCCAGTTGGTGAAATCGGCGCCGAGGCTCCAGCGTTGCGCGTGCAGCAGTACGATGCGCTTGAGGTTGGTCCCGTTGGCCTCGATCAGCTCGCAGGGCAGGAACACCAGGCCCGGGGCGGCGGGTCCGCCCAGCGCGAGATAGCGGGCGCGCAGCAGCGAGGCGACCTTGGCGGGGAAGCTGCGCGGGCAGATCCGCGGCACGAACAGCTCCTCGACATCGGCGATGCCGGCCTCGGTGGTGTTCGAGACGACGAAACGCAGGTTGGGATCGGCGGCCAGGGCGCGCATGGCGTCCCACTGGTCGTATGGATTGACCACCTGGCTGACGCAGCTCACCACGCGGCGGGAGCTCACCTTCTGGCCGCCCTCGATGCCGCGCAGCAGCACGGTGAACAGATGGTCCTGCGCCGCGAGCTGCCCGGCGATGCCCTGCGGCAGCGGTTGCGCGATCGCCACCCCGCCGCGGAACAGGCCCTGCCCGTTGCACACGTCCACCATCCAGTCGACGAAGGCGCGCAGGAAGTTGCCGTCGCCGATCTGCAGGATGTTGACCGGATAGACCGGCGCGCCCGGCGTATGCGCGACACCGTACGACCCGGCGGCGAGGCGGCTGCGTTGCAACGATTCCATCATGGTCTCCTTCATCCGGGTCTGTCCTCGTCCGCGCCGGCGGGTCCGTCAAGCGCGGCGGCGGCCTCCTCGGGCGTCAGCACGGCGACGCCGCCGCGCGGAATCGGTTCGTGGGCGAAGACGATCACCGGCGCCGTGCCGTCCGGCGCGATCAACCCCGAGGCGTAGCGCCGCAGGGTCTCGCGCGGGCCGTCATGGGCGACGATCAGGCTGCACCCGAAGCGGCGCTGAAATTCGCTCTCCAGGGTCACCGGCACAAGCTCGGAATGATCAAGGCAGGCCGTCCAGGCGCTGGCCCAGCTGCGCGCGGTGGCGGGATCGTGCAGGCACACCGTGTCGGCGGTGCGGATGCGGGCCGCGCGCTCCAGCAGCAGGATGTCGGCTTCGTGCTCGCGCGAGACCAGCGGGTCCTCGAAGAAGATGACATGGTGGCAGGTACCCTCGAGCACGGCCTGGGCGATCTGGACGTCGCCGCCCTGCGGCCCGCTGCGCATCGCGGTCACCCAGGGTTGCGGCGCGCCCGCCGCCTCCAGCGACGACCGCAAGATTCCGGTCAGGGTTTGCAGGCGCTGGTGCTCGTCCAGCCGGCGCGCCACGTCGTCGGGCAGGAAGCCCAGCCGGCCATAGGCATCGGCCTCGCGCCGCAGAGCGTCGGCGGCCTGTTGCAGACGGAGCGGAATGGCGCCGTTCAGCAGCCCCCCGGTGGTGCCGGTGGCCAGCCGGCCCGGGAAGCGGGTCAACAGCCCCGCGAAATCCGCCGCGAAGTGCACCATGTCGTTCTTGTGGGCGTCGTGCGCGATCAGCGCGAGGCCGGTCGCGAAGCCGGCGTCGGCCCGGCCGCGCGGGCGCAGGAAGCGCCGGGTGATCGGATGCGGGGCATCCCGGTCGGCCGCCAGCCAGTGGATCAGGCACCATTCCAGCGCCGCCGCCTCGGTGGCGAGGAACGGCTTGGCGTTGACCACGCATTCGCGCTTCACCGCCTGGCTTTCCGGATACAGCGTGGTCGGATCGGAGGGGTCCATCAGATAGATCACCCAGTCCACCGCGCGCTCGGGGTCGGGGTCCACCAGCCGCGCGGCCAGCGCGACCAAGCCGCCGTCGCGGGCCGACGGCAGCGCCTCGAGCTTGTCGTAGCCGTCCAGCACGCCGTACTGGCGCAACGCCCGCCAGGTGCCACCGGCCGCCAGGATGGTGGGTTGCAACACGTGCCGCAGCCAGGGCTCGATGGCGCGCACCACGCGCAGCATCGGGCTCAGCGGTCCCGTCCGCAGGGACCGGCTGGCCAGCAGCGCGATGGTCGGCGGTCGTGCAGCGGTCATCGTCGCCCTCAGAAATATGCCGCGGGGCCGGGGGTCCTGGCGCGACGGAAGGGAGGCGAACCATACCCGCGCATAGCGCCTTGCCGAGCATCACTTTTTGCCGCAACAGAACCCCCAGGGAGCATTTCGCATGCGTGAACTGGGCGTCGGCATCGTCGGCTGCGGTAGCATTTCCAACACCTACCTGCGCAACATCCCGTGGTTCGAGGGCCTGCGGCTGCGGGCGTGCAGCGATCTCAGCCCCGAGGTGGCGGCGGCGCAGGCCGGGCGCTTCGGCATCGAGACGCTCGAGTTCGACTCGCTGCTGCAGCGCGACGACATCGATATCGTCGTCAACCTCACCGTGCCGAACGCGCATTTCGCCGTCAGCCACGCGGCGCTGACCGCGGGCAAGCACGTCTATGGCGAGAAGCCGCTGGCCGCCACGGTGGAGGACGGCCGCCGCCTGGTGGCCGAGGCCGAGGCGCGCGGGCTGGCGCTGGGCTGCGCGCCCGACAGCTTCCTCGGCGCGGGCGGGCGGCTGGCGCGGCGGATTCTCGATGACGGCCGGGTCGGACGCATCCTGGCGGGGACGGCGTGCCTGATGTCGCACGGCATGGAGCACTGGCACCCGGACCCCGAGTTCTACTACCAGCCGGGCGGCGGCCCCATCCTCGACATCGGCCCCTACTACCTGACCGCGCTGGTGAACCTGCTCGGGGCGGTCGCGCGGGTGCAGGCGCAGGGCAGCATCGGCCTGCCCGAGCGCATCCTCACCGCCGCGGGTCCGCGCCAGGGCCAGCGCATCCGGGTGGGAACGCCGACCACCGTGATGGCGCTGCTGGAGTTCGCCGCCGGCGCGCGGGTGAGCCTGGTGGCGAGCTGGGAGGCGTGGAAACACAGCCATCCCGTCATCGAGCTTTACGGCAGCGAAGGCTCCATGCGGGTGCCCGACCCGAACGTGTTCGGCGCCACGGTCGATTACACGGCGCGCGACGGCGACTGGCAGGCGGAGGATTCGAGCGGGCTGGCGTTCGGCCGGCCGAACTGGCACTCGGCGGCCTGGCCGGCCTCGCGGCCACCCCAGGCCAACTACCGCGGCATCGGGCTGGCCGAGCTGGCCGCCGCCGTCACCCGGGGCACGCCGCACCGCAGCAACGGGCGGCTGGCGCTGCATGTGCTGGAGACGCTGCACGCCATCCTCGGGGCCGCCGAGACCGGCGGCACGGTTGCGGTCGGCAACCCGGTGGAACGCCCGGCGGTGCTGGCCGAGGCGGACGCGCGGGCGCTCGCCCGGCCCGGCACGCTGTAGCAGCGGGTCAGCCGCGCAGGACGGTGCGCCGGTGCAGCCGGGCGGACAGCAGCCCCGCCGCGACCGTCAGGCCGGCGATCAGGCCGATCCACAGGCCCGGCGTCCGCAAACCGGCGCCAAAGGCGAAATACAGCCCGGCCGGCATGCCCACGCCCCAGTAGCTGATCGCGGTGATCAGCATCGGCACCCGGGTGTCCTTCAGCCCGCGCAGCGCACCGGCGGCGGCCACCTGGATGCCGTCGGAGAACTGGAAGATGGCGGCCAGCAGCAGCAGCCCCGCGGCAGCGCCCAGCACCGCCGGGTCGGTGGTGTAGAGGCCGGCGATGGCGCGCGGCAGGCCCAGCAGCAGGCCGCATGAAACGGCCTGGGTGACCAGCACCAGCGCCAGCCCCGCCGTGACGGCGCGGCGCACCCCAGCCGGGTCGGCCCGTCCGACGGCGTTGCCGACCCGCACGGTGATCGCCATGCCAAGGCCGAGCGGCACCATGAAACACAGCGACGCCACGTTCATCGCGATCTGGTGGCCCGCCACCGCCGCCGGGCCGAAGCGGGCGATCAGCAGCGCCGCCGTGCTGAACATGCCGACCTCGAGCAGCACGCTGACCGCCATCGGCACGCCCAGGCGCAGCAGCGCGCCGAGGACGGCCGGGTCGGGGCGCAGGCGCAGGCCAACCCAGCCCAGCCCGGCGGTGGCCGGCGACAGGCGCAACCAGGCCAGCAGGGCCAGGCTCTGGACCCAGCACATCGCCGCCGTCGCGACCCCTGCCCCGGCGGCGCCCAGCGGCGGAAATCCGAGTCGGCCATACATCAGGACCCAGCCCAGCGGGGCCAGCACCGCCAGCCCGAGCAGCGCGAAGCCCATGCTGACGCGGGTGCGCGACAGCCCGTCGCAGAGGCCGCGGCAGGCCAGGAACAGCCCGACCGCCGGGGCGCCCGGGCCGACCGCGCGCAGGAAACCGCGCACGCCCGCGTGCAGCGCCGGGTCGATCCCGGCCAGGTCGGCAAGCGCCGGGCCGGCGCAGAATACCGCCGCCCCCAGCGCCGTCCCCAGCACCACGGCGATCCAGGCGGCCTGCACGAACAGCGCCGGCGTTTCGCCGCGCCGCCGCGCGCCGTCGAGTTGGGCGACCGAGGGCGACACCGCCATCATCACCCCGACCAGCGTCATCAGGGGCAGCATCCAGACGGAATTGCCGACGGCGACCGCGCCCAGCACCTCGGCGTTGAGGTGGCCGGCCAGCATCACCTCCACCACGCCGCCCGCCATCTGCGCCAACTGACCGGCCACCAGCGGCAGCGCCAGGCACAGCGTGGCAACGGCCTCGCCGGCGAGGCCGCGGGGGTGGAGCGACAGGTCGGGCATCGGGGCCTCAGGCCAGAGAGGGCGCGCAGCAAGCCACACCCTGGGGCAGGCCCGCAACCGCGGCGGCCTGACCCACGCCGGGGCGCGGGTCAGGCCGCAGGGGTCAGTGGATTTCGCCGGACCGCTTCAGCGTCTCGCGCATCTGCGCGCCGGTGAAGCCGGGGCTGCGCGCCATGTCGATAATGACCTTCTCGCGCCGCGAAATCAGGTCGATCGCCGCCGGCAGCGCCTTCACCGCGTCGGCCGGGATGACCACCGCGCCGTGGTAGTCGGCGTGCACCACGTCGTCGGGACCGACCAGCATGCCGAAGATGTTCACCTGGCAGTCGAACTGCACCATGTGGACGTAGGCATGGCTCGGGCCGATGCGGCCGCCGAGGATCTGGAAGCCCGGCGCCAGCATGTCGAGGTCGCGGAACGAACCGTTGGTGACGCAGCCCAGCACGCCGAGCCCCTTGTGCACGTTGCTCTGCACCTCGCCCCAGAAGGCGCCGTAGCCGCACGGGGTGTCGATGTCCTGGAGCACCGCGATGGTCGGCAGGTCCTTGGCTTCCACATATTCGTACCAGGCCTCGCGCGCGGGGATCGGGCCGCGCGGCGGCTCGCTGGCGCGGATCAGCCCGGTGCGGGCCAGGCCGATGATGGGCGGCAGCTTGCGATCCGCGGCCACCATCTGCTCGACGGTGAAGCCGATGGCGCGCCGCGCCGGCGCCACTATTTCCAACCCGTTGCAAATGGTTGGAGTATCGAACTGCTTGAGGGCTTCGAGATCAGCCCGGGTGAATAACCGATCGGCCATGTGCGTTTCCTTCATGCATCGCTTCGTGGCAGTCTCGCGCCGCTGGCCCCGCACCGCAATCACCGGAGTCGCCGCATGACCCAACTTCGCGCATCGCTCGCCCGCGTTGCCCGCTGGGGGGCGGCGCCATGACCATGCTGACCATCGACGCCCTGATCTGGCTGGGGCTGCATCTGGGCCTGTCCGGCACCGAGTTGCGCGGCGCCCTGATCGGGCGGATCGGCCTCGGACCGTTCCGCGCCCTGTTCGCCGCCGCCGCGCTGGCGGTGATGGTGATGCTGTGCCACTCCTATGCCGACGCCGGCACGGTGCTGCTGTGGATCGCGCCGGGCTGGCTGCGCGGACTGCTGGCGCTGGCGATGCTGCCCGCCTTCGTGCTGTTCGTCGCCTCCTTCCGCGCCAACCCCACGGCGGCCGGCGGCGAGCGGTTCCTGGGCCAGGAGGCGCACGGCATCCAGCGCGTCACCCGCCACCCGATGATGACGTCCTTCGCCCTCTGGGCGGCGGTGCACATGATCGGCAACGGCGATCTCGCGGGTCTGGTGTTCTTCGGCACCTTCTTTATCACCGCGGCGGCCGGCATGCCCTCGATCGACCGCAAGACCGCCGCGCGCGACCCGGACGCCTGGGAGAGGCTGGCGCGGAGCACGTCCATCCTGCCGTTCGCCGCCATCCTGGCGGGGCGCAACCGGTTCGTCGCCGCCGAGATCGGCTGGCTGGCCCCGGTGGCCGGCGCGGCGCTGTGGGCGGGCGCGCTGATTTTCCACCGCAGCGTGTTCGGCGTCGCCCCGGTGATGTTCTGATCAGCGGAACCGCGACGGCGCGTACGGCGCGAGGTCGATCGCCGGCGCCTTCCCGCCGATCAGGTCGGCCGCCAGCCGACCCGACAGCGCGCCGGAGGCGAGCCCGATATGGCCATGACCGAAACAGTGCACCACGTCGGCGCAGCCGGTGGCCGGGCTGATGCAGGGCAGGCTGTCCGGCATGCTGGGCCGGTAGCCCATCCACACCGTCACCCGATCCGCCGGCAGGTCGCGCGGCAGCGCCGGGTAGGTCTTCAGGGCAAAGTCGCGCAGGATTTTGGCCCGCTCCCAGTTCGGCGCCGCGTCCAGGCCGGCGATCTCGACCTGGCCGGCGATGCGCAGCCCGTGCGGCGTCATGGTGATCGTCATCTTGCCGTCGCTCGGCATGATGGTGTGGCGCTGTTCGAAGCCGGGGTCGCGGATCACCGCGTGGTAGCCGCGCTCGGTCTCCAGCGGCACGCTATCGCCGGCGGCGCGCGCCAGGGCCTTCGACCAGGCGCCGGCCGCGATCACCGCCCGGTCGCAGGCGATGTCGCCCGAGTCGGTGCGCACCGCGCGCAACCGGCCCTGCTCGATCGCGAACCCGGTCGCCCCGGCGCGCACCAGCTTCGCCCCGAGCGTCCGCGCATGGGCGACCAGCGCCGCCACATAGGCGCCCGGATCGAGGCAATGCGCGCCGTGCTCGACGAAGGCCGCGAACCGGTAGCGCCGGTCGAGCGCCGGCTCGCGCTGGCGCAGTTCATCGGCGTCGAGTTCGATCCATTTCACCCCCTGCTCGCGCCGCAGCCGCCATGACAGCGCCGCCGCCTCGAAATCGGCGCGCGAGGGGAACACGTAGAGCTGCCCAGCGTGGCGGATCAGGTGAGCGACGCCCGCCTCCCCGGCCAGCGCGGCGTGGCGCTCCGGGCTGTCCGCCACCAGCGGACCCATCCCGCGCGACAGAAGCTCTGCCCGCGCCACGGTCGCGCCCGCGCGCAGGAACCGCAGCAGCCACGGCATGGCACGGGGAAAATAGCGCCAGCGCACGGTGAGCGGGCCGAGCGGGTCGAGCAGGTAGCCCGGCACCTGCTTCCACAGCCCGGGCATGGAGACCGGGACCACGGAAGACGCGCTGAGCCAGCAGCCGTTGCCGTAACTCGCGGCCTGTTCGCCGCCGGGATCGCCGGGCTCGACGAGGGTGACGCGCTGGCCGTCGCGCAACAGTTCCAGCGCGCTCGCGGCCCCGACGATGCCAGCGCCGATCACGACCACGTGCAGGTCAGTCGTCGCATTCATGTCAGCCCCTTTTCGCGGACGCTCGGAGCGATCACGATAGCGGGTGCCCCGGGCTTGCACAGCCCATCCAGATCAGGAACGGAACGCCGATGATCTACGAAATGCGGGTCTACCACGCCATGCCGGGCCGGATGCCGGCCCTTCTCGCCCGGTTTGAGAACCACACGCTGCGCATCTGGGAACGCTTCGGCTTCCGCCAAGCCGGGTTCTGGACCACGCTGGTGGGGCAATCGTCGTCCGACCTTACCTACATGCTGGCCTGGGAGAGCGCGGAAGAATGCCAGCGGAAATGGGCCGCGTTCATGGCCGATTCGGAATGGAAACAAGTGCGGGCCGAGAGTGAGAAGGACGGCCCGCTCCTTTCGGGCATTACCAATCAACTTCTTGTTCCTACAGTATTTTCTGTTGTGAAATGAGGCGGCGGCAGGAGCCCCGCCCGCCCCTTCCGGCGCCGGATGACAGGAGAAGCCAATGAACGCCGCCACCCCGCTGGGCCGTTTTCCGTCCACCCGCATGCGCCGCAACCGCCATGACGATTGGACGCGCCGGCTGGTTGCCGAGAACCGGCTGTCGGTGGATGATCTGATCTGGCCGATCTTCGTCATCGAGGGCCGGGGCAGCGCCACCGAGGTCGCCTCGATGCCCGGCGTGCAGCGCGTCACGATCGATGGTCTGGCTGCCCATGTCGCGCCGGCGGCGCGGCTGGGCATCCCGGCGCTCGCCCTGTTCCCCGCCACGCCGGCGGACAAGAAGGACGCCGAGGGCACTGAATCGGCCAACCCGGACAACCTGATGTGCCGGGCCGCCCGTCTGCTGAAGCGCGAGTTCCCCGCCATCGGGCTGGTCGGCGACGTGGCGCTCGACCCCTACACCGACCACGGCCACGACGGCGTGATCCGCGAGGGCTATGTCGCCAACGACGAATCCCTCGCCGTGCTGGCCCGGCAGGCGGTGAACCAGGCACAGGCCGGCATCGACGTGATCGCGCCGTCCGACATGATGGACGGCCGCATCGGCGCGATCCGCGCGGCGCTCGATGCCGAGGGGCTGATCCACACCCGGCTGATGAGCTACGCGGCCAAATACGCCTCGGCCTTCTACGGGCCGTTCCGCGACGCGGTCGGCTCCGGCTCGGCACTGAAGGGTGACAAGAAAACCTACCAGATGGACCCTGCCAACGGCGACGAGGCCCTGCGCGAAGTGGCGCTCGACCTCGACGAGGGGGCCGACATGGTGATGGTGAAGCCGGGCATGCCCTACCTCGACATCGTGCGCCGGGTGCGCGAACGGTTCGGCGTGCCGACCTTCGCCTACCAGGTGTCGGGCGAATACGCGATGATCATGGCGGCGGTGCGCAACGGCTGGCTGGATCACGACCGCGCCATGATGGAAAGCCTGATCGCCTTCAAACGCGCGGGCTGCGCGGGGGTGCTGACGTATTTCGCCCCGGCGGCGGCGGCGGTGCTGGGGAAGTAAGGCCAGGGGCTTTCCCCTGGACCATCCTTTACCGAACTCGCGAAGGCGTCGAGAAAGCCAGTACCCCGCGAATTCAACGCCTTATTCCAGATCGACGCGGGGTTCCGGCGGCCTGGCGGACCACCAGACAACCGGAACCCCGAGTCCGGCATACCGTCAGTAGTCCATGTCACCCATGCCGCCGCCACCCGGCGGCATCGGCGGAGCTTTCTTTTCCGGCTTCTCGGCGATCATCGCCTCGGTGGTCACCAGCAGGCCGGCGACCGAGGCCGCGTTCTGCAACGCCGTGCGCACGACCTTGGTCGGGTCGATGATGCCGGCCTTCACCAGGTCCTTGAACTCGCCGGTCTGCGCGTCGAAGCCCCAGTTGTAGTCGTCGCGGTCGAGCACCTTGCCGGAAATCACCGCGCCGTCCTCGCCGGCATTCTCGGCGATCTGGCGCAGCGGCATCATCGTCGCCTTGCGGACGATCTCGATGCCGAAGCGCTGGTCGTCGTTGTCGGCCTTCAGCTTGGCGAGCACCAGGCTGGCGCGGGCCAGGGCGACGCCGCCGCCCGGCACGATGCCTTCCTCGACCGCGGCGCGGGTCGCATGCATCGCGTCGTCGACGCGGTCCTTGCGCTCCTTCACCTCGACTTCGCTGGCGCCGCCGACGCGGATCACCGCGACGCCGCCGGCCAGCTTGGCCAGCCGCTCCTGCAGCTTCTCGCGGTCGTAGTCCGAGGTGGTCTCCTCGATCTGCGCCCGGATCTGCCCGCAGCGGCCCTGGATCTCGGCCTTCTTGCCGGCGCCCTCGACGATCGTGGTGTTCTCCTTCTCGATGATCACCTTCTTGGCCATGCCGAGATCGTTCAGCTTGACGTTCTCCAGCTTGATGCCGAGGTCTTCGCTGATCACCGTGCCGCCGGTGAGGATGGCGATGTCTTCCAGCATGGCCTTGCGGCGGTCGCCGAAGCCGGGGGCCTTCACCGCCGCGACCTTGAGGCCGCCGCGCAGCTTGTTGACCACCAGGG
>CAYWOW010000007.1:0-58276 GCA_964459005.1 uncultured Acetobacteraceae bacterium
GGGCGCCATCAACTTCATCACCACCATCTTCAACATGCGCGCGCCGGGCATGACGATGCACAAGATGCCCCTGTTCGTGTGGAGCATTCTGGTGACCGCGTTCCTGCTGCTGCTGGCGGTGCCGGTGCTGGCGGGCGCGATAACCATGCTGATCTGCGACCGCAATTTCGGCACCGCCTTCTTCGACCCGCAGGGCGGCGGCGACCCGGTGCTGTTCCAGCACCTGTTCTGGTTCTTCGGCCACCCCGAAGTCTACATCATGATCCTGCCCGGATTCGGCATCATCAGCCACGTCGTCTCGACCTTCAGCCGCAAGCCGATCTTCGGTTACCTGGGCATGGCCTACGCCATGGTGGCGATCGGTGTGGTCGGCTTCGTGGTGTGGGCGCACCACATGTTCGTCTCCGGCATGGATGTCGACACCCGCGCCTATTTCATGTTTGCGACGATGGTGATCGCGGTGCCGACGGGGATAAAGATCTTCTCGTGGATCGCCACCATGTGGGGCGGCTCGCTCGACCTCAAGGTGCCGATGCTGTGGGCGATCGGCTTCATCTTCGTGTTCACCGTGGGCGGCGTGACCGGCGTGGTGCTCGCCAACGCCGGGCTCGACGAGGTCCTGCACAACACCTATTACGTGGTCGCGCACTTTCACTACGTCCTGAGCCTGGGCGCGGTGTTTTCCATTTTTGCAGGATTCTACTACTGGATCGGCAAGATGTCCGGCCGGCAGTACCCGGAGGGCCTGGCCAGGATCCACTTCTGGATGATGTTCGTCGGCGTCAACCTGACGTTCTTCCCGATGCACTTCCTCGGCCTGGCCGGCATGCCGCGCCGCTATCCCGATTATCCGGATGCCTTCGCCGGATGGAATTACGTGGCCTCGATGGGCGCCTACATCAGCGCGGCATCGCTCGTCCTGTTCCTGTACATCTGCTATCGCACCTTCACCTCGAAGGTGCCCCTGGCGGAGAACTACTGGGGCGAAGGCGCGACCACGCTGGAATGGACCCAGACCTCGCCGCCGCCGTTCCATACCTACGCAGAACTGCCGCGCTTCAGCTGAGTGAAAGCATGGTCCGCCGATGAACACGACCGCCACCGCGGTGGCCGGCCAGGGCGGGGGCGGCAATGCGCCCCAGTCGCTCGCCGGACCCTCCGTCGCCGTCTCGACCGCCGCCGACTGGATCGCGCTGCTCAAGCCGCGGGTGATGATGCTGGTGGTGTTCACCGGCCTCGTGGGCCTGCTGGTGGCCCCGGGCCGGCTGCACCCGGTGCTGGCGTTCACCGCCATCCTGTGCATCGCCGTGGGCGCCGGGGCGGCGGGGGCCATCAACATGTGGTACGACCGCGACATCGACGCCATCATGCACCGCACCGCGCGGCGGCCGATCCCGGCCGGGCGGATCGCGCCCGGCGAAGCGCTCGGCTACGGCGTCACCCTCGCCGCGGCCTCGGTGATCGTGATGGGGCTGGCGGTCAATCCGGCGGCGGCGGCGGGCCTGGCCTTCTCGATCTGCTTCTACGTCTTTGTCTATACGATGTGGCTGAAGCGGCGGACGCCGCAGAACATCGTCATCGGCGGCGCCGCCGGCGCCTTCCCGGCGGCGATCGGCTGGCTGGCCGTGACCGGCGGCCTCGATGTGATGCCGCTGCTGATGTTCGCCATCGTCTTCGCCTGGACGCCGCCGCATTTCTGGTCGCTGTCGCTGTGGGCACATGGCGACTACCAGCGCGCCGGCGTGCCGATGCTGCCGGTGGTCGCCGGAGCGCGGGAGACGCGCCGGCAGATTTTTCTCTACACGGTGCTGCTGGTGTTGCTCTCGCTTTCTCCCTGCGCGTTCGGTCTGGCGGGTCCGCTGTACGGCGTGGTGGCGGCGCTGCTGGGCGTCTGCTTCCTGCAGCGCGCCTGGCGGGTGCTGCGCGACCGCCAGGATGCCGGCGGCATCAGCCTGACCGGGGACGCGCCGGCCCGGGCGTCGTTCAGGTTTTCGATCCTGTACCTCTTCATGCTCTTTGGTGCGCTTGCCATGGACCGGTTCCTTGTCTGACCCCCGGCGGCGGAGGGTGGCTTCGCTGAGCCGAACCGAGAGCGATGCGATCGCGCACCACCGGCGCGGGCGCAACCTCGCCATGCTGCTGGTGCTGGTGGCGCTGTGCGGCCTGTTCTATCTGATCACGCTGGTCAAGCTGACCCATCACGTGCCCTGACGCATGACCCGGCCGATGCCCTTTCCGCGCCCTCGCCCCCGCCGCAACGGCGCGGTTGGCGTCGTGCTCGCCGCGGTGGTGCTGGGCATGGTCGGGATGTCCTTTGCCGCGGTGCCGCTCTATCGGATGTTCTGCGCCGCCACCGGGTTCGGCGGCACGCCGAAGACCGGGCTGGCCGCCAGCCCCGGGGTCAGCGCGGCCACCGTGGTGGTGCGCTTCAACGCCAACACGGACCCCGCCCTGCCCTGGAGCTTCCGCGCCGAGCAGGCGGAAGTCCGGCTGCCGCTCGGCGCCGAGCAGGTGGCGTTCTACACCGCGCGCGACCTCGCCGCGGTGCCGGTGACCGGGGTGGCGGTCTACAACGTCACCCCCGAGAAGGCGGCCAAATATTTTCATAAGACGGCCTGCTTCTGCTTTACCGAGCAGCAACTGGTTCCGGGCCAGGATGCGCAGTTCCCGCTGAGCTTCTGGGTTGACCCGGCGCTGGCCACGGATCCCGGCACGGCCGACGTGAAGACCATCACGCTGTCCTACACTTTCTTTCGCAGTCTTGACGACGCTGCCCGCACCGGCGCGCTCGCCGCGGCCGGACCGCATGTCGGACCGCTGGTACGGTGACTTGAAGCAATGGGGGATTGGGAGATGATGCAACCACCTACTCCGGCAGACCACGCATGAGCACCGATTCGCAGGGCGGAGCGACTTTCGCCGGTTCCGGCCTGAAGCAGCCGTACCACCTGGTCGATCCCAGCCCGTGGCCGCTGATCGGCGCGCTCGGCGGCGGCCTGACCGTGCTCGGCATCATCCTCGCCGCGCATTATGGCAACTACATCACCCTGGCGCTCGGGCTGGCGATCGTGCTGGGCGTGATGTTCTTCTGGTGGCGCGACGTGCTGAGGGAGAGCCATGCGGCCGGCCTGCACACCCCGGTGGTCCGCCTCGGCCTGCGCTACGGCATGGCGTTGTTCATCACCAGTGAGGTGATGTTCTTCGTCGGCTTCTTCTGGGCCTATTTCCACTTCGCCCTGATGCCCGAGCACGTGCTCGGCACCGACACGCCGATGTGGCCCCCCAAGGGCGTGCTGACCTTCGATCCGTTCCACCTGCCGTTCCTGAACACCATGATCCTGCTGCTGTCCGGCACCACGGTCACCTGGGCCCATCACGGGCTGATCGAGGGCGACCGCAAGGCGCTGGTGCGCGGCCTGATCCTGACGGTTCTGCTCGGCATGAGCTTCACCACCTTCCAGGCGATCGAGTATGCCGGGGCGCCGTTCAAGTTCAGCGGCGGCGGCGTCTATCCCTCGGTGTTCTTCCTGGCCACCGGGTTCCACGGCTTCCATGTCATCGTCGGCACCTGTTTCCTGATCGTCTGTACCGTCCGCGCCATCCGCGGGGAGTTCACGCCGCAACGGCACTTCGGCTTCGAGGCGGCCGCCTGGTACTGGCACTTCGTCGACGTGGTCTGGTTGTTCCTGTTCGTCTGCATCTACTGGGCCGGTCACGGCGTGATCGCGCAGGAATGAACACGCCCGCCCCCTGTCGGCGCGTTGGCCCGAGGGCCGCACCGTGATGGTGCGGCCTTTGCCATCGTGGCGGCGGGGGGTGCCGGCGGGGCCGCCGTTCCGCCGCCGCGCCACTGAGATGAAAGGGAGTGGCGGGTCGTGAGCACATGGCGCCGTCTGCTGGTGCCCGGGGCGATCACCGCCGTGATGCTGGTGGTGCTGATCGGGCTGGGCGTGTGGCAACTGGAACGGTTGCAATGGAAACGGGGACTGCTGGCGCAACTGGACGCCGCCGATGCCGCCCCCCCGGTGCCGCTGCCGTTCGATCCGCGCCCCATGCAGAAAGTGCGCGTGGCCGGGCGTTGGCTGCCGGACCTGCTCGCCTGGTACGGCGCCGAGGTGCGCGACACCAGCGAGGGCTCGGTGATGGGCTCGCAAGTGTTGATGCCGCTGCAGATGGATAACGGCACCATCGTGCTGATCGACCGGGGCTGGGTTCCGACGACGCGGAAAGTGCAGATACCATCCCCGGGCGGTGTCGTGACGATCACCGGCTGGCTGCGGCCGAGTGAACAGCAAGGGCTGTTCTCGCCGCCGGATGCGCCCCAGGTGCGGCGCTTCTATACGATGAACCCCGGCACCATCGGGGCGGTGCTCGGCATCGCGCCGGTGCTGCCGTTCGTGTTGATGCAACTGGCGCAGGGACCGGTGGACGGCTACCCGATTCCGCAGCCGGGCCTGCCGCGTCCACCCAACAACCATCTGGGCTACGCGTTCACCTGGTTCGGCCTCGCGCTGGCGTTGCTGGGCGTGTTCGGTGCCTATGCGCGCCGCGCCAACCGGCCGCTGCCTGAGCCCGAGCCGCCGCCGCCGGTGGAATGGCCGCAACGGCCGCAGGATTGGGAGCGCCTGCTGTCGGAGGCGTCGGGAGACGACTTCTGGCAGCCCCTCGAACCGGCGGCCGAGGCGGTCGCACGCAGGACCACGTGGCGCGAGACGGCAGCGGCATCCGATGTGCCGGCCTACGAGCGGCTGGTGGCTCGTTTCGCTCGCATCGCCACGGTCCAGGAGGCGTCCGCCATGCTGTCCTGGGACGCCGCGGCGATGATGCCGTCGGGCGGCGGCGCGGCGCGCGGCGATCAACTCGCGGTGTTGGCCGGCCAGGCGCATGGATTGCTCGTCGCCTCCGAGGTGGCCGACGATCTTGCCCAGGCCGAGGCCGCCGGCGAGGACCCGGACCCCTGGACCGCCGCCAATCTGGTGCTGATGCGCCAGGCCCATACGCGGGCGAGCGCGCTGCCGGCCGACCTGGTGGAGGCACAGACGCGCGCCAACTCGGCCTGCGAGAAGATCTGGCGCGAAGCACGCCGTACCGCCGATTTCCCCCTGGTGGCGCCGGCCCTGCGCGAGGTGCTGGCGCTGGCGTGCGAACAGGCCGGAGCGCTTGCCTCGGTGCTCGGCCTGTCACCGTACGACGCGCTGATGGATGGCTACCAGCACGGCATCGGCGCGGCCGATGTCGAGCCGGTTTTCGCGGCTTACGAGGCTTTCCTGCGCGAAGCGCTGCCGCGGGCCGAGGAATTGCAGGCCCGCCAGCCGCAGGCGTTGCGACCGCCGGGGCCATTCCCCACGCAGGTGCAGGAGGCGCTCTGCCGGCACTTCGCGGCCCAGGTCGGGCTGGAGCCGGAGCATTCGCGGCTCGATCGCTCCGCCCATCCGTTCTGTGGGGGTACCCCGACCGATATCCGCATCACCACCCGCTACGACGAGCGGGATTTCATGCCCGCGCTGATGGGGGTGATACACGAGACCGGCCACGCGCTGTACGAACGCGGCCTGCCCACGGACTGGGCGCGCCAGCCCGTGGGCGCCGCCTCCGGCATGGCGGCGCACGAGAGCCAGAGCCTGATCCTCGAGATGCAGGCCTGCCGGTCGGATGCCTTCCTGGGCTGGCTCGGCCGCGAGCTGCATCTGTTTTTCGGCGGCGACGCGGCGCCCTATGCCGGTGACAACCTGGCGCGGCTGTGGCGCCATGTGGAGCGCGGATTCATCCGGGTTGACGCCGACGAAATGACCTATCCGGCGCACGTCATCCTGCGCTTCCGCCTGGAACAGGCGATGATCGCGGGCGACCTCATGGTGGCTGACCTGCCCGCCGCGTGGAGCCACGGCATGCGCTCGCTGCTCGGGATTTCGCCGCCCGACAATGGCCAGGGCTGTCTGCAGGACATCCATTGGTACGACGGAACGTTCGGCTATTTCCCGAGCTACACGCTGGGGGCCATGGCGGCGGCGCAATTGATGGCGGCGGCGCGGCGTGAGGTGGAAGCGCTGGACACATCGCTCGAGCGGGGCGACCTGGCGCCGCTGGTGGCCTGGCTGCGCGAGCACGTGCACGGCATGGGCAGCCTGCTCGGCTTCAACGACCTGTTGCGACACGCCACCGGCAAGCCGCTCGACCCGCTGGACTTCGAGGCGCATCTGACGGCGCGCTACCTGACCTGAGGGAACCCGGGATGCTGGAATTGCGGCCCAACTGCGAATGCTGCGATCGCGACCTGCCACCGGCTAGTCTGGACGCGCGCATCTGCTCGTTCGAATGCACGTTCTGCGCCGCCTGCGCCGACGGCGTGCTGGGCGGGCGATGCCCGAATTGCGGCGGCGAACTGGTGCGCCGGCCGGTGCGCCCGGCGGACAAGCTGGCACGATTTCCCGCTGCGACCGTGCGCACGCAGAAGCCGGCGGGCTGCGCCCCGGTCATCGCCGCAGCCCAGGCGTGATCGGCTAGCCGGCGGGCGGGGCGCACGGGATGCCCGCCATGGCGATCGGTGCGGTATCACAACAACAGGAGCGGCGCGCCTGGCGCGCCGCCGGCGCCATCGTGGCCGCGGCGTTGCTGCTGTGCTGGCCGGCCATCGTGAACCGCTATCCGATCCTGTTCAGCGACACTCACGCCTACCTGGTGCAGGCCGGCCAACCCACCATGGTGTGGGACAAACCCTGGGTGTACGGCCCGTTCCTGCTGCTCTGGCATGGCCGCACGACGCTGTGGCTGCCCGTGTTGGGGCAGGCTCTGCTGGTCTCGCACCTGCTGTGGCTGACGCGCAAGGCGATCGCCCCGCCCACGGCGGGTTTTCACCTTGCCCTGTGCGCCGCGCTGGCCGCCGGCAGCGCGGCGCCCTGGTTTGTGTCGTTGCTGATGCCGGATATCTTCGCGCCGGTCGCGGTGCTGTGCCTGTTCGTGCTCGGCTTCGGCGCCAGCCTGCGTCCGGGCGAGCGGCGCTGGGCATGCGTGCTGGGGGCTTTCGCCATCGCGGCGCACCTGTCCCATCTCGTGGTGGCCGCTGCGTGCGTGGTGGTCGTGACACTGTTGCGCCGGCGGTGGCGGCCGGTGCTCGCGACGGCGGCGCCGTTGCTCGGCGCGGTGGCCATCCTGCTGGCCGGCAACCTGGCCGGCAACGGGCGCTTCGGCATTTCGCCCTACGGATCGGTGTTCGCGCTAGCGCGACTGGTCGCGGACGGGCCGGCGCGGGTGGTGATCGAGCGGGACTGCCCGCAGGCGGGCTGGCGCATGTGCGCCTGGGTCGGCCGGCTGCCCCGCGAGAGCGACGTGTTCCTGTGGGACGGCGACGGTCCGGTCTGGACTACGCCGGGCGGCCCGAAGACGCTGGCGCCGGAGGCATCGGCGATCGTTGCCAGGACGCTGCGCGAGGAGCCCGGCGCGGTGCTGCGGTCGGCACTCGCCAACACCTGGACACAACTCGGTCTGGTGCAACTGGGCGACACGCTGGACACCAATTGGCTCGAAGAGTCCGTGGTGGGCAGCCTGCGCGCCTATTTTCCGCCCGGCGAGGAGGCGCGTTTCCGGGCCGGGATGCAGGCACGCGGCACCCTGCCGGCGCTCGCCGCGCCGCTCAACCTGCCGTTCGCGGCCCTGCTGCTTGGCGGCGCGGCGGCGAGTTTTTTCCTCCTGGTCGCCGCCTTGCGACGCCGCAACAGCCCCCGAGCCGGCCTGGCCGCCCTGGCGCTCGCCGCGGTTCTGGTCAATGCCGCGGTGGGCGGGGTGCTGTCGCAGCCCACCGCACGCTATCAGGCCCGCATCGCCTGGCTGGTTCTGCTGCCCGCGCTGATGGGCGGAAAAACCGGGGCGGAACCCCGGCCCTCAGATCGGCGCCCGTCGCTCCACTTCTTCCGGCGTCATGCGGACCAGCGCTTCGTAGTCCCGCAGCAGCCGCTCGGTGATCGGTCCCGGGGTGAAATGGAGATCGCCGATCTGGCGCACCGGCGTCACCTCGGCAGCGGTGCCGGCCAGGAAAACCTCGTCGGCGCCCTTCATTTCCTCGGGCATGATCGTCCGTTCCACCACCTTGATCTGGTGGCGCCGCGCGATCGACATGACGGTGCGGCGGGTGATGCCGTTGAGGAAGCAATCCGGCGTCGGCGTGTGCAGTTCGCCGTTGAAGGCGAAGAATATGTTGGCGCCGGTTTCCTCGGCCACCCGGCCGCGCCAGTCCAGCATCAGCGCGTCGTCGAAGCCCTCGGCCTCCGCCTTGTGCTTGGCGAGCGTGCCGATCATGTAGAGGCCGGCTGCCTTCGCGGCGGTCGGCGCGGTCTCGGGATGCGGGCGCTTCCACTCGGCAATGCCGAGGCGCGCGCCCTTCATGCGGTTGTCGCCGAACAGGTTGGGCCACGGCCAGGAGGCAATGGCGAGATGAATTTTGGTCAACTGCGCCGAGACGGCAAGCTGCTCGGTGCCGCGCCAGGCGATCGGGCGCACATAGGCTTCGGTCTGGCCGTTGCCCGCCAGCACCTGCCGGCAGGCGGCCTCGATCGCCTCGACACTGTACGGAATCTCGAAGCCGAGGATGGCGGCGGAGGCGACCAGCCGCTCGGTGTGCGCGCGCAGCTTGAAGATGTTGCCGCTATAGGCCCTCTCGCCTTCGAACACGCCGCTGGCATAGTGCAGCCCATGCGACAGGACGTGCAGCTTCGCTTCCCGCCAGGGCACAAGCGCCCCATCGTACCAGATCACGCCGTCACGGTCATCGAAAGGAACCAGCGCCATGGGGGCTTTCCTTGTAATATTATTGCTTGATGTGGGCTAACGCTATAATGAACCACCCGATACGTCAATCAGACTGCCCTAACTGAGAGGCAACCCAGCCATGCCAAGCCCGCGCTGCCGCGCCCCGGAGAGGGTGCTCTGACCATGGTTGACGCAAGCGCACCCAGTGTCGCGGGCAACAGCCTGCTGTTCCTGCGCGAGGAGGAGATCCGCGCCGCGCAGGACCTGTTGTTTTTCGCCTATCGCGACTTCACCAACGCCGCCGACGTCATCCTGGAGGAGCTCGGACTGGGGCGCGCGCATCACCGCGCGTTGCACTTCATCGGCCGCAACCCGGGCATTCCGGTCACCGAATTGCTGGCAATCCTGCGTATTACCAAACAGAGTCTGGCGCGCGTGCTGGGCGCGCTGGTCGCGCAGGGCTATGTGTCGCAGGTCCAGGGCCGGGCCGACCGGCGGCAGCGCCTGCTGACGCTGACGTCCGCCGGCCAGGCGCTGGAGCGGCGGCTGTTCGAGCGGCAGCGCGAGCGCTTGATGGCGGCTTACCGCGATGCCGGTGTGCCGTCGGTGGAGGGGTTCCGGCGGGTGATGCGCGGGATTATGGACGAGGCCGCGCGCGCCTACATGGACCGGGCCGGGCAGGGTCGTGCGCGGCCGGCCCGAACGGGAGAGGCAGATGTCGGATGAGGCAACGATCCTGGTCGTGGACGATGACGACCGCCTGCGCACGTTGCTGTCGCGCTATCTGGCCGAGAATGGCTTCCGCGTTACCACCGCCGCCAATGCCGCCGAGGCCCGTGAGAAGTTGCGCTTCCTGCAGCCCGAGTTGATGGTGCTGGACGTCATGATGCCGGGCGAAAGCGGGTTGGAACTGATGGTGTCGCTGCGTCGCGACAATGCCGAGGTGCCGGTGCTGCTGTTGACGGCGCGCGGCGCGCCGGAGGACCGCATCGCCGGCTTCGAGGCGGGGGCCGACGACTACCTGCCCAAGCCGTTCGACCCGAAGGAACTGCTGCTGCGCATCCGCGCACGTCTGCGCCGCATCGTCCCCCCCCCGCCCGCGCCGGGCACGCCGACCGGCCCGCTGCCGCTGGGACCGCTGGAATTCGATCCGCTGCGCGGCGAGTTGACCGGACCGGACGGCGTCGTTCGCCTGACCGGCGGCGAGGCGGCGCTGCTGACCGTGCTGGCGCGCAAGCCGAACGAGGTGCTGTCGCGCGAGGAGATCGTCGCCGCGCTGACCATGGACGAAACCGGTGAGCGGGCGATCGACGTCATGGTGACGCGACTGCGGCGCAAGCTGGAGGCCGATCCGCGCGAACCGCGGTTCCTGCATACCGTGCGTGGCCGGGGCTATGTGCTGAAGCCGGGCCGCTAGGCCGCCCGATGCGGGTGCGCATTCCCAAGATGTATCTGGTCAAGCGGCTGTTTCCGCGCTCGCTGCTGTGGCGCAGCCTGCTGATGATCCTGGTGCCGTTGGTCGCGGTGCAGGCGGTGGCGCTGCAGATCTTCTATGGCAACCACCTCGACATCATTTCGCGCCGCTTCACGCTGGCGATCGCCGGCGAGGTCGCGATGACGGTGGACCTGCTGAACCGTTATCCCGACGACGCCGACCGGACCTGGGTGCTGGATAACGCCCGGCGGCAATGGCAAATGGCGATGCGGCTGGAGCCGGACGCGAAACTGCGGACGGGTCGCCGTACGACGCTGATCGGACCGGTGGACAAGGACCTCGCCGATGCGCTGCGCGCGCAGGTGCGGCGGCCGTTCACGGTGGATTGGGCGTCCGACCCGGTCTCCGTGCTGATCCGCATCCAACTGGCCGATTCGGTGCTGGACGTGCAGGCGCCGCGCAAACGCCTGTACACCGACACGATCTACCTGTTCGTCATCTGGCTGGTGGGCTCGGCGCTGCTGCTGTTCATCATCGCGGCGCTGTTCATGCGCAACCAGGTGCGGGCCATCCGCCGGTTGGCGGCGGCGGCCGAGGCGTTCGGCATCGGCCGCGATACCGAACCGATCCGCCTGGAAGGCGCGACCGAGGTGCGCCAGGCCGGCGCCGCCTTCAACCGCATGCAGGAGCGCATCCGGCGTTTCCTTCAGCAGCGCACCGAAATGCTGGCGGGCGTGTCGCACGACCTGCGCACCCCGCTGACGCGATTGCGGCTGGCGCTGGCCATGCTGCCGGCGCGCGAGGACCTGCGCGACGATGTCGCCGATATGACCGCGGACGTCGAGGAGATGGAGAGGATGATCCGCGGCTACCTGGCGTTCGCGCGCGGCGAGGGCAGCGAACAGGTACGTCCGGTGGACCTGGCCCAGCTGTTGGAGGATGTGGCGGCGGCGGCACGGCGGGCCGGGGCGGAGGTGACCCTGGAGGCTCCCGTGGAGCTGACCGTGCGGCTGCGCCCCGATGCGGTCCGCCGGGCGATCACCAATCTGGTGGACAATGCCCGCCGCCATGCCCGCCACGTGGCGCTCGCGGCGGCGCCAACCGGCGCGCGCAGCGTGCAGGTGACGGTGGACGATGACGGGCCCGGTATCCCGCCCGACCGGCGTGAGGGCGTATTCCGGCCGTTCGAGAGCAGCACGACCGGCGGCATGGGGCTGGGATTGACCATTGCACGCGACATCGTGCGGGCACATGGCGGCGATATCACGCTGGAGGACAGCCCGCTCGGCGGGCTGCGCGCGCGGGTGCTGCTGCCGGCGTAACGCGGTTGAGGCGCGAACGGGAGAAACGTATCAATCGGGCGCGAGGGGCGCGGCGGTCAAGGCTCGGAGTGACGGCATGAAAAGGAGGTCTGTGAGGTTCAGTCCAAGCGTCCTTCATCTGTCCGCCAAAGTCTTCCTGTCCAACATCCTTGGTCAGGGCTTCGAACGTGAGACGTCATTTCTGAAATATGTGATTGGTCCAGCCAATATATGTCTGCACGTCGGCGCGAGCGACGGACGCCATTCTTTCGTCATGTCGCGCCTTGCCCACCAAGGCACGATTTATGCCTTCGAGCCCGCTGAATTCGGCTTTGCGGTCCTGTGCAACGTCGTCGCGATGCATGGGCTGCGCAACCTGCGGCAGTTCAACGTCGCCGTCTCGGACGTCGAGGAAGACATCAGCCTCGTGACGCCGGTGAAGGTGAACGGCCGGCTCGGACGTTCGTACGCGATGATCGACAAGGACCCCGCCGGCCCGATCCGGCGCGATGACATCCGGTCGATCGGGGTCCGCCATCAACCCGCGCATGCGGTGGCGCTGGACGGGTTCTGCGCGGCGCAGCATCTCGATCGCGTGGACTTCATCCGCTGTGACGTCGAAGGCGCCGAGGGCAAGGTGTTGGCGGGGGGGCGTGCCATGATCGAACGGGATCGGCCGAACATGCTGATCGAGATCCACCCCGTCGCGCTGCGGACCGGTTTTGACAGTTCTGCGGAGAACGTCCGCGACTGGATTCTGACGCGCGGCTATCGGATGTTCCGCGTCCGGGAGAACCGGCTGATCGCCTCGGAACAGATCACCCAGGGCCCCTGGGACGACTATTTCTTCATCCACCCTTCGCGGGCGGCGGCATTGCCGGCGGGACCGTTTCGTTCGGCGATGGAGACGCCATCGGGCGGTGCGGACGGGGCATGAACACGATCGGCTCGGACCCCTCGCGGCCGACCACGCGATAGAGGCGGACCCGTTCGGCCACCATCCCGCCGCGCCCCCGGTCGACCACGCCGATCCACTCGAGATGTTCGAAGTCCGCCATGGGCGGCTGGTCGGTCAGGCGGTCGCTGCGCGCCATCAATCCTGTCCGCCCCGCCACGAAACCCATCGCGTCCGGCAAGTCGAACCAGCGCCAGCGCGCGTCCCGCGCGAGGACAGCAATGCCGGGCGGCAGGTGCCAGGCCAGCTCCGCGGCCTGGCCGTAATTGTCCGCCACCACATAGTCGGCGCCCTCGGCCCGCGCTGTCACCGCGATATCCCAAGCCATGCTGTCCCAACCCGCCAAGCGCAGCAGGGTGATGTCCCAGGCAACGGGCAGGCGGACCGGCGCCCAGATCGCCTGCGTCCACACCAGACCGGTCAGCAGGAAGCCAAGCCCCGCGGCCGGCGCGCGCAGCCGGCGCCAGCCCCCGGCCAGCCCGGCCGCGGCAATCGCCGCTTGCGGATAGAGCAATGACGGCCAGTTGGCCTGAACCCGGTCGCCCAGCGCGTGCTCCAGGAACACCAGCGAGGGCACCGTCAGCAACGCCGCCAGCAGCGTCCAGCCCGGATCGCGCTTGCGCGCCCGGCGGAGCGCGGCGACGAAACCCGCGCCGAACATCACTGCCAGCAGCGGCGTGGCCAGGCCGATCTGCCCGCCCAGCAACTCGCCGAGGAACTGCAGCGCCCGGCTGGGTTGCCAGTCGCCCACCCGGCCGCCCTGACGGGCAAAGCTCACCCAGTCATGGGTGGCGTTCCACTCCAGCACCGGGGCGAACACCGCCAGTGCCGCCAGCCCGCCGAGCCAGGGGGCGGGTCGGCGCAGCCAGGGCCGCAGCGACGGCACCGCCAGCAGCCAGACCAGCACCGCCGGAGCCAGCAACACCGCGGTGTATTTGCTCGCCATCGCCAGCCCGGCCGCCGCTCCGGCCAACCCCCACCAACCGGCCCGCCCGGTGGCGAGCAGGCGTCCGAGTCCGAACAGGGAAACCGTCCAGAAGAACAGCAGCGGGGTGTCGGGCGTCATGGTAACCGAGCCCACGCCGAACAGCAGCGTGGCGTTGACCAACACCGCGGCCGGCAGGCCGGCTCGGCGACCCGGCAGCAAATCCTCCGCGGCACGCCACAGCAGCACGGTGCCCACCGCGGTCGCCAGCGGGCCGAGCAGACGCACGCCCAGCTCGGTGTCGCCCAGCAGCGCCGTGCCGACGCGGATCCACAGCGCCACCATGGGCGGGTGATCGGGGTAGCCAAAGGCCAACGCCTTTGACCACACCCAGTAGTAGGCCTCGTCGGGGGCCAGGGGGGTCGATCCGGCGACCGCGAGGCGCACAGCCGTCAGCATGACAAGCATGGAAAAAAGCCAGGGACTCCACCCCTTGGCCCGGTCGAGCGTCAGTGGCCTGGAACCCATTCGATTCAGTTCACCAGTGGAGCGAGGTTCCGCCCGGGGTGAGGGGCTGTGCGTCCGATATCACGCGCGGCAGTCCTCCCGCGGGGTGAGCAGGCCGTGGTATAGGGCGGTTCGTTCACTGACGCGATCCCCGATCGCCAACCCGGCCAGCGCCGACGCAGCGGCAAAGCCGCGATCAGCCGAACGACGGCTCAGGGCGTGTGGGACCCGGCTTTTGCCGCCAGCGCCTTCACCTCGTCCATTGCTTCAACAAAACGCTTGTTGAGCAATGCCAACGCTTCGCCGTTGGCGTGCTGGATCAGTTCGCTGAGTTCGCGGGTATTGGATACCGCGTGCTCGTAGGCGCGCTTGAGCGACTCGGCCTGCCGGGCGGCCTTGGCCTGCGGCGCCTCGTCCGAGGCGGCCAGCGCGCGCATGGTTTCGCCCAGTTCGGCCATGGTCTGCTGCATGATTTCCATCTGCCGCCTGGCAACGGCCTGGGCGCCTTCCAGGGCGATGCGGTTGGCCGACGCCAGCGTGTCCATGTTGCGCTTGTAGGCGCCCAGCAGCGCCTCCATGTCCGGCGCGGCGGGCAGCTTCAGGTCGGCAAACATCCGGTTGAAGTCCTCCGCGGCGCTCTGTGCCTGCTGCACAGCCTCGGAGAAAGGGGTATCGCCGCCCGTCTTGCTGGTGGTCTTGCTCGCCATCTTCGGCTCCTGTTGTTGGTGGGTCCGTGCCGCCTCTCTGACCGGCGTGGCGCTTCCCCGCGCCTTGACCGTGCGGGATGGTGGGGATTTAGGCGAGCGTGGCGGGCGACTCAATGTCATCCCCGCGCGGCGTCAGACCGGTGGGGAGGCCGGCGGTTCCGGCTGTTGCGGCGGTTCCGGCGGCGGCGGTTCGGCGGGCGCGTCGTGGCGGCGGTGCAGCCAGTTTTCCGCCGCGTCGGCGCGTGACAGCGCCTGGTCCAGCGCCGCCATGGTGGCAGACAAATCCTCGCTCTCGTCGCGCTGCCAGGCGCGCAGCGTCCACAGCCAGACCGCCAGCAACGCCTTGCGGCGCAGGCGTCCGCGCAGCCCGTGCGCGGCGATGCCCGCGCCCTCCAGCATCCAGCCCATGCTGCACAGGCTGGCGGCGGCCAGCGCGAGCGCGGTCGCCGGGTCGGCCGGCAGGACACGCATCAGCGCCAGCACCCCGGCGCGGTGGCGCTGCAGGAAGTCTATCCGCCGCATCAGGATGTCGAACAGGCGGTCGCGATGCGATCCTTCGTCGGCCGCGCCGGACAGCGCCGCCTGGTCGGCCAGGCTGCCGAACCGCAGCAACACGGCACAGCGCCCCGGGAAGCTGCGGCGCGCCCGATCCAGCGGCAGGCCGGCGTCGCGCGCGGCCTGCGCCACGCTGACCCCGGACCAGCCGCGCTCGGCGGCGAGCGAAAAGGCACTGGCCACCAACGCGGCGTCGAATTCGGCGTTGTCCATGGTGTTCAAACCGGTTCAGCCCGCCAGTTCGCGTGAGCGGGCGGTGGCGGCGGCGATGGCGCGCGACATCAGCGCCGGCCAGGCCTGCTCCTCCATCAACACCGCCAGCGCCCGTTCGGTGGTGCCCTTCGGGCTGGTGACGGCGCGCCGCAAGGCGGCGGCGTCCTCGGTGCTGGCGGCCAGCAGGGCGCCGGAGCCGGCGACGGTCTGGCGCGCCATCAGGCCAGCAAGTTCGGCGGGGATGCCCTGCTCGATTGCCGCGCGCTCGAGCAGTTCGGCGAGCAGGAACACATAGGCCGGGCCGCCGCCGGAGACGGCGGTGACCGCATCGATCAGTCCCTCGTCCTCGACCCAGGCGACGGTCCCGATGGCGGCGAGCAGCGTGTCGCACAGCCCCCACTGCGCGGCGGAAACCCCAGCACCCGCGCAGGCCACCGTCATGCTCTGGCGCACCGCGGCCGGCGTGTTGGGTATGGCGCGCACCACCGCGGCCGGCGGGCCGAGCAGATCATGCAGGCCGGCGATGGTGCGCCCGGCCATGATGGACAGAAAAACCGCGCCGGGGGCGAACCGGGCGTAGTGCGGCAGCGCCGCCGCGGCGTTCTGGGGTTTCACCGCAAGCACCACCGCCGCCGGTGCGAAGCCGGGGGGGATGGCGGCGGCATCCGCCACCACCGTCACCTCGGGCCCCGGCGCGGCGGGCAGCGCCGGATCGACCGCGACCGCACCGGCGAGGCCGCGTTCGCGCCAGCCCGCCAGCATGGCGCCACCCATCTTGCCGAGGCCGACCAGCAGGATGGGGGGAATGGTCTGAGTGTTCACAACAGTTTGCTCACCAGTTCAGGCTTCGCCGGCGCACTCCAGCATGGCGGCGGCCAGCGCGTCGGCCGGAGTCTTGCCACCCCAGAGGACAAACTGGAAGGCGGGAAAGAAGCGCTCGCACTCGGTGATGGCGATGTCCACCATGTCCTCCAGGCTCTCGCTGGAGGCGCCCGGCGCCCCGCGCAACAGCATGGAGTGGCGGAACACCGGCATGCCATCGTCGCTGTCCATGCCGAAATGGCCGATCCACAGCCGCTCGTTGGCCAGCGCCAGCAGCTCGTACAAGGCCCCGCGGCACTTCTCGGGCACCTTCAGGTCGAACGCGCAGGTGAAGTGCATGGCGCTGATTTCGTTCGACCAGTTGAAATACAGCCCGTAGTCGCACCACTTGCCCGGCGCCTCGGCCGCCATCTCGGAATCGCCACGACGGTCGAACGCCCAGTCGTTGGCGCTGGCGATCTGCTCCAGCACGTCCAGCGGGTTGGCGGACCGTTCGAAACTGGTGCTCATCATAGCTGACATGCGATGTCTCCCGCGGTGAGGAAGGCCGGTAGGCACTCGGCGCCGAGCCGGCGCCCAAGGTCAGCGAGACGCCGTCCGGTCCGGCCCTGCAAGACGGCCGAGTCCGCGGCGCTCCGCCAGCAGCCTAGAGGGCCGTGGATTCGAGCCGCAAGGGGTTCAATGCCTCATGCAGGAAAGTTCACGTATCACATCATGTTGCGCTGCAAGGCGGACCAGGATCAGGCGATCATCCCGGGGCCGCCCCCGGCCGGGGCGTGGGGCGCCTCCAGCGCCGCGACCCGGGCTTCCAGCGCCGCGAGCCGGGTCAGCGCATCCTGCAGCTTCGCCTCGGCGGCTTCCTGGCCGGCCCGCGCGTTGGCGGCGAGGCTCATGGCGGCGTCGAGCTCGTCGCGTTTGACCAGTTCGAGCTTGCGGATCGCCTCCTCGATGCGCGCGCGAGCCACCGACTCGGCCTCGTCGCGCAGTCCGGTGAGCGCCGAAATGGCGCCGCCGGCAACGCCGGCCAGGTCGTCGAAGATACGCGGTCGCTCGGCCATTGCCATCTCCTGTCGGGTCCACTGCATCCGGACGCTTCCGCCCGTCGCCCAGGCCCCGTATATCGTGCCCGCATGATAGTGGTCACTGGCGGCGCAGGTTTCATCGGCTCCAATCTGCATTCCGCCCTGGTGCGGCGCGGCCAGGAAACGGTGGTCGTGGACCGGCTGGGGAGCGAGGGAAAGTGGCGCAACCTGGCCGCGCACCCGCCGGCCCGGCTGCTGCCGCCTGAGGAGCTGGACCGTTTCCTCGATGGCCACCCGCCGGTGGAGCTGGTGTTCCATCTGGGCGCCATCAGCGAGACCACGGCGGTCGATGGCGACCTGGTCTGGGCGACCAATGTCGAGCTGCCGCTGCGGCTGTGGCATTGGTGCGCGGCGCGGGGGGTGCGGCTGGTCTATGCTTCCTCCGCCGCGACCTACGGCGACGGTTCGAACTGGTTCGTCGATGACATCGCCGGGCTCGCCGCGTTGCGGCCGCTCAATCTGTACGGCTGGTCCAAGCATGCCTTCGACCTGCAGGTGGCGCGCATGCTGGCGGCCGGGCGGCCGCGACCGCCGCAATGGGTGGGGCTGAAGCTGTTCAACGTCTTCGGGCCGAACGAGTACCACAAGGGGCCGATGGTCTCGGTGGTGAAAGTCAAGTACGACGAGGTCGCCGCCGGATTGCCGCCGCGGCTGTTCCGTTCCGACCGAGCGGGGCTGGCGGACGGTGAACAACGGCGCGACTTCATCTGGGTCGGCGACGTGGTGGACGTGATGCTGTGGCTGCTCGATACGCCCGAGACGAGCGGCATTTTCAATGTCGGCACCGGGCAGGCGCGCAGCTATCGCGACCTCGCCCGTGCCGTCTGCGCCGCGGCGGGGGCGCCCGACCGGGTGGAGTTCATCGACATGCCGGCGGCGCTGCGCGGCCAATACCAGTCCTTCACCGAGGCGCCGATGCAGCGGCTGCGTGCCGCCGGCTATGCCGCGCCGTTCACGTCGCTGGAGGAGGGGGTCCGCCGCTACGTGCAGGGATTTCTCGCCGGCCCGAACCCGTACCTGTGAGCCGCCGGTGATCCCCGTCCTGCTGTTCCCGCAGTTCGACCCGGTGCTGCTGCACGTCGGGCCGCTGTCCATCCGCTGGTATGCGCTCGCCTATATCGCCAGCCTGGTGATCGGCTGGCGGCTGGTGCGCAGGCTGGCGGCCCGGCCGCCGGTGGTGGCCAGCCCCGTGCAGGTGGACGATTTCCTGACCTGGGCGACGCTGGGCGTGGTGATCGGCGGACGCCTTGGCTACGTGCTGTTCTACCAGCCCGGCCGGTTCCTGGCGGCGCCCTGGCAGATCCTGCAGGTCTGGCAGGGCGGCATGAGTTTTCATGGCGGCATGCTGGGGGTGGCGATCGCCATCTGTCTGTATTGCCGCAACCAGGGCATCCCGATCCTGGGGTTTGCCGACCGCATCGCGGTGGCGGCGCCGCTCGGCCTCGGGCTCGGGCGCGTCGCCAACTTCATCAACGGTGAGTTGTGGGGGCGCGAGGCGCCGGCAGGGCTGCCCTGGGCGATGATCTTTCCGACCGGCGGGCCGGTCCCGCGTCACCCCAGCCAGCTCTACGAAGCGCTGCTGGAAGGCGTCGTGCTGCTGACCGTGATGCTGCTGCTGGTCCGCTGCCGTTCGCTGCGCGCCCGGTTCGGCCTGCTGACCGGCGTTTTCCTGGTCGGCTACGGCATCGCCCGCAGCACCGGCGAGTTCTTCCGCGAGCCCGACGCCTTCCTGGGTTTGCTGGTGGCCGGCGCCACCATGGGCCAGTTGCTCTGCATTCCGATGGTGCTGGCGGGCATCTGGCTGATCGTCCGGGCCCGTCCCTCCGCTTCGCCGGCATGACCGAGCGGCTGGACGCATTCATGGCGCGAGCCAACGCCGCCTATTACGCGACGCGGGATCCCTATGCCGACTTCACCACGGCACCCGAGATTTCCCAGGCCTTCGGCGAAGCGCTGGGCCTGTGGGCGGCGGTGGTGTGGCGGCTGATGGGCGCGCCCGATCCGGTGATCCTGGCCGAGGCCGGGCCGGGGCGCGGCACGCTGATGGCCGATGCCCTGCGCGCGATCGGCCGCATCGCCCCGGCTTTCCGCGCCGCGCTGGCGTTGCATCTGGTCGAGACCTCGCCGCGGTTGCGCGCGTTGCAGGCGGGCTGCCTGCCGGGCGCCGTTTGGCACGATCGCATCGAGGAACTGCCTGCGGGACCCTTGCTGCTGCTGGCCAACGAGTTTCTCGACGCCCTGCCGGTGCGCCAGTTCGTCCGCCGCGGCGCCGGCTGGACCGAGCGGCACGTGGCGGCGGGTTGTTTCGTCGAACTGCCCGCCATTGCCCCCGATCTGGCGGCGGCGGAGGGCGAGGTGGTGGAGGTGGGCGAGGCGGCCCGGGCGGTGGCCGCCACGTTGGGGGAACGGCTGGCGGCGACCGGCGGGGCGGCGCTGTTGGTCGATTACGGTCCGGAGCGGCGTGCGCCGGGCGACAGTTTGCAGGCGCTGCGCGGCCGCGCGCCGGCCGACCCGCTGCTGGCCGAAGGCGAGGCCGACCTGACCGCGCACGTCGATTTTTCCGCCATTGCCGCGGCGGCGCGAGCGGTCGGCGCGGCGGCGCAGGGACCGGTGCCGCAGGGTGTTTTCCTCGCCCGGCTTGGCCTGCCGCAGCGGACCGATGCCCTGGCGCGCGGCAAGCCCCCGGTGCGCGCGGCCGCGCTGATGAATGCCGCGCGGCGGCTGACCGAGCCGCATGCCATGGGGCGCCTGTTCAAGGCCCTGGCGCTTTGCCACCCGGCCCTGCCCGCGCTGCCCGGATTTGCCGCATGACCGATGACGCTCCGGAATCTCTGACCGCCGCGTGCCTCGGCGTACGGCACGGCTTTTTCACCCGCCGCGGCGGCGTGTCCGAAGGGCCCTTCGCCAGCCTGAATTGCAGCCTGTCCGGGCGCGACGACCACGCCGCGGTGATGGAAAATCGCGCCCGCGTGGCCGGCGCGCTGGGGGCTACGTTGCCCGCGCTGGTCGGGCTGTTCCAGGTGCACGGGGCCGCGGCGGTGACGGTCGAGACCCCCTGGGCGTCCGGCGCCGGGCCGCGCGCCGACGCCATGGTGACGGACCGGCCCGGCGTCGTGCTCGGCATCGTGACCGCCGACTGTGCGCCGGTGCTGTTCGCCGACCGCAGGGCTGGCGTGATCGGGGCGGCCCATGCCGGCTGGCGCGGCGCGGTCGGAGGTATCCTGGAAGCGACCCTGGCCGCCATGGCGCGGCTGGGCGCCGAGCCGGCCCGGGTGGTCGCGGCGGTCGGGCCGTGCATCGCCCAGGCTTCGTATGAGGTGGGCGCCGACCTGCACGGCACGGTGCTGGCGCGCGATGCCGCCGATGCCCGGTTCTTCACCGAGGGCGCCCGGCCGGGCCACTGGCAGTTCGATCTGCCGGGCTATTGCACGGCACGCCTGCAAGCGGCCGGGGTGGCCCAGGTCGCCTGGCTCGGCCTCGACACGCTGGCCGCGGAGTCACGGTTCTTCAGCCATCGCCGGCGCACGCTGGCGGGCGGCGGACCGATCGGGCACCAGATGTCGGCGATTGTGCTGTAGGTTGCTCACCGTGCCCCATATCGCGATTCTGCTGTTGTCGATGCTGCTGACCGCCCTGGCGTGCCGTGTTTTTGCGTAGCGCCCTGCTCCTGCTGCTGATGGCGGCGTCGCTGGCCGGTTGCGGCGAGTTGTCGCGGCCCTTTGCCGGCAACCCGGGCGCCGCGGCGCGCCGCTTGTCGCAGCCGCCGCCGGCGCGGCTGGCCGTGCCGGTGCCCGCCGTGGCGCTGATGCCGGATACCGCCGGCGCCGCCCTGGCCGACGCGCTGGCCATCGCGCTGCAGGCCCAGGAGGTGCCGGCGGTCTCCGAGCCGCCGCGCCGCGGCGACTGGCGCCTGGTGACCGGCGCCGAGATGCGCGGCACCGAGGTGGTCCCGGTGTTCACCGTGCAGAATCCCGCCGGAGAGGACCAGGGAGCCGCCGAGGGCGCCGCGGTTCCCCTGGCGGCCTGGGTCGAGGGCAAGGCGCAAACGCTGCATGGCGTGGCCGAATCGGCCGCCCCGAAAATCGCGGCGCTGCTCACCCGGATCGAGGCGGCACGGCGGCAAAGCGACCCCAACAGCCTGGTGAACCGGCCCGCGCGGGTGTTCTTCAAGGGCGTGCATGGTGCCCCGGGGGACGGCGACACGGCGCTGGCGCGGCAGATTCGCACGCAGCTTCCCGGGCTCGGCCCGGTGGTGCAGGACACCGCCGTCGGGGCCGACTTCGTGCTGGAAGGGGAAGTCGTCACGGAGCCCCGCGCCGGCAACATGACGCAGGTGGAGATCGAGTGGCGCGTGGATGACGCCGCGGGCAACGAGAGCGGCCGCGTGGCGCAGCTCAACGAGGTGCCCGCCGGCACGCTGAGCCATTATTGGGGCGACGTGGCGGTGGCGGTGGTGCAGGAGGCCGCCGCCGGCATTCGCGACGTCATCATCAATCAGTCGGGTGGCCGGCGGCCAGGGTCCTGAACCCGGGCCGGCGTCGCCGAAACGTCACATGGTTCATGGACAGCGCGGCGAGGCATTGCTAGAAGCCGCGCGTCGCCGTCGCGCATCCGGCGTGACATTGGTGGCGAAACAGCGCCTCTCGGGCCGCCTGCCTGGAACGGAGCCGATGAAGATCGTCGCCTGCAACAGCAACCGGCCGCTCGCCGAAGCCGTCGCCGCCGTATTGAACCTGCCGCTGACGCGCGCCTCGGTGCGGCGCTTCGCCGACATGGAAGTGTTCGTGGAAATCCACGAGAATATCCGCGGCGAGGACGTCTTCGTCATCCAGTCGACGTCGTACCCGGCGAACGACAACCTGATGGAGCTGCTGATCACGCTGGACGCGCTGCGCCGCGCCTCGGCGCGGCGGGTGACCGCCGTCATCCCCTATTTCGGCTATGCGCGGCAGGACCGCAAATCGGGCCCGCGCACGCCGATCAGCGCCAAGCTGGTGGCCAACCTGATCACCGAGGCCGGCGCCCACCGGGTGCTGACGATGGATCTGCACGCCGGCCAGATCCAGGGCTTCTTCGACATTCCGGTCGACAACCTGTCCGCCGCGCCGCTGTTCAACCGGGACATCCAGGACCGCTACAAGGACCGCGACCTGATGATCGTCTCGCCCGACGTGGGCGGCGTGTTGCGCGCGCGCGCCATCGCGACGCGGCTGAACAGCGACCTCGCCATCATCGACAAGCGCCGCGAGCGGGCCGGCGTGTCGGAAGTGATGAACGTGATCGGCGACGTGCGCGACCGCGACTGCATCATCATCGACGACATCGTCGATTCCGGCGGTACGCTGTGCAACGGCGCGGCGGCGCTGATCGCCAATGGCGCGCGCTCGGCCAGCGTCTATGTGACCCATGGCGTTCTCTCCGGCGGAGCGGTCGCGCGAATCGCTTCCTCGCCGATCGAGATGATGACCATCACCGACAGCATCCTGGCGACCGAGGCGGTGCGGCTGGCCAGCAACATCCGTCAGGCCACCATCGCCCCGCTGCTGGCCGAGGCGATGCGACGGATCAGTGACGAAAGTTCGGTCAGCTCGCTGTTCGATTGACGCCGCCGCCCCCTGGTCGAAACTGGGCCGCCGCGACATGCTGCGGCGGAGATCCGGGAGGGACCATGGACCAGCCGAGCCCGAGCACGCCGCCACCCGGGCTGACCACCCTGGCCTTCTGGTTCCTCCGCCACGGCGAAACCGACTGGAACGCGCGGAGCTGGTCGCAGGGCAATGTCGATATCCCGCTCAACGCGACCGGGCTGGCCCAGGCGCGAGTGGCGGCCGGGCTGCTGCGCCACCGCGGCATCGCCACGCTGGTGTCCTCGCCGCTGTTGCGGGCCCGGGTGACGGCGGAACTCGTGGCCGAGACGATCGGGGTCGCGGTCACCTTCGACGACGGCCTGCGTGAGGCGGCGTTCGGCGTGCAGGAGGGCAAGCCGATGACGGACTGGTTCGCCGACTGGATCGCCGGCAAGGGCACGCCGGAGGGGGGCGAGACGTTCGCCGCCTTGCGCACCCGCGCCACCGCGGCGATCAACCGCGCGCTGGCGCGGCCGGCGCCGGTGCTGGTGGTGGCGCACGGGGCGCTGTTCCGGGCGGTGCGGGCCGAGATGGGGCTGGAGCCGAACGTGCGCACGCCGAATGCCACGCCGCTGTTCTGCACGCCCGGCGCGCCCTGGACGCTCACCCCGGCGGTTCAGGCGGCGGAATGACGAAGCGGCGATAAATCGCACCGAGCGCGATCAGGGCGAGCCCCAGGCCGAGGAAGGACAGTACCCGCCACAGCCCCGCAAGGGCGGCCATATCGACCAGAAAGACCTTGCCGGCGACCAGCCCGATGATGGCCAGCGCGGCCAGCCGCAACGCCCGGTCGGTGCGCAAGATGCCGCTCGCCAGCAGGGCGCCGCCGTAGAGCAGCCAGGCACCGGAATACGCCCAGAGTTCGCCGTCCCCGATCGCGGCGTCGGCCCGCGCCTCGGCGCTGGCCCGCAGGACGGCGCTGGCCAGCGCCATGGCGCCGGGATGAAACGCCTGGCGGATGCCGAGACCAAGCGCGACGAAGCCGGCCAGCACCGCATAGGCGCCGAGCGCCCAGCGGCAGGCCGGGGTGGGCGCGGTGCGCAGGGCCAGCGCGGCCAGGATCGCCGGCACGGCATAGCCGGCGGCCAACGATGCAAATCCCGCATCTTCTGGAACGAAGGCGGGATTGAAAATCAGCAGCAACGTTCCGCCGACCAGGGCGCCCGCGCCGATCAGTTGAGCGGCGGCGGCCGGAACGGCGCGATGTGTCGTCCGGTGCAGCAGGGTGGCTTCGATGGCCAGCGCAGCGACCTGCGATGCCGCCTCGCGAAATCCGAAACTGCCGCGCAGAGAGCCCCCGCCGAGACCGTGGCGGATTTCCAGCGCCACCAGCGTGACCGCAAAGGCGACCGCGCCGGCTTCCAGCACAGCCACGGTCCGGTCGTCGCCGCGACGGCGGAACAGGTGGGCAGCCCCCGCGAACGCGGCGGCCGGCACGCCATAGGCAGCCAGCAGCCCGTTCGCTACCGGCACGGTGCCGAACGGATAGCCGAACACCCAGACATTCAGCAGCAGACGCACCAGCACGACGGTCGCGACCACGAGTGCGACCTGACGCAGTGGCGGCAAGTCCGCCCGCGCCTCTATCCAGGCGAGCGGTGGCAGGAACAACGCTACCGCGAGCGTCAGCCAATGGTCGTGCAACACCATGGCGCAGCCCAGCGCCAGTGCCGCGACCGCACCAGCGGCATGGGCGCCGGCGCGCTGTGGGCTGTCGGCACGCCGCGCGCGCCAGGCCGCGAGCGTCAGCCCGGCGGCGAGCGCGGCGGCGGTCAGCGCCCATTCGGCGTCGCGCTGGAAGCGGGCGACCTGCGCGTAGGTAACCAGCAGCGTCAGCACCGGCACCGCGGCGGCGAGTGCCGTCCAGCGCATTGGCCGGATAGCGCGCGTTTCCAGCAACAGCCCCGAGACGGCCTGGAAGGCCGCCATGCCCGCGGCGGTAAGCAGCAGTGGCACGATAACGGCAGGCGCCCAGGCCCCCGGCAACACCGCTTGGACCACGCCCTCGATGCTGATCGCCTCGCCGGTGGCCTGCCAGTCCGGCAGTGCCCAGAGCAGCAGGACGGCAAGGAAAAAAGCGGCGGAGAGCCATGGCAGCCGGTCCAACCGCGGTTCGGCCCAACCCTTCCAGACCGCCAATGGGCAGAGCAGCAGCACCCCGGCACGCGGCGCGGCGCCGCCAGCCACCGCCTCCAGCAGCAGGCCGGTGAGGCCGAGCACGGCGAACGGGACCCAACTCAGCCGTCGGCCGACCGGATGGTCGAGCGCTTGCGGCGGCAACAGTGCCAGGTGCAGCGCGGCGGCGGCGGGCACGAACAGCGCCGGCGCCCAGGCCTCGGCTTGTGGTAAATTGCCGGCAACGACCGCCACCCAGACCGCGCCGGCGACAGTGGTCGCCCAACCCAACCAGGTCCAGGCCGCATAGCGCACGACCGCCAGTGACGCGGCGGTCACCACGAGAAGATAGGCGAAGAGGCCGGGCAGCGAAGGGGTCGTGGTTCCCACCAGCGCCGGCGTGGCGAAGGCGCCGGCCACGCCGACCGCCGCCGCCAGTTGGCCAAAGCGCAACGACGCCAACAGACCCACGGTCGCGGCGCCAGCCAGCAACCCGAAGCCGATGGCCGGCGGGACCAGCGCGTAGAGCACGGCGGACCCGTAGGCGGCGCCGAACAGCACGGCGGCCCCACCAGCGGCCAGCGCGGCAGGGGCCGGGCCGGTCCGCGGGCGACGGCGCAGCCACTCGGCGCCGGCGAGCAGAGCAACGCCGAGCAGCCCTGCGGCCGCGCAGCGGGCGGCAGGGCCGAGCAGTGCATGCTCGACGGCGTAGCGGATCAGAAACACACCGGCGAGCAGCAGTGCCACGGCGCCCAGCCACAGTCCCCAGCGCTGGGTCAACAGCGCTTCCAGGTCGGGCGGTGGGCGCCTCGCCGGCTCGGGCGGCGTTGGCAGGTCGGCAGGCGGGATCGCTGGCGCGGGTTCCCCGGCGGGCGAGGGCGCGGCCTGCGGCGGTTCGGGAGGCTTGGGGGCGGCCCATGGGCTGCTCTCGGCCGCGGCGGATGGGGCCGGGGCCAAAGCGGCGATACGCCGGTGCATCACTTTGATCTCGGAGGCGATGCGCCGCACACGCAGGAACGCCACGACGCCCATTACCCAGCCGCCGAACGCGATGAACCACAGCAAAATCGAAACCCGCATAAACTGAAACGCAGCCGCATTCCTGCGCCGCGGTCAAGGGATTTGCGCCCGCGGGGCCTTGTTGCTAAACCCCGGCTGCGCCGGCACCCCTGGAGGCCGGCGTTTACAGTTTCAGGAGCGAACCATGGCCAACGACACGATACTTGAGGCCGAGGCGCGCGAGCGTGCAGGTAAGGGGGCAGCACGCGCGACCCGGCGGCAGGGCCGAGTGCCCGCCGTAATCTACGGCGCCCACCAGCCGCCAACCCTGATCGCGCTGGAGCCGCGCGCGGTGCTGCGCGAAATCCATCGGGCGGGCTGGCGCTCACGCGTCTACGACATCAAACTGGGCAGCGATTCGACCCGCGTGCTGTTCCGCGACGTGCAGTTCCACCCGGTCACCGAGGCCCTGGAGCACGTGGATTTCCAGCGCCTTGCCGCCGGCGAGAAGCTGCGCGTGGCGGTCGCCGTGAGGTTCCTCAACGAGGCGGCCAGCCCGGGGTTGAAGCGCGGCGGCGTGCTGAACGTCATCCGTCATGCGGTCGAGTGCTACTGCGACCCCGACCACGTGCCGGCGTTTTTCGGCGCCGATCTGGCCGCGCTGGACATCAACGACAACGTGCGCTGGTCCGACCTGAAGGGCACCGAGGGTATCCGACCCACCATCATCGACCGCGACTTCGTGATCGTCACGGTGGCGCCGCCCACCAAGGTTGCCGAGGCGGCGGTGGCGGAGGGTGCGGCGGCAGCAGCGCCAGCGGCGGCGGCAGTCGCGGCCGCGCCGGCGGCGGCGGCGGTCGCGGCTGCGCCGGCCAAGGCTCCTGCCAAGAAGTAGGCCGGACCCTGCCGTGTTGCTCTGGGTCGGCCTCGGCAACCCTGAGCCGGGCATGGCCCGGCAACGGCACAACATCGGCTTCATGGCGCTGGACGTCATCGCCCAGTGCCATGGCTTCTCGCCGTGGCGGCAGCGCTTCAAGGGGCTGGTGGCCGAGGGCAGCGTCGGCGGCGTGCGCGTGCTCGGGCTGAAACCGCTGACCTACATGAACGAGTCGGGCGAGAGCGTGCAGGCCGCGGTTTCGTTTTACAAGCTGGCGACCCAGGACATCACGGCCTTCCACGACGAGCTCGACCTGGTGGCGGGCAAGGTGCGGGTGAAGTGCGGCGGCGGGGCGGCCGGGCATAACGGGCTGCGCAGCATGGACCGCATGCTGGGCAGCAACGACTACTGGCGGGTGCGGATGGGGATCGGCCATCCCGGCGTGAAGGAACGCGTGACCGGGCACGTGCTGGGCGATTTCACCAAGCCCGAGGTGCCGCTGCTGATCGCGACGCTGGACGCGGTGGCGGATGCCGCGCCGCTGCTGGTGGCCGGCAAGCCGGAGGAATTCATGACCCGCGTGGCACTGCTGACCCAGGACGTTGCATAGATGGGCTTCAACTGCGGCATCGTCGGCATGCCCAACGTGGGCAAGAGCACGCTGTTCAACGCCCTGACCGCGACCGTGCAGGCGCAGGCCGCGAACTATCCGTTCTGCACGATCGAGTCGAACGTCGGCCGGGTCGCCGTGCCCGACCACCGGCTGGAGACCCTGGCGCGGATCGCCAAATCGGCCAGGATCGTGCCGACCAGCCTGGAATTCGTCGACATCGCCGGGTTGGTGCGCGGGGCCAGCAAGGGCGAGGGTCTGGGCAATCAGTTCCTGGCCAATATCCGCGAGGTGGACGCCATCGTCCACGTGCTGCGCTGCTTCGAGGATGACGACGTCACCCACGTGGAAGGCAGCGTCGATCCGATCCGCGATGCCGAAACGGTCGAAACCGAGCTGATGCTGGCCGATCTGGAGAGCCTGGAGAGGCGGCTGGTCACCCTGCAGAAGCGGGTTCGCGGCGGCGACAAGGAAAGCGCCGCGCAACTGGCGCTGGTCGAACCGATCGTCGTGGCGCTGCAGGCCGGCCGTCCCGCGCGCACGGCGATCGCGCCCGCCGATGCCGAGGCGGCGCGGCGGCTGCAACTGCTGACCGCCAAACCGGTTCTGTACATCTGCAACGTCGAGGAGGCCGCGGCCGCCGCCGGCAACGCGCACTCGGCCCGCGTGGCGGCACAGGCCGCCGCCGAGGGCGCGGGCATGGTGATCGTCTCGGCCGCCATCGAGGCGGAGGTGGCGCAGCTTCCCGAGGCCGAGCGCGGTGAATTCCTGGAAGGGCTCGGGCTGCACGATTCCGGACTCGATCGGGTGATCCGGGCCGGCTACGACCTGTTGGGGCTGATTACCTACTTCACGGCGGGGCCGAAGGAGTCGAAGGCCTGGACCATCGTGCGCGGCACCCGCGCCCCGCAGGCCGCCGCGGTGATCCACAACGACTTCGAGCGCGGCTTCATCGCCTGCGAGACCATCGCCTACGACGACTACGTCGCCGGCAACGGCGAGGCGGGCGCCAAGGAAGCCGGCAGGATGCGGGTGGAAGGCAAGGAGTACGTGGTACGGGACGGCGACGTCCTGCTGTTTCGCTTCAACGTCTGACAGCACGGGAGACCATCCGGTGCAGATCGCAATGATCGGCGGCGGGTATGTGGGGCTCGTTTCGGGCGCCTGCCTCGCCGAATTCGGCAACGACGTGGCGGTGGTCGAGACCGATCGCCCCAAACTGACGGCGCTGCGCGAGGGGCGCATGCCGATCTTCGAGCCGGGGCTGGATCGGTTGGTGACGGAGAACGTGGCCGCCGGCCGGCTGTCCTTCGGCGACGACATCGCCGCCGCGGTGGCCGGGGCGGAGGCGGTGTTCATCGCCGTGGGCACGCCGTCGCGGCGCGGCGACGGCCATGCCGACCTGAGCTATGTCTACGCCGCCGCCGAGCAGGTGGCACGCGCGATGACCGGCTACGCGGTGATCGTGACCAAGTCCACCGTGCCGGTCGGCACGGGGCGGCGGATCGCCGAGATCGTGCGCGAGACGCGGCCGGACCTGGAATTCGACGTCGCCTCCAATCCCGAGTTCCTGCGCGAGGGCAGCGCCATCGGCGATTTCATGCGGCCGGACCGGGTGGCGATCGGCACCGAGAGCGAGCGGGCGCGCGAGGTGATGCGGCGGCTCTACCGGCCGCTCTACCTGATCGAGGCGCCGATCCTGTTCAGCGGCATCGAGACCGCCGAGTTGACCAAATACGCGGCCAACGCCTTCCTGGCGATGAAGGTCACCTTCATCAACGAAATCGCCGATTTGTGCGAGCGGACCGGGGCGGACGTGCACGACGTGGCGCGCGGCATCGGGCTGGACGGGCGGATCGGGCGCAAGTTCCTGCATCCCGGTCCGGGCTTCGGCGGCTCGTGCTTCCCCAAGGACACACTGGCGCTGGTGCGCATCGCCCAGGATGCCGGCGCGCCGAGCCGGTTGATCGAGGCGGTGGTGTCGGTGAACGACGCCCGCAAGGCCGGCATGGCGATGCGCGTCATCATCGCCTGCGGCGGCTCGGTGCGCGGGCGCACCGTGGCGGTGCTGGGCCTGACCTTCAAGCCCGAGACCGACGACATGCGTGATTCGCCGTCGCTGCCGATCGTATCGCGCCTGGTGGAGGACGGCGCCGTGGTGCAGGCGTTCGACCCCGAGGGCATGGAGCAGGCGCGGCCGCTGCTGCCGGATGGCGTGCGCTACTGCCGCAACGCGATGGATGCGGTGACCGGTGCCGACGTGCTGGTCGTGGTGACCGAGTGGAACGAATTCCGCGCCCTGTCGCCGGCCAGCCTGAAGGCGGCGATGCGTGGCGACGTGGTGGTGGATCTGCGCAACGTTTACGACCCGGAAGCGATGCGGCAGGCCGGATTTGCCTATCACTCGATCGGCCGCGGCGAGCGCCGCCCCGGATAGCCCGCTGGCTTGGGCTGCCGGTTTCAGACGGGCAGCACGGGCAGGACGACGTGGCTGGGCCGGGCGGCGTCGACGAACAGCGTGTTGGTCGCGATCCGCCGTAAGCGCGAGGCCCCCTCCGGCTCGCCGGTGTTGGGGTTGACGTCGAACTTCGGAAAATTGCTCGACGAAACGTCAAGCCGGATGCGGTGACCGTGCAGGAACAGGTTGGCGGTCGGGAACAGCGTGACCTTCGCGCGCACCACCTCGCCCGGCGTGCGCAGGCGCGGCCGCGAGGGGTCCTCGGCATAGCGCAGGCGCAGGATGCCGTCGGTCAGGATCATGGCGTAACCGCGCGGATAATCGGCACTCGGCGGGTGCACGTCGATCAGCTTGGCGGTGACGTCGGTGTCAGGGCCGTCGGTGGCGACCCATAACTCGGCCTCGATGGGGCCTACCACCCGCACGGCTTCGCGCAACGGCGCGGTCTGGAAGGCCAGCACATCGGGGCGCGAGGCGAGGGGAAGATACGGCGGCGTGCAGCCGAAGAATGCTTTTCCCTCCACCTGGTCAAAGGCGCCGCCACTCGCCACCGGATCGAGACTGGAGAAGTTGCCGCCGATCGTGGGCACCGGGTGCGCGGGGTCGAACTGATAGCAAAGCGGCGCGGCAGCCTCGGGCTGCACTGCGGGGTCGAGACTACCGTCGCCATGCAGGTGATACGGGACGGGCACCGCTTGAGGCGCCGGCCAATCCTGCAGGTCCAGCCAGCGCCCACCGTGGTCCAGCATGCCTTTCTCGGTACGCCGACCGCTGCCGCCGCCCATGACGAACACACGCACGGGCGGCTCGGGATTCGGCGTGCCGGCCAGCGCATGTTGAAAATGCCGCAGGCGGTACGATGGCCAGTCGCCGGCCCAGGAATCGATGGTGGCGGCCGGACCGAACGCGACGTCGCCGCATCCGGTGTCGCTGCGGTTTCCATGCGTCCAGGGGCCGAGGATCAGCCGCTGAGTGCCGCGGCCGGCACGCTTCAACCCGACATAGTTGCCGGCGGCCGTCAGCGCATACGGGTCGAACCAGGACGACATATGCACGCAATCGGCGGCGGCATAACGCGCATGGTAGCCCTCGGCCCAGATGCCGAGCTGCCGCCAGTAGGCGTCGAAGCTGCCGTGGCGCCACTGGTCGAGCAGGTAGGCCTCGTAGTCCGGGTGGTGGCGCAGCGGCGAATGGCCGGGCCGCCAGGGCATGCGGGTGAACCAGTCCCGGATGTCCTCGGCGGCGAGCGCGGCGCGCATCACCGGATCGGCCCCGGCCTCGGGCGACAGCAACGCCTGCTTGTGTGCCCAGGTGGCCTGCTTGAGCTCGAAAGCGCCAGACTGGCGGATGCCGCTGGTCCAGGCATTGCAGAACCCACCCGAATCCAACACCTGAGCCACCAGCCCTTCGGGAGCGAGGCAACCGAGCGCCGCTTGCGTATGGGCCGCATAGGACAGACCCATGGTGCAGATCCGCCCGTCGCACCAGGGCTGCGTCCGGAGCCAGGCGCAAGTATCAAAACCGTCCTCGCCGTCGCTGAGGTATTTGACGAAGCGGCCTTCGCTGCCGTGGCGGCCGCGGGTGTCCTGGTAGGCCACGGCGAAGCCGGCGGCCGTGAATACCGCGGCGAGGGCGGCGCGCGAGCGCGGCGTCCGGTCGGCGGCGGTCAACTCGCTGCGGCTGGTCTCGTCGCGGCCGTAAGGCGTGCGCTCCAGCACCACGGGGAACGGGCCGGCACCGCGGGGCAAATGGATATCAGTGGCCAGCCGCGCGCCGTCACGCATCGCCACCAGGTGCGTCGTGGCCATCACGGTTCCTCCAGTTCGGTGCTCAGCGCGCGCAGGGCGGCGGTGTGCGGGTGGGCGATGCGGTTGTTCCGCAAGTCGTCGGCCGAGAGTTGTTCCACCATCTCCCCGCCCAGCATCACCCCGATCATCGGGCAGAGATGCGCCACCACGGCGAGGTTGTGGCTCACCATCAGGTAGGTGAGGCCGCGCCGCTGTTGCAGATCGGCGAGCAGGTTCAGCACCTCCGCCTGCACCGAGACGTCCAGCGCGCTGGTCGGCTCGTCCAGCAGCAGCACCTCGGGTTCGGCCATCAGGGCGCGCGCGATCGCCACCCGCTGGCGCTGTCCGCCCGACAACTCGTGCGGGTAGCGGAAGCGCACCGAAGGCGGCAGCGCGACCTCGGCGAGCGCGCGCAGGATGCGCGCCTCGATGTCGCCGATGCCGTGCACCAGCAGTGGTTCGCTGAGCGCGCGGTCGACGGTCTGGCGGGGATGCAGCGAGCCGTACGGGTCCTGGAACACCATCTGCACGCGCCGGAAGAATTGCTTTTCCCGTTGCCGCCCCAGGGTCATGCCGGCCAGGCGCATGGTACCGGTCCAGTCCGGGTTGAGTCCCGAGAACGCGCGCAGCACGGTGGACTTGCCGGATCCGCTCTCGCCGACAATGCCGAAACTCGACCCGCGCGGCACGGCGAAGGACACGTCGTTCACCGCGTGCACGCCCTCGAAGCGCACGTGCAGGCCTGTCACCTCGATCATGCCAGCCATGCCGGGTCGCGCACCATCACGGGCAGGCGGGGTTTTGGCTTGGTCAGCGTCGGCATGCAATCGAGCAGGCCGCGGGTGTACGGGTGTTGGGCGCTCGCCAGGTCGGAAGCCCGCAGTTCCTCGACGATGCGGCCCGCGTACATCACCACCACGCGGTCGCAGAAGTGAGACACGAGCGGCAGGTCGTGGCTGATGAGAATCAGCCCCATGCCGCGGCGCGACACCAGATCCTCCAACAGGCGGAGGATCTCCGCCTGCACGGTGGCGTCGAGTGCGCTGGTCGGCTCGTCGGCGATCAGCAGTTCGGGGTCGGGCGCCAGCATCATGGCGATCATGACGCGCTGGCCCATGCCGCCGGACAACTCATGCGGGTAACTGCCGGCGACGCGCCCGGGGTCGCGGATCTGCACCTGGGCGAGCAGGTCCAGCGCGGCCTGGCGAGCTTGGCGCCAGGTGCCCTTACGGTGCGCCCGCCAGGCTTCGGCGATCTGGTCGCCCGCCGTCATCACCGGATTCAGCGAGAATTTCGGGTCCTGCAGGATCAATCCGGCGCGGCGGCCGCGGATGGCGCGCAACTCGGTCTCGCCGGCGCGCATCACGTCGATGCCGTCGAAGCTGATCCGCTCGGCGGTGACCACGGCATTCGGCGGCAGCAGCCGGAGAATGGAACGGGCGGTGAGCGACTTGCCCGAACCGCTCTCGCCGACGATGCCGAGTTTTTCCACCCCGAGCGTCAGCGACACCTCGCGCACCGCCAGCGACAGGCCCTGCCGGGTCGGGAAGGCAATGGACAGATTGGCGATATCGACCAGCACCGCGCTCACCGCTGCTTCGGGTCGAGCACGTCGCGCAAGCCGTCGCCCAGCAGGTTGAAGGCGAGCGAGGCGACGAAGATGGCGATGCCCGGGATGGTCGGCACCCACCACTGTTCGAGGATGAAGCGCCGGGCGGTGGCGATCATGGCGCCCCACTCCGGCGAGGGTGGCTGCGCGCCCATGCCGAGGAAGCCCAGGCTGGCGGCGGTCAGGATGATGCTGCTCATGTCCAGCGTGACGCGCACCACCAGGCTGGGCAGGCACAGCGGGGTGATGTGGAGAAACACGATGCGCGTGGCCGAGGCGCCGGTAAGCCGTGTCGCCGCGATGAAATCGGTGCCCCGGATGGTCATCGTCTCGGCCCGCGCGAGCCGCGCATAGGGTGGCCAGGCCGTCAGCGCGATGGCGAAGATGGCGCTGCTGACGCCCGGTTTGATGGCGGCGACGAAGGCCAGCGCCAGGATGAGGCGGGGAAAGGCGAGAAAAACGTCGGTCACGCGCATCAGCACACGGTCCAGCACGCCGCCCGCGTAACCGGCGACGCAACCGATGGCCAGGCCCACCGGGGCCACCATCAGCACGACCGCGATCACCATGCCCAGCGTAATGCGCCCGCCGTAAAGCAGGCGGGAAAACACGTCGCGGCCGAGTTCGTCGGTGCCGAACCAGTGGGCGGCGGAGGGAGCCGCCAGCCGGTTGGCCAGATCCTGCGCGCTCGGGTCGGCCCGCGCCAGCAACGGCGCGGCGCCGGCCGCCAGGACCAGGATCGTCACCACGATCAGCCCCCCCATGGCGAGCGGGTTGGCCCGGAAATCGCGCCACAGCCGATAGCGCCGGCCCCAGGCCGCCTGCGACTGCGAGGCCGGCGTGTCGGTCAGCAGCCAGTCGCGCAGTGACACCGCGGCGCTGCTCATCGCACCCGCGGGTCCATCACCCGGTAGAGCACGTCGGCGAGCAGGTTCAGCAGCAGATAGGTCACGCCGATGACCAGGGTCGCGCCCAGCACCGCGTTCATGTCGGCGTCCAGCAGGGACACGGTGAGGTACTGGCCAAGCCCCGGCCAGGAGAACACCGTCTCGGTTATCACCGCGCCCTCGAGCAGCCCGGCGTAGGTCAGGGCAAGCACGGTGATCAGCCGGACCGCGATGTTGCCGAAGGCGTGCCGCCAGATCACCCGCAGCGGAGAAAGCCCTTTTGCCCGCGCGGTGATGACGAACTCGCCGGCCAGCGCGTCCAGCATGAAGGCGCGCGTCATGCGGGCGATATAGGCCATGCTGAAATACGCCAGCACGCCGGCGGGCTGGGCCAGATGCGCCAGCGCATCCCAGAACGAATCCCAGTCGCCGGCGATCAGCGAGTCCACGGTCAGGAAGCCCGTCATCGTCGGCACCATGCCTTGGAACGCCACATCGGCCCGGCCGGTCCCCGGCGCCCAGCCGAGCTTCGCGTACAGCACGAGCAGGGAGATCAGCCCGAGCAGGAAGATCGGTATGGAGTGCCCGGCCAGGCAGAACACGCGGATGGCATGGTCCACGCGCGTCCTTTGCCTGACCGCCGCCAGCACGCCCAGCGGCACGCCCACCAGCACGGCAACGATGATCGCGAATGTCGCCAGCTCGATCGTGGCGGGAAAGAAGTGCGCGATGTCGGCGGTCACCGGGTTGCCGGTCATCACCGATCGTCCGAGATCGCCGCGGCACAGATTGAGCACGTAGATCCCGAACTGCACGGGCAGCGACCGGTCCAGTCCCAGTTCCAGCCGCACCCGCGCCACCACGTCGGGCGGCGCATGGTCGCCGATGATGGCGAGGGTAGGGTCGATGGGCATGACCCGACCGATCAGGAACGTCACCAGCACCAGCCCGAACAGCGTAATCGGCACGCTCGCGGCGGTTCCCGCGAGCGTGCGCAGGCGGCCCATCAGGCCTTCTTGATGTCGTTGTAGTGCGTGTAGTCGGGCAACGGCCCGACGGTGAACCCGGACACGCCCTTGCCCATCACGGCGACCGCCACCTGCTGCAGGATCCAGGCGAAGGGCGCGCGCTCCTGCGCCAGCCGCTGCATCTTCTGGTACATGGCGATGCGCTTGGCCGGGTCGAGTTCCTTGGCCGCCGCCTCGACCATCGCGGTCAGTTCGGGGTCCTTGAAGTGGCTGCGCCAGCCCAGGATCTTCAGCTTGGAGCTGTCGCTGTCGTCCGGGTTCGCGCACCAGCCCTGGGCATTGGAGTTCGGGTCGAAGTAGTCGGTGCCCCAGACCAGGATGGCCAGCTGGTGCTGGCGGGCGCGGGTCTTGGTGATCACCTGCTTCTGCTCGCCGGGCAGCAGGTTCACCTTGATGCCGACGGCGCCGAGGTCGGCCTGGATGGCCTGGGCGATGTCGGCGTTCGGCGCCACCGAGATGAAGTCCATGTTGATCTCGAAGCCGTTCGGGTAGCCGGCCTCGGCCAGCAGCGCCTTCGCCTTCGCCACATCCTTGTGGAACGGCTTGTCGGTCAGCGCCCCCGGCAGTCCGGCCGGCAGGAAGCTCTGCGACACCCGCCAGAGATTCGGCGTGATGTTCTTCTCGATCGCATCGTAGTCGATCGCCCACTTGATGGCCTGGTGCACCTGCGGCTTGGCCAGGATCTCGTTGGCCTGGTTCATCGCGATGTACATCGACGAGCCCTGGCCGGAGGAGGTGATGGTGAACGCCTTGTCGGCGCTGACCGCCTTGATCTGCTCCGGCGTCAGGTTGCGCACGATGTCGGCGTCGCCCTTCTCCAGCATCAGCCGCTGCGCGGATGGATCGGCGACATGGCGGATCACCACCCGCCGGATGTGCGGCGCGGTGGCGGCATGCGGGTTGGCGTCGAGGACAATGCTGTCGCTGGCCTGCCAGGAGGTGAGCTGGTATGGCCCGGCGCCGGCGCTGTGGTTCTTCAGCCAGGCGTTGCCGAGGTCGCCGTTGGTCTGGTTGGCCAGCACGGTGGCGCGGTCCACGATCGAGCCGACATTGGCCGACAGGCAGAACAGCACGAAGCTGGGTGCCTGCACCTCGGGCAGTTGCATCACCAGCGTCCCGGCATCCGGTGCCGAGATCAGTTGCTCCACGTTCTCGGGGGTGAAGCCGAACTGGGTCACGATGAAGCCCGGGCTCTTGTTCAGCTTCACCACGCGTTGCAGCGAGAAGGCCGCATCCGCGGCGGTGAGCGCGTTGCCCGAGGCGAATTTGGCGTCGCCGGTCAGATGGAAGGTGAAGGTCTTGCCGTCCGGGCTGATGTCCCATTTCTCGGCCAGGTCGCCGGCGACCTTGTTGTTGTCCTTCGGGTCCGGGCGGACCAGCCGGCGATAGACGTTGGCGTCCACCTCATTGTTGCTGAACTCGTACGACTCGGCCGGATCGAAGCTGATGATGTCGTCGATCTGCTTGGCCATCACCACCACGTTGCGCGGCGTGGCCGCCAGGCCGTGCCGGGCGATCAGGGGTGCGGCCAGCGTCGTGGCCGAGGCGGCGAGAAGGGTCCGGCGATTCAGCATGATCGGTCTCCCTGTCATTACTGGCACCACCATAGCCACGCTGGCCGGGCGCCGGGAAGAGCTGCCAGGCCTGCCGGTCAGGTCGCCGGCTCGATGTCCTCCAGGCTGAACTGCTGCGCTTCCTCGTCGAAGCTGAAAAGCTCGGCGTAGCGTCCCCAGCCGATGGTGGCGCGCAGCGTTTCCTCGGCATAGTCGGGCGACATGTGGTCTTCCAACTCATCGCGGAAGCGCACCGCCGAGGCGCGGTGATTCCAGCGTTCATCCACCGTGCGGCGGATGGCGGCGGCCAGCTTCACATGCGCCAGCAGGGCGGCGGCAAACAGCTTCTTGCGGTGATCGGTGTCGGCCTGGACGAATTGCCGGCCGGTCTCGGTCAGCCGGATGTCGCCCTCCTCCAGTTCGGCGAAGCGGAGCAGTTGCAGCGTCTCGCCGATCGGCAGCAGTTCGTCGGCTTCCAGTTGCAGCGAGCCGGCCAGCGCCGGCAGGTCGGCCCGGCCCTCGTAGGGCGGTCCGGCCAGGGCCTCCATCAGGCCAGCCAGCAGGTTGGTCGAGACGTGGTGCAACGGGGCGGCGAAGGGGGCGTCGGCCGGCGCCACCGGCGTCGCCGGCGCCGGCGTGCGCCGCGTCATCACCGCGTAGATGTCGTCCACCAACTGGCGGAAGGCGGGGTCCAGCCGGTTGCGCGGGTGCCCGAACGGCACCGGGATCTCCTGGGCCACCCGCCCGGGGTTGGAGGCGAATACCAGGACGCGGTCGCACATCAGTACCGCCTCCTCGATGTTGTGGGTGACCATCAGGATGGACTTCACGGGCAGGCGGCCCTCCGTCCACAGCTCGATCAGGTCGGTGCGCAGCGTTTCCGCGGTCAGCACATCGAGCGCGCTGAACGGCTCGTCCATCAGCAGCAGGTCGGGATGCACCACCAGCGCCCGCGCGAAGCCGACGCGCTGGCGCATGCCGCCGGACAATTCCTTGGGGTAGGCGCTCTCGTAGCCGCCCAACCCGATCAGGTCGATGGCCGCCTCGCCCAACTGCTCGCGCTGGGCGCGCGGCATGCCCTGTGCTTCCAGCCCCAGCTCGACGTTTTCCTGCACGGTCAGCCAGGGGAACAGGGCAAAACTCTGGAACACCATGGCGATGCCCGGCGCCGGTCCGAGCACCGGCTGGCCGCGCCAGATGACTTCGCCGGCGGTCGGCGCCAGCAGGCCGGAGACGATGCGCAGCAGCGTCGACTTGCCCGAGCCGGAGCGGCCGATCAGGCCGACGATCTCGCCGGTCTTCAGGGTCACGTTGACGTCGTCCAGCACCACCAGGTCGGTGCTGCTGTCCTTGTGATAGGCCTGCTTGCAGGCGCGCACCTGCAGCAGCGGTTCGGTGACGGCGGTGTCCATCGGCCCTTCTCCCTTATCCCAGGGTCGTGCGGCGGCTCGCATAGGCGTAGAGCGGCCGCCACAGCAGCCGGTTGACCGTGACGACGAACAGCGACATCACCACCACGCCGAGCACGATCTTATGGAAGTCGCCGGCATCGGTGGCCTGCGCGATGTAGGCCCCGAGCCCGTGCGCCACCAGCTTGGTATCGCCCCAGGACGCCACCTCGGCGACGATGGCGGCGTTCCACGATCCGCCCGAAGCGGTGATCGCGCCGGTGACGAAATAGGGCAGGATGCCGGGGAAGATCACCCGCCGCCACCACAGCAGGCCGCCGACGTGGAAATTCTCCGCCGCTTCCCTGAGATCGCCGGGAAAGGCGGCGGCGCCGGCGATGACATTGAACAGGATGTACCACTGCGTGCCCAGCACCATCAGCGGAGTGAGGAACACGTCCACGTTGAGGTGAAACCGCACGATCACCACGACGAAGACCGGAAACATCAGGTTGGCCGGAAAGGCGGCGAGGAACTGCGCCACCGGCTGCACCCGCTCCGCCCAGGCCGGGCGCAGCCCGACCCACACCCCGATGGGCACCCATACCAGCGCGGCCACCGCCATCAGCACCATCACGCGCGTCAGGGTGATCGCACCGAGCAGCGCCACCTGCCCGAGATCCGCCCAGGACAGCGTGGCGCCGACGAAGTCCACCACCTGCCACAGCACCCAGGCCACACCCAGGGCGACCAGCACCATGAAGGCGGCGTCGCCCAGGCGTGACGAGGCGCCAGGACGGCGAATGGTACCGGATGGCCGGCCGAGGCGCAGGCCGGTCAACCAGTTCGAGCCGCGTTCCACCGCATCGCCGGCGATCCGCAGCACATGGGTGCGCCGCAGCAGCGCCAACACCCAGGGATCCTCGACGGTGGCCGAGGCGGTCGTCTCGAAGCGGAACCGTGCCGACCAGGCGACCAGCGGGCGGAACAGCAACTGGTCGTAGGCGAGGATCACCACCAGCATGGCGCCGATCGCCCAGAACACCGCGACCAGGTCCTGTTTGTCCAGCGCGGCGGCGACGTAGGAGCCGATGCCCGGAAGCTGCCAGTTGTTGTCGCCCAGCGTGATCGCCTCGGAGGCCACCACGAAGAACCAGCCCCCCGACATCGACAGCATGGTGTTCCACACCAGTCCCGGCATGGCGAACGGCACTTCCAGCCGCCAGAAGCGTTGCCAGGAGGTCAGGCGGAACGACCGGGTGGCCTCGTCCAGGTCCGAGGGCAGGGTGGTCAGCGACTGGTAGAAGCTGAACGCCATGTTCCAGGCCTGGCTGGTGAAAATGGCGAAGATCGCCGCCAGCTCCAGCCCGGCCACGCGGCCGGGGAACAGGCTCATGAAAAAGACCACGGTGAATGACAGGAAGCCCAGGATCGGCACAGACTGCAAAATGTCCAGCACCGGAATCATGATCAGTCCGGCGCGGCGGCTCTTGGCGGCCAACGTTGCATAGGTGAAGGTGAACAGCAGCGAGGCGAACAGGGCGGCGAACATGCGCAACGTGGTGCGCAGCGCGTAGCCGGGCAGCGCCCAGGGGTCGAGGTCGATATGGGCCGATTCCAGCACGCCGATCGGCACCAGCGTGCCGCGCGCGGCGTTGGCGATGGCCACCAGCGCGCCGACCACGCAGCACAGCGCGGCGAGGTCCCAGATATTCGGCAGGCGTCGGCCTGATAGCGCGGCCGGCTGGGCGGTGCTTGGCATCGGCACGTCCACGGGCTGGAGCTGAAGGCGAGAACGATCCGGGTGTTAACCTATGCCACGCAACCCCGCCACCCCGGCCCCAATGTCAGTTCGATGACGCGTCCGGCCGCTGACTGAGCCCGGTCGAGCCGAAGCCGCCGGGTCCGCGGGCGGTTTCGACCGAGAAGCTGTCGACGACCCGCAAGGCCGGGCGGAGGATCGGCACGAACAGCATCTGCGCGAACCGCTCGCCGGGGTTGAGGACGATCGGCTCGCTGCCGGGCGGGCTGCGGTTCCAGGCGCTGACCAGGATTGGCCCGGTGTAATCGGGGTCGATCAGCCCGACCAGATTGCCCAGCACCAGGCCGAGGCGGTGGCCCAGCCCGGAGCGGGGCAGCACCAGGGCTGCGATGGCAGGGTCGGCGATGTGCACGGCAAACCCGGCGGAGATCAGCAGCGGCGCGGCGCCCGGCTGCAACACGGCGGGGCCCTCCAGGCAGGCCAGCAGATCGATGGCGGCGGCCATGTCGCTCTGATAATGGGGCAGGCCCCAGGCGCGCAGGCGCGCGTCGAGGATCGTGATTTCCATGGTCGGCGTGGCGTCGGGGGGCATAGAGGCTCCGGGGCTGAGGCGGCCCCAGAGTAACCCGACCCGGCGGGTTGCGCACCAATGCCGATGCGAGAAACTTGCCGTCGCCGCGAGCGGATCGTTGACGTGGGCCTCGCCGCCCCGCAACAAGTGAGCGATGATACGATCCGTCGTTATTCTCTCCTCGTGCCATGGAACGGACCGCGCCCGATGAACGACCGTCCCGATAGCGTTGCCGCTGCGCCCGCCGAGATCGATGGGGTGGCGGAGATGCGCGCCGCGATCCTGCACAAACTGACGTACCAGGTGGGCAAGCGTCGGGTGACGGCAACCGGGAACGACTGGTTCATGGCCACCGCGCTCGCCGTGCGCGACCGCGTGGTGGACGGCTGGGTGGCCAGCGTCGAGCGGGCCTACCGGCAGGAGGAGCGGCGGGTTTACTACCTGTCGCTGGAGTTTCTGGTCGGACGTCTGCTGCTCGACAACCTCGACAGCCTGGGGCTGACCGAGCAGGTGCGCGCGGCACTGGCGGGGCTGGACATCGATCTCGAACGACTGCGCCGGGTGGAGCCGGATGCCGCCCTCGGCAATGGCGGTCTCGGCCGGCTGGCGGCCTGCTACATGGAGAGCATGGCCTCGCTGGACATCCCCGCGCATGGCTACGGCATCCGCTACGACCACGGCCTGTTCCGTCAGGTCATCGTCAACGGCTGGCAGCACGAATACCCGGAGGAATGGCTTTCGGGCGGCAATCCCTGGGAGTTCCGCCGACCCGAGGTGGTCTACGGCATCGGCTTCGGCGGCACGGTCGAGGCGATACCGGTATCGGGGCGTCTGGTGCGGCAGGTCTGGCGCCCCGCCGAGACGGTCGAGGCGGTCGCCTACGACACCCCGGTCGTGGGCTGGCGCGGGCGGCGGGTGAACACGCTCCGCCTGTGGTCGGCGCAGCCGGCCGACCCGTTGCGCCTGGACGCGTTCAATCACGGCGACCACGCCGGCGCGCTGAGCGATCAGGTCCGCGCCGAGGTGATCACCCAGGTGCTGTACCCGAGCGACGAGACGCCGGCGGGCCAGGAATTGCGCCTGCGCCAGGAGTATTTCTTCACCTCGGCCTCCCTGCAGGACCTGGTGCGGCGCCACCTCCAGTCCGGCGGCGTGATCCGCACCCTGGCCGACAAGGTGGCGATCCAGCTCAACGACACGCATCCGGCCATCGGCGTCGCCGAGCTGATGCGCATCCTGGTCGATCTGCATGACGTGCCCTGGGAGGCGGCATGGGAGATGACCCAGGCCACCTTCTCCTATACCAACCACACGCTGCTGCCCGAGGCGTTGGAGAGCTGGCCGGTCGGGCTGATGGAGCGGATGCTGCCGCGCCATATGCAGATCATCTACCTGATCAACGCCGTGCATCTCCAACGCGCGCGGCAGTTTCGTCCGGCCGACGAGGGACTGCTGTCGCGGGTGTCGTTGATCGAGGAACACCAGGACCGCCGTGTCCGCATGGGGCATCTGGCGTTCGTCGGCTCGCACAAGGTGAACGGCGTGTCGGCGCTGCACACCGACCTGTTGCGCGAGACGGTGTTCAAGGACCTGGATGGGCTGCTGCCCGGCCGCATCGTCAACAAGACCAATGGCATCACGTTCCGTCGCTGGCTGTATCAGGCCAATCCGGGGCTGACCGCGCTGCTGGTGCGTGCCGTCGGTCCGGAGGTGCTCGACCGGGCCGAGGCGCTGGAGCGCATCGAGGCGCTGGCCGACGATGCCGCCTTCCGCCAGGAACTGGCGGCGGTGCGCCGCGCCAACAAGCAGGCGCTGGCGGCGCTGATCGGCGAGCGGCTCGAACTGCGGATCGATCCCGAAGCGATCTTCGACGTGCACATCAAGCGCATTCACGAATACAAGCGCCAGCTTCTCAACCTGCTCGACACCATCGCGCTGTACAACTCGATCCGCGCCCAGCCGATGCGGGACTGGGCGCCGCGGGTGAAGATCCTGGCCGGCAAGGCGGCGGCGAGCTACCACAACGCCAAGCTCATCATCAAGCTGGCGCACGACGTGGCGCGGGTGGTCAACAACGACCCCACGGTGGGCGACCGGCTCAAGGTGGTGTTCCTGCCCAATTACGGCGTCAGCCTGGCCGAGGCGATCATCCCGGCCGCCGACATTTCCGAGCAGATCTCCACCGCCGGCATGGAAGCGTCCGGCACCGGCAACATGAAACTGGCGCTGAACGGGGCGCTGACCATCGCCACCCTGGATGGCGCCAATGTGGAGATCCGCGAACACGTCGGCGTCGACAATATTTTCATTTTCGGCCTGACCACGGAAGAGGTGGCGGCGCGGCGCCGCGAGGACCCGGCCGGCACAGCGGCGATCGCCGCCTCGCCGCGGCTGGCCGAGGTGCTGGCACAGATGGAATCGGGCCTGTTCTCGCCCGACGACCGCAACCGCTATCGCCAGCTTGTCGCCGGGCTGCGCGAGCACGACCACTTCATGGTCTGTGCCGATTTCGAATCGTACTGCCAAACCCAGACCTCCGTCCGTGCCCTGTGGCGCGACCGCGATGCCTGGTGGCGGATGGCCGCGCTGAACATTGCCCGCATGGGGTGGTTCTCGTCCGATCGGGCGATCCGCGAATATGCCGAGGACATCTGGCACATTCCTGTGCCGGCAGCCTGAGCGAGCGTGCAGCATGGCGACCCGACGCACGACCAAGGACGATATCGCGGCGCTGCTGGGAGCCCGGCACGGCGATCCGTTCGCCGTGCTCGGACCGCACAGGACACCCAAGGGCTTCGTGCTGCGCGCCCTGCTGCCGGGGGCGGAACGGGCGGAATTGCTGACGCCTGCGGGCACGGTGGCGCTGCGCCGCCGCGACCCGGCCGGGTTCTTCGAGGCCAGGCTGCCCGGCGATCCGCCCGCGCCCGGCTACGTTCTGCGCGCGGCCAACGCCGAGACGACCTGGGAAGAGGTCGATCCGTACGCCTTCGCCCCCGTGCTCGGGACGCTCGATGACTACCTTCTGGTCGAAGGCACGCATCGGCGCCTGTATCAGCGGCTGGGGGCGCACGTGTTGCATCACCAGGGCATGGATGGCGTGCATTTCGCGGTCTGGGCCCCGAACGCCCAGGCGGTGTCGGTGGTCGGCGATTTCAATTTCTGGGATGGCCGCCGGCATCCGATGCGTAAGCGCATCGACAGCGGGCTGTGGGAGATCTTCCTGCCCGGGCTGGGCGAGGGCGTGGCGTACAAATATCGCGTCCGTGGACCCGACGGGGTGGACCAGCCGTTGAAGGCCGACCCCTACGGTTTCGCCGCCGAGCTTCGCCCCGCCACCGCCTCGGTGGTGGCGCGCACCGACGGGTTCGCCTGGACCGATGCGCCCTGGATGCAGGCACGCACCGGGCTGGATGTGCGGCGCGCGCCGATCGCGGCCTACGAGGTACATGTCGGGTCGTGGCGGCACGGTCCGGACGGCGGCTTCCTGGACTGGGACACCCTGGCGGAGACGTTGGTGCCCTATGCGGCGGGCCTTGGTTTCACCCATCTGGAGCTGCTGCCGATTACCGAGCACCCGCTCGATGCTTCCTGGGGCTACCAGCCCGTTGGCCTGTTCGCGCCGACCGCCCGCTTCGGGCCGCCCGCCGGCTTTGCCCGTTTCATGGACCGCGCCCATGCCGCGGGGCTGGGGGTGATCCTGGACTGGGTGCCCGCCCATTTTCCCACCGATGCACACGGCCTGGGCCATTTCGACGGCACGCCGCTTTATGAGTGCGCCGATCCGCGGCGCGGCATGCACCTGGACTGGGGCACCGCCGTTTACGACTACGGACGGCGCGAGGTGAGCGCCTACCTGATCGCCAGCGCGCTCTACTGGGCCGAGCGCTTCCATATCGATGCGCTGCGCGTCGACGCGGTGGCCTCGATGCTCTACCTCGACTATTCCCGTCAGCCCGGCGAGTGGCTGCCCAACCCGGACGGATCGAACGACAACCGCGACGCGGTGAAATTCCTCCAGCACATGAACGAAACGGTCTACATTGAGCACCCCGGCGTGTTCACGGTGGCCGAGGAGTCCACCGCCTGGGCCGGGGTGACCCTGCCGCCCCATGCCGGCGGCCTGGGTTTCGGGCTGAAGTGGAACATGGGCTGGATGCACGATACGCTCGACTACATGAGCAAGGAGCCGGTGCACCGCGCCTGGCACCACGACCGCATCACCTTCGGCCTGCTCTATGCCCATGCCGAGAATTTCGTTCTGCCGCTGTCGCACGATGAAGTCGTGCACGGGAAGCATTCCATTCTTGGCCGGATGCCCGGCGACGACTGGCAGCGTTTCGCCGGTCTGCGGGCCTATTACGGTTTGATGTGGGCCTACCCGGGCAAGAAGCTGCTGTTCATGGGCCAGGAGTTCGGCCAGGACCGGGAGTGGGACTCCGCCGGCGCGCTGGACTGGCCGCTGCTGGACCAGCCGCGGCATCGTGGCGTGCAGTTGCTGGTCGGCGACCTCAACCGGCTGTATCGGAGCCTGCCCGCGCTGCATGCGCGCGATTGCGAACCGGAAGGGTTCCGCTGGCTGGTGGTGGACGACGCCGCGCAATCCGTGTTCGCCTGGTTGCGGCTGGCGCCGGGCGGCGAGCCGGTGGTGTGCCTGGTCAATTTCACCCCGGTGCCGCGCTCGAACTACCGCATCGGCCTGCCGCGTGCCGGGCGCTGGGTGGAGGTTCTGAACACCGACGCGGCCGTCTATGGCGGGTCGGGCATGGGCAATGGTGGATCGGTCACGGCGGAGGCGGTGGGCGCGCATGGGCAGCCCGCCTCGGCGGCGTTTGTTCTGCCGCCGCTCGCCGCCGTGTGGTTGGTGGCGGCATGAGCCTGACGGGAAGGAAGGAGAAGCCATGAGCGAACGAGGCCGACGGATGGCGGCCAGTACCCCGATCGCGCGTTCGGCGATGGCCTATGTGCTGGCCGGCGGGCGCGGCGCCCGGTTGCAGGAACTCACGGACCGGCGGGCCAAGCCGGCGGTCTATTTCGGCGGCAAGTCGCGCATCATCGACTTCGCCCTGTCGAATGCGGTGAACTCCGGCATCCGCCGCATCGGGGTCGCCACCCAGTACAAGGCGCACAGCCTGATCCGCCACATGCAGCGCGGCTGGAATTTCTTCCGCCCCGAGCGCAACGAGAGCTTCGACATCCTGCCCGCCAGCCAGCGCATGGGCGACGAGAACTGGTACGCCGGCACGGCGGACGCGGTCTATCAGAACATCGACATCATCGAACCTTTCAGTACCGAATACATCGTCGTGCTCGCCGGCGACCACGTCTACAAGATGGACTACGAGTTGATGCTGCAGCAGCACGTCGAGCAGTCGGCCGACGTGACGGTGGGCTGCATCGAGGTGCCCCGCGCACAAGCTAAAAGCTTTGGCGTGATGCATGTCGATGACACCGACCGCATCACCGACTTCGTCGAGAAGCCGGCCGACCCGCCACCGATGCCCGGCAACCCCGCGCTCGCCCTGGCCAGCATGGGCATCTACGTTTTCGGCACCCGCTTCCTGATCGATCAGCTCAAACGCGACGCTGCCGACAAGAACTCCAGCCGCGATTTCGGCAAGGACATGATTCCCTACCTGGTGCGCCACGGGCGGGCTTTCGCTCATCGGTTCTCCCACTCCTGCGTGCGGTCGGGCATGGAATCCGAGGCGTACTGGCGCGATGTCGGCACGCTGGATGCCTACTGGGAAGCCAATATCGACCTCACGGCGGTGGTGCCGGCGCTCGACCTGTTCGACCGGAACTGGCCGATCTGGACCTTTGGCGAGATCACCCCGCCGGCCAAGTTCGTGCACGATCAGGACGGGCGGCGCGGCTCGGCGGTATCCTCGCTGGTCGCCGGCGGCTGCATCATCTCCGGCGCTTCGGTGAACCGCACGCTGGTGTCCACCGGCGCGCACATCCATTCCTATGTGCAGGTGGACAACTCGGTGCTCTTGCCGGAAGTCGACATCGGCCGGCATGCGCGGCTGCGCAACGTGGTAGTGGACCATGGCGTGCGGATTCCGCCCGGCCTGGTGGTGGGCGAGGACCCCGAGGCCGACGCGCGGGCGTTCCGGCGCACCGAGAAAGGCATCTGCCTGATCACCCAGCCGATGATCGACGGCCTGCGCGCGTGACCCCGCTCGCCGTCCTGTCCGTCGCCTCGGAACTGTACCCCATGGTCAAGACCGGCGGCCTCGCCGACGTGGTCGCCTCACTGCCGTCGGCGCTGGCCAAGGAGGCGGTGCGGGTCTGCACCCTGGTGCCGGGCTATGAGCCGGTGCTGGCGGCGCTCGAGGAGGCTTCGGAGGCGCATCACTTCGCCGAGCTTTTCGGCGGGCCGGCACGTCTGTTGCATGGCCGGGCGGCCGGGCGCGACGTCATGGCGCTCGACGCGCCGCATCTGTATCTGCGGCCGGGCGGGCCGTACCTGGGTCCGGACGGCCTGGACTGGCCCGACAACGCATGGCGGTTCGCGGCCCTCGCACGTGCCGGGGCGGAGGTGGCGCACGGGCGGGCCGGTGCCTTCGTGCCGGATGTGGTGCACGCGCACGAGTGGCAGACCGGACTGCTGCCCGCCTATCTGCATTACGAGGGCGGACCGCCCACCGTCATGACCATTCACAACCTTGCCTTTCAGGGCTGGTTTCCGCCGGCGGTGTTCGCCACGCTCGGTCTGCCGCCGGCGGCCTGGAGCATCGATGGGGTCGAGTACGGCGGCGGCGTCGGCTACCTCAAGGCCGGCATCGCCTTCGCCGACGCGGTGACCACGGTATCGCCCAGCTACGCCGCCGAGATTCGCACGCCGGAAGGCGGCATGGGGCTGGACGGTCTGCTGCGCGCGCGCGGCGACCGGCTGATCGGCATTCTGAACGGCATCGACACCGCGGTATGGAACCCGGCAACGGATGAACTGCTGCCGGCCCGCTACAACGCCGCCCGTCCCGCCGGGCGCGCCGCGGCCAAGGCGGCGTTGCAGGTCCGGCTCGGCCTCGATATCCAGCCCGGAACCTTGCTGTACGGCGTGGTCAGCCGGCTGACCTGGCAAAAGGGGCTCGACCTGCTGCTGGAGGCGCTGCCCGTGCTGCTCGGCAGCGGTGCGCAACTGGCCGTGCTGGGCAGCGGCGAACCCGGGCTGCAGGCCGGCTTTGCCGCCGCCGCGCTGGCGCATCCCGGCCGGGTCGGCTGCCAGATCGGCTATGACGAGGCGCTCGCCCATCTGATGCAGGCCGGTGCCGATGCCCTGCTGGTGCCCTCGCGCTTCGAGCCCTGCGGGCTGACCCAGCTATGTGCCTTGCGATACGGCGCGCTGCCGGTGGTGGCGCGGGTCGGCGGACTGATCGACACGGTGGTGGATGCCAACGAAATGGCGATGGCGGCGGGCTCCGGCAGCGGCGTGATGTTCGCCCCGCCGTCGCGCGACATGCTGGAGTCGGCGCTGCTGCGCACCGCGGCGCTGTGGCACAACCGAAAATTGTGGTGCCGGTTGCAGCGCAACGGGATGCGCACCGATGTCTCCTGGAAGCGGCCCGCGGCGCATTATGCGGCCTTGTTTCGCGAGGTGCTGGCGGATCGCGCCTCGTGATCGGTCCCGGCCGGTCCGAATGGCTGGGGGTGGTGCCGGCGGACGGCGGCGTGAACGTGGCGGTTGCCTCCGCCCATGCTGAGGCGATCGAGATCTGCCTGTTCGATGCCGCCGGGGAAGCCGAGCTTGCCCGGCTGCGGCTGCCCGGCCGCACCGGGCCGGTATTCCACGGTCATATCCCGGGAGTACTGCCCGGCGCGCGCTATGGGCTGCGCGCTCATGGTCCGTGGCGGCCCGCCGAAGGGCATCGGTTCAACCCGGCGAAACTGCTGCTCGATCCGTTCGCGGCGGCGATCGACCGGCCGTTCCGGCTTTCTCCGGCGCTGTTCGATCCGCCCGATGCGCCGGCCCCGGACCCGGCCGACAGTGCCCCTGCCATGCCCAAGGGCATCGTGCTGGCGCCCGCCGATCCGTCGCCGCCGCCGCCGCCCTTCGACTGGGACCGGCAGGTCATCTACGAACTGCACGTGCGCGGCTTCACCATGCGCCATCCCGGCATCCCGCCGGCCCTGCGCGGCACCTTCGCGGGTCTGGCCGATCCGGCGGCGATCGCGCATCTGCGCGCGCTGGGCGTCACCGCGGTCGAGCTGATGCCCTGTGCCGCCTGGATCGACGAGCGCCACCTGCCGCCACTCGGGCTGACCAATTACTGGGGCTACAACCCGGTGGCGCCGTGCGCGCCGGACCCGCGCCTGGCGCCCGGGGGTTGGCCGGAAGTGCGGGCGGCGGTGGCGGCGTTGCAGGAACAAGGGATCGCCGTGCTGCTGGACGTGGTGCTCAACCACAGCGGCGAGGGCGACCGGATGGGACCGACGGTGTCGCTGCGCGGTCTCGACAACGCCACCTGTTACCGCCTGGCACCGGACGATCCCGGCCGCTACATCGACGATACGGGCTGCGGCAACACCCTGGCCCTCGACCGGCCGCCGGTGCTGCGCCTGGCCATGGCAGCGCTGCGGAGCTGGGCGTTGCGGGCGGGGGTGGATGGGTTCCGGCTGGACCTGGCCACCACGCTGGGCCGTCGCGCCGACGGGTTCGATCCGGCGGCGCCGCTGCTCGCGGCGATGGCGCAGGACCCGGTGCTGGCGGCGCGCGCGATCATCGCCGAACCCTGGGATCCCGGACCCGGCGGCTATCGCCTCGGCGCCTTCCCGGCGGGCTGGGGCGAGTGGAACGACCGTTTCCGGGATTCGGTGCGCCGGTTCTGGCGCGGCGAGCCCGGCGTGCTGGGCGAACTGGCGACCCGGTTCGCGGGCAGCGCCGATATTTTCGCCGCCTCGCGCCCGGTGTCGCGCAGCGTCAATTTCATCACCGCGCACGACGGCTTCACCGTCGCCGACCTGGTCGCCTACACGGCCAAGCGCAACACGGCGAACGGCGAGGCCAACCGCGACGGCACCGACAACAATCTCTCGTGGAACAACGGCACCGAGGGACCCAGCGATGATCCCGCGGTGCTGGCGGCGCGGGCACGGGACGCACGCGCGCTGCTGGCCACGCTGCTGCTCTCGCGCGGTACGCCGATGCTGGCGATGGGCGACGAGGCGGGTCGGACGCAGCACGGCAACAACAACGCCTATGCCCAGGACAACGCGCTGTCCTGGTTCGACTGGGAGGCGTTGGACGGCGACCGGCTCGCCTTCACCGCCCGGCTGGTCCGCGCCCGGCGCGACTGCCCGGCGCTGCGCGGCCCGCTGGCGCTCACCGGCGCGCCGGTGGACGCGAGCCTGCTGCCGGACGTGGCCTGGCACGGCGCCGACGGGCGCGCGGTGCGCTGGGAGGATCCGCAGTGCCGCACCCTGGTGGCGGCGCTGTACGCGCCGGCCAGCGTGTCGGAGGCGGCGGATCGCGTGCTGGTGGCGCTGCACGGTGGGGCAGCCCCGGTGGACGTGACCTTGCCCACGGCTCGGTTCGGCTGGGCCTGGCGGTTGCTGGCCGACAGCGCGGCGCCGGCGGCGCGCGAGGCGATCGTCGCCGGCAAGTTGCGTGTCGCACCGCGAGCGGTGGTGCTGTTGCGCGAGGTGCCGGCGCCCCGGGGCCGCCGCGCCGCTGCCGGCGAGGCGCTCGCGCGGCTGGCGGCGGCGGCCGGCGTCGCGGCGGGGTGGTGGGACATCGAAGGGCGCCACCATGGGACCAGCGACGATACCCGCCGGGCACTGCTACGGGCGATGCGGTTACCGGCCGACACGCCGGCGGAGGCCGCCGACAGCCTGGCCCGCCTGTCCGACGAGGCGGACCGGCCGTTGCCGCCTGCCCTGGTGGTGCGGGCGGGCGAAGGCGGGGACCTGCGCCTGGGCTCCAACCCGCCCGATGGGGCGCTGCGTCTGGCGATCGAGCACGACGATGGCGGCCGCACCGGCGTCGATGTCGCGGCGGGGCAGGGGGTTTGGGAACCGATCGCGGCGCCGGACGGGCGTATCCTCCGCACCCGGCGCATCGCCCTGCCGGCGCTGCCGTCCGGCCGGTATCGCCTGCGGGTCGAGGGCAGCGAGGCCGCCTGCCACCTGACCGTGGCGCCGCCGCGCTGCCATCTGCCGGCGCGGCTGCGCGCCGGTGGCCGAGCCTGGGGCATCGCCGCGCAACTCTACACGCTGCGGCGCGCGCGGGGCGACCAGGGCATCGGCGATCTGACCGATCTGGCGGAGCTGGTCCGCGTCGCGGGCGCGATGGGGGCGGCAGCGATCGGACTCAACCCGTTGCACGCCCTGTTCCCACAGGACCGCACCCGCGCCAGCCCTTATCACCCGTCCGACCGGCGCTTCCTCGATCCGCTCATCATCGACGTGATGGCGCCGCCCCTGCCGCTGGAGGCGCCTGCGGTGCGGGCCGCGCTGGCGCAGGCAGCGCCCGCCTTCGCGGTCCTCGCTGCCAGCGAGATGGTCGATTATCCGGCGGTGTGGGAGGCCAAACGCTGGGTGCTGGAGGCGGCGTTCACGGCGTTCCGGCCGAGCCCGGATTTCGACCGGTTCGTAACCGAGGGCGGTGACGCGCTGCTCGGTTTTGCCCGCTTTCAGGCGATCGCCGAGACCCAGGCGGCGGCCGACTGGCGCACCTGGCCCGTGGCCCTGCGCGACCCGGCGAACCCGGCGGTCGGCGCCGCCGCGCCGCCCGAACGCGTACGGTTTGCCCTTTTTCTGCAATGGGTTGCCGACCGGCAACTGGCGGCTGCCGCGGGTGGGATGGAGATCGGCCTGTACCGCGACCTCGCCGTGGGCGCGGCCCCGGATGGCGCGGAGGCGTGGGCGGCGGGGTCCTCGCTCATGCCCGGGGTGTCGGTCGGCGCGCCGCCCGATCCGCTCGGTCCGGACGGGCAGATCTGGGGCCTGCCGCCGCCCGACCCGCGCGCCCTGCGCGCCGCCGGCTACGCGCCCTTCGCGGCGCTGCTGCGGGCCAACATGCGCCACGCCGGCGCGCTGCGCATCGACCACGTGATGGGCCTGGCGCGGCTGTTCCTGGTGCCGGACGGGGCGCGCGGCCAGGACGGCGCCTATCTCGCCTATCCGCTCGACGACCTGCTGGGTCAGTTGGCGCTGGAGAGCGTGCGCGCGCGCTGTCTGGTGGTCGGCGAGGATCTCGGCACCGTGCCGGACGGCATCCGCGCGGCCCTGGCGGAGCGCGACGTGCTGTCCTACCAGGTGCTGCGTTTCGCCCGCGACGGGGAGCGCCTGCGCCCGCCCTCCGGCTATCCGCGCAACGCCGTCGCCTGTGCGGCCACCCACGATCTCGCCACCCTGGCCGGGTGGTGGCAGGGCGCCGACATCGACGAGCGCGCCGCGCTCGGCCTGCTGGATGCCGCCGCCGAAGCCTCCGAGCGGCAGGCGCGCGCGGCCGAGAAGGCGGAGTTGGTCGCCCTGCTGGCGGCCGAGGGGCTGGCGGTAGAGCCCGGCCTCGAGGGCGCGCCGCCCGGCGATGACCTGCTGGTGGCCGTGCACGCCTTGCTGGCCAAAACGCCCTGCCGGTTGGTGCTGGCGCAGGCCGACGACCTTGCCGGCGAGACGATGGCGGTGAACCTGCCCGGCACCGACCGCGAGCGCCCGAACTGGCGGCGGCGCCTGCACGTGAACGTCGCCGCGCTGTGCACCGGCCAGCCCGCCGCCGGGGTGCTGGCGGCGCTGCGGGCGATCGAAAAGACTTTTCCGGGCTGACCAGCCGGTTAAGATGCCTGGGGCAATACGAGAAGGCGTCAATCGCCTTCCGGGGCGGCCGTCGTGGCCGCCCTCAGGTCAGGGGGACATCACCGTGTTCGATCTCGAGCAGTTCATCGCCGATATCCGCGCCACCCTCGCCGAGCGGTCCCGCAAGGCCATGAAGGAAGTCGTTGCGCGCGCGGTCTCCGATCCGGCCTCCCTGCTGCGCCGGATCGGCGAACCGGCCAAGGCCGGGGTGGAGGTGCTGCACCATGCCCCCGACCTCACCATCATCAATGTGATCTGGGCACCGAAGCAAGTCACGCTGCCGCATGACCACCGTCTCTCGGCGGTGATCGGCATGTATGGCGGACGGGAGGACAACATGTTCTGGCGCCGTGTCCCGCACCCGACGAAACACCAGATCGAGGCGGCTGGCGGCGAAGCGCTGGGCACCGGCGACGTGACGATTCTGGGGCGCGACATCATCCACTCCGTCGTCAACCCGCTGGCCAGGATCAGCGGCGCGATTCACGTCTACGACGGGGATTTCTTTGCCGTTCAGCGCAGCATGTGGGACGCCGAGACGCTGGCCGAGCAACCCTACGACGTCAGCGCCGTCCTCGGCGGCACGGAGGTCCGAAGCGCCCGGTAGCGGGTTTTCCCTTGCCTTCGGCTCCGGGCCGGGGTCAGCCGGTCAGCGCGGCGGCGATGCGCGCGGCGAGGCGCTGCGCCACCGCGTCCTTGCCCAGGCGCGGCCAGTCCTCCACCCCCGTCGCGGTGACCAGGTGCACCTCGTTCTCGGTGCCGCCCATGATGCCGGTGCCGGGGCGGACGTCGTTGGCGACGATCCAGTCGGCGTTCTTGCGCCGCCGCTTGTCCTCGGCGTGGGCCAGCATGTCGTGCGTTTCGGCGGCGAACCCCACCACCAGGCGCGGCCGCAGGGGGCCGGGGGCGGCGATGGCGGCCAGGATGTCGGGGTTGGCAACGAGAGATAACTCGGGGGCGGCGGCACCCGGCTGCTTCTTCAGCTTCCGCTCGGCGGCGTGCGCCACCCGCCAGTCGGCGACGGCGGCGGCGAACACGGCGGCGTCGGCCGGCAGCGCCGCCCGGCAGGCCGCCAGCATCTCGTCGGCCGTTTCGACCCGCTGCACGGCGACCCCGGCGGGATCGGGAATCGAGACGGGTCCGCTGACCAGGCTCACCCGGGCGCCAAGCGCCGCCAGCGCCGCGGCGATCGCATGGCCCTGGCGCCCGCTGCTGCGGTTGGCGATGTAGCGCACCGGGTCGATCGGCTCGTGGGTGGGACCGCTGGTGACCAGCACGTGCCGGCCGGCGAGCGGGCCGGGCGACCCGGTCAGCATCGCCCGGATCGCCTCGACGATCGCGGGCGGCTCGGACATCCGGCCCGGCCCGTATTCGTTGCAGGCCATCGCGCCCTCGTCGGGCCCGATCACGCGCACGCCGCGGTCCTGAAGGGTCGCCATGTTGGCCACCGTCGCCGCGTGCTGCCACATGCGCACGTTCATCGCCGGCGCCACCAGCACCGGCTTGTCGGTGGCCAGCAGCACGGTGGCGGCGAGGTCGTCGGCGAGCCCCGCCGCCATCCGCGCCAGCAGGTTCGCGGTGGCCGGCGCCACCACGATCAGGTCGGCGCCGCGCGAGAGCTGGATGTGCCCCATCTCGTTCTCGTCGGTCAGCGAGAACAGGTCGGTGTAGACCCGGTCCCCGGTGAGCGCCTGCAGGGTGAGCGGGGTGACGAACTGCGCACCGCCGGCGGTCAGCACGCAGCGCACGGCGACGCCCTCGCGCTTCAACGCGCGGATCAGCTCGGGCGCCTTGAAGGCGGCGATGCCACCGGAAACGATCAGCAGAACCCGTTTGCCGGTGAGGCTCATAGCCGCCACCCCGAATGAATGGCGGCGATGCCGCCGGTGAGGTTGCGCACCCGCACCTGCGCGAGCCCGGCCTCGCCCATCATGCCGGCCAGCGTTTCCTGGTCGGGGAAGGTGCGGATGCTCTCGGCGAGGTATTGGTAGCTTTCCGCGTCGTGGGCGACGGCGCGGCCCAGGCGCGGCAGCACGCGGAATGACCAGGCGTCGTAGAGCGGCGCCAGGGCGGCCACCTGGAGCCGGCTGAATTCCAGGCAGTGGAACCGGCCGCCCGGCTTCAGCACGCGCCGCGCCTCGCGCAGCACCGCCGGCTTGTCGGTGCAGTTGCGCAGGCCGAAGGAGATCGTGACGGTGTCCACGCTGCGGTCGGGCAGCGGCAGGCGCTCGCCGTCGGCGACGAGAAAACTCAGCCCGCGGGCGAAACCGCGGGCGAGCGCGCGGTCGCGTCCCACCGCCAGCATGGCCGCATTGATGTCGGACAGGATCGCCGGTCCGCCACCCCCGGCCAGCCAGCCGAAGGTGATGTCGCCGGTGCCGCCGGCCAGGTCGAGCAGCGTGCGGTCGGGCCGTGGCGCCAGGGCGGCGATGAAGGCACGCTTCCAGGCCCGGTGGACGCCCAGCGACATCAGGTCGTTCATCAGGTCGTAGCGCGTCGCCACGCTGTCGAAGACCGCGCGCACCAGCGTCTTCTTCGCCTCCACCGGCACCTGGCGGAAACCGAAGTCGATGGTTCGCTGGCCCGCGGGCCCAGGGTCATGGCGCGTGTTGTCGCTCATCGCCACCCTGTATAGCCTGCTTTCCCATCATGCCGGAACTCCCCGAGGTCGAAACGGTGATGCGCGGGCTGCGGGCCGCCCTCGAGGGCCGGACCATCCGCCGCGCCGGGGTGCACCGGGCGGATCTGCGCCGGGCCTTTCCGCCGGGGCTGGCGGCGCGCCTGACCGGGGCGCGCGTCATCGGCTTCCGGCGGCGGGCGAAATACATCCTGATGCGGCTGGACGGCGGCGACAGCGTGCTGTTCCACCTCGGCATGTCCGGTCGCATGCTGATCGGGCCGGCCGGCGCCAATGAGGTGCCCCGGCACGAGCACCTGACGCTGGAGACCGAGGATGGCTGGCGCGTCGGCTTCGTCGACCCGCGCCGCTTCGGCTGCATCGACCTGGTGCGAACGGCCGCGGAGGACGCGCACGGCCTGCTGGCCCTGCTCGGGCCGGAACCGCTGGACGCGGCCTTCACCCCGGCGGTTCTGTCGGCGGCGTTGCAAGGCCGGCGGACGCCGATCAAGGCGGCCCTGCTCGACCAGGGCACGGTGGCGGGGCTGGGCAATATCTATGTCTGCGAGGCGTTGTTCCGTGCCGGCATCAGCCCGCGGCGGCTGGCGGCCACGGTGGCGGGTGCCCGCGCCGCGCGCCTGGTGCCCCAGATCAAGGCGACCCTCACCGAGGCGATCGCCGCCGGCGGGTCGAGCCTGCGCGACTATGTCCAACCCGACGGGGAACTGGGCTATTTCCAGCGGGCCTGGAAGGTCTATGGCCGCGAAGGCGAGGCGTGCGAGCACTGCCCCGGACCGCCGGCCTGCCCGGGCGTGTGCCGGATCGTGCAGTCCGGCCGCAGCACCTTCTATTGCCGGGCAACCCAGCGGTAGCCTAGAACCCGGGCCAGAAGACAAGGGGAACCCGCGATGACGCAGACCACGGCGCCGGAGATGATTCTGGTCGAGACGCACGGACGCGTCGGCCTGATCAGACTCAACCGGCCGCAGGCGTTGAACGCGCTGTGCGACCGCTTGATGGCGGAACTCGGCGCCCAGTTGCGGACCTTCGATGCCGACCCGGGCATCGGCGCGGTGGTGCTGACCGGCTCGGAGAAAGCCTTCGCCGCCGGCGCGGACATCAAGGAAATGCAGCCGCGCAGCTATCCGATGGCGGATTTCATCGCCACCCAGTGGGAGGCGGTGCTGCGCATCCGCAAGCCGGTGATCGCGGCTGTCGCCGGCTTCGCGCTCGGCGGCGGCTGCGAACTCGCGATGATGTGCGATTTCATTCTCGCTGCCGAATCGGCAAGGTTCGGCCAACCGGAGATCACTCTCGGCATCATTCCCGGCGCCGGCGGCACGCAGCGCCTGACCCGCGCGGTCGGCAAGGCGAAGGCGATGGACATGGTGCTGACGGGCCGCATGATGGACGCCGCCGAGGCCGAGCGTTGCAGCCTGGTGTCGCGCGTTTTCCCGGCCGATCAACTGCTTGCCGAGGCGCTGACGATCGCCGGGCGCATCGCCGCGCTGTCGCCGGTGGCGGTGGCGATGGCCAAGGACAGCGTCAACCGCGCGTTCGAAACCACGCTGGCCGAAGGGGTGCGTTACGAGCGGGCGCTGTTCCTGTCGCTGTTCGGCACGCCCGACCAGCGCGAGGGCATGGCGGCGTTCGTCGAGAAGCGGCGCGCGAATTTCCGCCTGGGCTGAAAACGTTCCGCCCCGGCGACTTCCGCTTCCTTGACTCGCAGCGCGGGGCTGCCTAAACCACCGTCCCTCGTAGCCGTGCGGGCCGTCGCCCGCGCTGACCTCCCGTTCCCTGCGATCGCACACTGCCGAAGAGAGCCCATGGCCAACACTGCCTCAGCGCGCAAGCGCATCCGCCAGATCGAGCGCCGCACGGCGCGCAACCAGGCACGCAAGTCGCGCATGCGGACCTTCATCAAGAAAGTGGAGGCGGCGATCGCCAGCGGCGACAAAGCGTCGGCCGCGGATGCGCTGCGGGTCGCGCAACCGGAACTGCAGCGGGCGGCAACCAAGGGCGTGGTGCACCAGAACCTGGTGGCACGGAAGATCTCGCGTCTGTCGGCACGTATCAAGGCGCTGGCAAAGGGCTGACTGCCGGCGGGACGGGGCGCGGAAGCGCCCGGCCCGCGTGATGCGACCGTGATATTCGGAAAAGACCAGAAATTAACGCCCGGAACCGGAAACGGTTAACCGCGTTATTTGGTGTGTTTTCTGTGCATGTCAATTTTATGTCACGCGTTGCTTTTTGCCGTTGCTTTTTTCCCGGTTTCTGCCTAATCATTTCTCGATCGGTGGGGGTTGCCGCCGGTCCCGAATGAGGCAGGATGAGGGGTCAACCCTCACCTGTGAACCCGGGTTGTTGCGGCGGGACAGGGAACGTCGCGAGCAGGGGGCTTATGGTGGCCGACGGCGCGAACATCGACAGGGACGGCTCTGTGATGACGACCGGGCAGCGATCCTCCGATGAACTCTATCTGGCCGAGCAATGGGTCCGTGTCCGTGGCCGGCTGCAAAGCGAGGTCGGCGACGTCGAGTACCGCACCTGGCTGCGCCAGATGTCGCTCGGTGGGCTCGATGGCGACGAGGTCACGGTCCGCCTGCCCACCCGTTTCCTGCGCGACTGGGTGCGCACCCATTACGGCGACCGGCTGAACACGCTGTGGCAGGCCGAGAACCGGCGGGTTCGGCGGGTCGATATCCGCGTCGGCGGCGCCGCGCCCGGCGAGGCGGCGGCCGAGCCGGCGATCGTCGCGGCGCCACCTCCGCCGGTCATCGGACATGCCCCCCCCGAACGCCCCGATGCGCGCACCGAGCCCACCGCCGCGCTCGATCCGCGTTTCACCTTCGAGTGCTTCGTGGTCGGCAAACCCAACGAGTTTGCCTATGCCTGCGCCCGCCGCGTCGCCGAAAAGCCGGCCAGCGTGGGATTCAATCCGCTGTTCCTCTATGGCGGCGTCGGCCTCGGCAAGACCCACCTGATGCACGCCATTGCCTGGGCGCTGACCCGCAACGGCGATGCCTCGCGCGGCGCCGCCCCGGTTTCGGTCGCCTACATGTCGGCCGAGAAGTTCATGTACCGCTTCATCGCCGCCATCCGCAGCCAATCCACCATGGAGTTCAAGGAGCAGTTGCGCAGCGTCGACGTGCTGATGATCGACGACTTGCAGTTCCTCATCGGCAAGGAGGCAACCCAGGAGGAATTCTTCCACACTTTCAACGCTCTGGTGGACGCCGGCAAGCAGATCGTGGTGTCGGCCGACAAGTCGCCCTCCGACCTGTCGGGCCTGGAGGAACGGGTGCGCACCCGGCTCGGCTGCGGCATGGTGGCCGACCTGCACGC
>CAYWOW010000008.1:0-58052 GCA_964459005.1 uncultured Acetobacteraceae bacterium
GAGCCGACCCGGCCGATGTTCGCCAGCGAGCTTTCCATGCCGGATTTCGGCAACAGTTCCGTCAATGCCGGGCTGAGAACCAGGGCGTAGATGACCGAATCCATGCCGTCGAGCGTCCAGCCGGCCCAGGCCGCCCAGAAGCCGATGACCTGCTGGCGGTTGAGCCGAGTGCGCAGTCGTGGGCCGGCGATAGTTGCCACCGGTACTAATGGCGCGTCGGACATTGGTTTCCTCCGGAAGGCATTGTTCACCGCTCGGTATATGACCGGCAAGCGCCGCTGGGTATGCATCAATCGCAAGGACGCGACAAGTATCGCCGGTCCCGTCGGGCGCGCTGCTGTTGGCGGCGCCGTCGGCTTTTCCCGCCATTGCCATGGCGTTGCGGGACCGGGCGCAGGGGTAGAACGTGGCCGGACATCCGGAACCAATTCGGCCGGCCCCGGCACCGGCGGCGGCCGCCCTTTCCCCGGCAGGAGAGAACCAGTGAGCAGCATCACGGACTTCAGGCTTGCGGCACCGGACATTCGGCATCTGGCCACGCCGCTCAGCCGACCCGAATGCGTCCTGGCATTCCGCAATGGCAGCCTCCTGATCTCGGACAATCGCGCCGCCCTCATCCGCATCCGGCCGGACGGCACGCACGAAATGATCGGCTCGATGCAGGGACGTCCGAACGGGTTTGCGGTGACGGGCGCGGGGGAGCTGTACATCGCCAACATCGCGCAGGGAAAATTCTACCGGGTCGCCCGGGATGGCCGCGAGGAAGTGTTCCTGGAGACGTTCGAGGGCAAGCCGGTCGGCGCGGCGAATTTCGTCTATGCGGATCCGCATCACGAGGACCGGCTTTGGCTGAGCATTTCCACCGTCACCGTGCCCCGCAATCGCGCCGAGGATGAGGGAATTCCCGACGGCTGCATCGTGCTGCGCGACCGCGACGGCATGCGCCGCGTGGCGGACGGGTTCACCTTCACCAACGAGCTTCGGATCGACCGCGACGGCGCGTTCCTCTACGCCGCGGAAACCGCGACGGGCCGGGTCTCACGCCTGCGCATCGGCGCGGACGGGAGTTTGACGGACCGCGCCATCTTCGGTCCGGCGACGATGTTTCCCGGCGCCCGCGTCGATGGCATCGCCTTCGATGCCGACGGCAATCTCTGGGTGACGGAACTGACGCGGAACGCGCTGTTCGCCATCACGCCGGAGGGGCGGCTGCATACCGTGTTCGAGGACCCGGAGGGCCGCGTCATCGAGAAGCCGAGCAGCGTGGCGTTCGGCGGAGACGACCTGCGGACCGTCTATGTCGGGTCGCTGACGAGCACCCGCCTGGCGCACTTCAGATCGCCCGTTCCCGGCCTGCCGATGCGGCACTGGAACCTGGACTGGTAGGCCAGCCCTATGGCACCGCCGGACCGCGCTGTCCGGCGGTGCCGCGTGGACCTGGAGCGCTATCGGCGCGACGGGATACGTTCCAGCCGGCTGTCGTGGCGCACCAGCAGCACCGCGATCGCGGTAACGACCGGCGCCAATGCCAGGCAGAGCAGCCCGATGCTGTCGCTGCCGGTCGCGTCCTTGACGATCCCGTAGACCGACGGGCCAAGCCAGCCGCCGAGGTTGCCGATCGCATTGATCATGGCGATGCCGCCCGCGGCGGCAGCCCCGGTCAGCAGCGCGCTCGGCATCGACCAGAACACCGGCGTGATGGAGTTGTTGGCCATCACCGCGAGGCACAGCGCCACCATCGTTATGGCCGGGTGGCCGACGCCGATGAGGATGCAGGCGCCCAGTCCGCCCGCGGTCAGCATGCAGGCGCCAACCACGTGCCAGGTCCGCTCGCCGGTGACGTCGGAATGCCAGCCCCAGTAGATCATGCCGAAGAAAGCGCACAGGAAGGGCAGCGCACTGACCAGCCCGATCCAGTTGGTGCCGACGCCGAGCCCCTTGACGATCAGCGGCAGGAAGAACGTCACCCCGTAGGCCGACGCGTTCAGGCCGAAGTCGGCCACCGTCAGCAGCCATACCTTCGGGTTGGTGAACGCCTCGCCGAGGGTGAACTTGCGGATCGCCTCGCGTTGCGCGCGTTCTGATGCCATCCGGTCGACCAGCCAGGTCCTCTGATCCGGCCTGAGCCAAGCCGCGTCGGCCGGCCGGTCGGTCAGCAACTTCCAGGTCACGAAGCACATGACGATCGGCGGCAGCGCCTCGATGATGAACAGCCACTGCCAGCCCCGCAGCCCCAGAATCCCCTGCATCTGCAGCAGCAACCCACCGATCGGCGGGCCGATGAACAGCGAGATCACGCCGGCCGACTGGAAGATCGCCTGCATCCGGGTGCGATAGGCCGACGGGAACCACCAGGTCAGGTACAGCACCACGCCGGGGAAGTAGCCGGCCTCGGCCAGCCCGAGGAGGACGCGGTTGCCGTAAAAACTCCATTCGCTCCACACGAAGCCGGTCAGCCCGGCGATGATGCCCCAGGTCACCAGGATGCGGGCGATCCAGCGCCGCGCTCCCATCTTGTTGAGGATCAGGTTGCTCGGGATCTCGGCCAGGAAATAGCCGAGGAAGAAAAGACCGGAGCCGAAGCCGAACACCGCGTTCGAGAATTTCAGGTCCGGGCTCATGGTCGTCGCCGCCATGCCCACGTTCGAGCGGTCCAGGTAGGCACAGAAATAGCCGAGCATGAGCAGCGGCATCAGCCGCCAGAACACCCGCCTGACGGTTTCCCGCTCGATCGGTTCGACTCCACGCCCATTCGGCGCATTAGCATCCATGGTGCTTTCCTCCTCGTGCACCGGCCGCCGGCGGGAGGAAGCTGCTTGCCCGCGCCAACTTCCTCGCCCATTGCCGGGCCAATGCCGGAACGAACCATGCACCGCAATCGATCCGGAGGCAACGGAGGGTAACGACCCATAAGCGGGAACATAAGCAAGGTCAGGGGCTTCGCCCCTGGACCCCAATCAAGGCAGAGCCTTGATAATCCATTCCTTTCGGGGCTGCGCCAGCAGCCATCAAATGATATCGACGTTCAATTATGGGCTGCTGCGCAGCCCTGAAAGTCATGGGATCCAAGGGCCTCCGGCCCTTGGCGGGTCCCGGGCGGAGCCCGGGTGGGGCGCGGGGCAACGCCCCGACCGTGTCACGATGGCGCCGGTTCGTCGCCCAGCGCCGCGACCCGTGACAGATGATGCTCGGTATCGCCGAACATCCGTTCGATCATGGTCATGCGTTTGAAGTAATGGCCAACCTTGTATTCCATCGTCATGGCGATGCCGCCGTGCAGTTGCGTCGCCTCCTGGCCGATCAGCCGGCCCGAGCGCCCGATCTGCACCTTGGCCGCCGAGACCGCCCGTGTCCGCGCCGGGGCGTCGTCCTCGGCCGACATCATGGCGGCGTACATCGCCATGGAGCGCGCCTGCTCCAGGGCGACGAACATGTCCACGCTGCGGTGCTGCAACACCTGGAACTCGCCGATCGCCCGGCCGAACTGTTTTCGCGTCTTCAAATAATCGACGGTGATGGCGTGCATCTCGGCCATCAGGCCGACCGCCTCGGCGCACAGGGCGGCGATCGCCTCGTCCACCACGCGCTCGGCCGCCGCCAGCCCGCCGGCGGGATCGCCGAGCGGGGCGGCGGGCGCGGAGGCGAAGGAAAAATCGGCGGCGCGCAAGCCGTCCTGCGTCGCATAGCCATGCCGCGCGACACCCGGCGCGGCGGTGTCCACCAGGAACAGCCCGACGCCCGCGCGCTCGCGCCGTTCCCCGGAACTGCGCGCGGCCACCACCAGCGTGTCGGCAACGTCGCCGTGCAGAACAAGGGATTTTTCGCCGTCCAGCCGCCACGAGTCGCCCTGTGCGCGCGCGGTGGTGGCGACGTCGGCGAGATCGTAACGCGATGTGCGCTCCTGCTGCGCGAAGGCCAGCAGCAATTCCCCGGCGGCGAGGCGCGGCAGCAGCGCCGACTTCTGCGCCTCGCTGCCGGCGCGGCGGACCAGCCCGCCGCCCAGCACGACGGCGGCAAGATACGGCTCCAGCACAAGCCCGCGGCCGAAACTCTCCATCACCAGCATGGTTTCCACCGGGCCGCCGCCGAAGCCGCCATGGGCCTCGTCGAACGGCATGCCGAGCAGCCCGAGTTCGGCGAATTGTGCCCAGTTGGCGCGGCTCCATCCGTCCGGCTCACGCGCGTATTGCTTGCGTTGCTCGAAGCCGTAGCGATCGGCGATCAGCCGGTCCACGCTGTCGCGCAGCAGACGCTGCTCGTCGCTGAGATCGAAATCCATGCCCTAGAATCCCAGAATCGCCTTGGCGACGATGTTGCGCTGGATCTCGTTGGAACCGGCGTAGATCGAGACCTTGCGCATGTTGAAATAGGCCGGCGCCGCCTGATGCGCGAAGTCCGGGCCGCCCCCAGGCTCGTTGCGCCGCGCCCCGGCGGGCCGGTAGGGCAGCACCCAGGGCCCGGCCACCTCCATCAGCAACTCGGTGCAGGCCTGCTGGAGTTCGCTGCCCCTGAGCTTGAGGATGGAGCTTGCCGGATTCGCCTTGCCGCCGCCGTGGCGGCGCGCGTCGGCCACCACCCGAAGCTGGGTCAGCTCGAGCGCCTTCATCTCGATTTCCACCGCCGCCAGCCGCCGGCGGAATTGCGGGTCCTCCAGCAGCGGCCGGTCGCCGGAGAATTCCAATGCCGCCAACTCGCGAATTCGCTTCAGCCGCGCCTTCGAGGTGCCGACGCGGGCGATCCCCGTGCGTTCGTTACCCAGCAGAAATTTCGCGTAGTCCCAGCCCTTGTTCACTTCTCCCACCAGGTTTTCGGCGGGCACCACCACGTCGTCGAAGAACACCTCGTTCACTTCGTGGCCGCCGTCGATGGTCTCGATCGGCCGCACGGTGACGCCGGGCGTGGTTATGTCGACGAGGATGAAGGATATGCCTTGCTGTTTCTTCACCGTGGGGTCGGTGCGGACGAGCAGAAAAATCCAGTCGGCGTATTGGGCCAGCGTGGTCCAGGTCTTCTGCCCGTTGATGACCCAGCGGTCGCCGCGCCGTTCCGCGCGGGTGCGCAGCGCCGCCAGGTCGGACCCCGCGCCGGGTTCGGAAAACCCCTGGCACCACCAGTCGTCGAGGTTGGCGATTCGCGGCAGGAATTTCCGCTTCTGGTCGTCGCTGCCGAAGGCGGCGATCACCGGCCCGACCATGGTGGTGTTGAAGCTCAGAGGTTCGGGCACGCCGGCCTGCTGCATCTCGTCCTCGTACAGATAGAACTGCACGGGCGACCAGTCCTGCCCGCCCCAGGCGAGCGGCCAGTGCGGCACCGCCCAGCCCCGCGCGTTCAGGATGCGCTGGCAGGTGACGATGTCCGCGCGGCCCATCGCCTCGCCGGCGAGACCCTTGCGGCGGATCGACTCGGGAAAAGCGGTGCGGAAAAACCGCCGCGCCTCATCGCGGAACGCCAGTTCGTCCGCCGTGAAATGCAGGTCCATTGGTGTCCTCCCTCCCCCGCCGCGCCGGTCAGCCCGTGGGGTCGGGTTCGAAGCGCATCGCCACGCCGTTCATGCAGTAGCGCAGGCCCGTCGGTTGCGGCCCGTCCTCGAAGACGTGCCCCAGGTGGCCCTGACACGCGCTGCAATGCGCTTCGGTGCGGGTCATGAAGAAGGAGCGGTCGGTGGTGGTCGCCACCGCCCCTTCGATCGCCGCCCGGAAGCTGGGCCAGCCCGAACCGCTCTCGTACTTGTTATCGCTGCTGAACAATTTTTGGCCGCAGCCCGCGCAGAGGAAGGTGCCGGTGCGTTTCTCGGCGTTCAGCGGGCTGCTGCCGGCCCGCTCGGTGCCGTGCTTGCGCAGCACGCGGTATTGCTCGGGCGTCAGGCGTTGCTGCCAATCCGCCTCGTCGCGGCCGGTGGTGTCGCTGTCCATGGAACCCCCCTTTTTCTGGGCCGATGATGTGGTCCCGCCGGCGGCCCGGTCAACCCGGGTTCCGTTCTCCCGCCGGAAACGGTTTCCCCGCCGGGGGCAACCCGCTATTTAAGCAGGCCGAAAGGATTCCTCGGTGCTGCGACGGCTCCCCTTGCGGCTGCGATCGGCGGCCTTTGCGCTGCGCGGCGGCTTCCTCGTCCGGCCGCTGGTGATCGCCGTCCTGCTCGGCGTCTGCGGGGCCGTGCTGTCCTCGGTGGAGGAGGCCGCCCCCGCCACCGCCGCCTGGGTTCCGGTCCTGCTGTTTCCCTCGCGCGCGGACCCGCAGGTCGCCCAGGTCATCCTGAGCGTCATCGCCACCTCCATCATGACGGTGGTGTCGATCGTCTTCGCCATCCTGCTGATGACGCTGACGCTGGCCTCGATGCAGTTTTCGCCGCGCATCCTGATCAGCTTCATGCGCGACCAGGGCACGCAATGGACGCTCGGCATCTTCCTCGGCACCTTCTCCTACTGCGTGGCCGCCCTGCCGGCCGCCCGCTCGATGCCCGAGCCGTTCGCGCCGGTGCTGACGGTGCTCGGCGCGATGCTGCTGGCGGTGGTCTGCGTGGGCTGGCTGCTGTTCTTCATCCACCACATCTCCCAGGCGATCAGCGTCAACAACATCGTGGACCGGATCGCGCGCGAGACCGAGCGGGTAATCGACGAGCTGATGCCGCACCCGCGAGCCAGCCACTACCAGCCGGTGCCGGAGGTTTTCGTGCCGGATGAGCCGGAGTACCCGATCCTGAACGTGGTATCCGGCTACATCCGTTTCATCGACGTCCGCCGGCTGCTGGAGTTCGCCCGGACGCACCATTTGCGCGTGCGGGTCACCCGGTCGATCGGCCATTTCGTGCCGGCCGGGGTTCCGTTGCTGATGGTCTCCCGGCGCAGCCGGCTGGGCGACGGCGGCGCGGAGCTGCTGGCGGCTTTCGACATCGGGCCGATGCGCACGTTGCAGCAGGACGTCGAGTTCGGCGTCATCCAGATCGTCGACATCGCGTTGCGGGCGATTTCGCCGGCGGTCAACGACCCCAGCACGGCGATCAGTTGCATCGACCAGCTCACCCGCATCCTGATCCGCTGGCTCGACCGGTTCCCGCCGGAGTCGCTGCTGTTCAACCCGCCGCACGTGCTGCGCGTGGTGCTGCCGTGGATCGACCTGGAGGGGTTGCTGAACACGGCGATCGAGCAGATCCGGGCCTATGCCACGACCGATGCCGCGGTCAGCCTGCGGCTGCTGCGGCTGCTGCAGGATGTCGCCGTCACCGTCGAAAACGACGCCCTGCGAGCGCGCATAGTCGAGCGTGGCGGGCGCATCGTCCACGGCTGCCGCGACCGGCTGCCGCCGGATGACGTCGCGCGCCTGGAACAGCGCCTGGCCGCGCTGGAAGCGCTTTGTCGAGGATAAAGCGAATAAAAGTTCTTTGGTTCTTTCTTTCAAGAAAGAACGACTTTCTTTTCACGGGTATTGCTCCGACGTCATGGGCCGCTCCCCATCCGGATCAACCTTGCGGGCGAGTCCCGCCGCGGTTCATCGGCCTCTCGCAGACTTCTGAAGCGCGGCCGGGGTGGCACCTCTGGCCTTCCGGCGCCGGCTCGGGCTAGCTGTCCGGCATGTTGCAGACGCTGGTTGCCCTGCTCGCCGCCGCCGCCGTCGCGGTGCCGCTGTCCCGCGGCGCCGGGTTCGGCAGCGTGCTGGGCTATCTGCTCGCCGGCATCGCCATCGGCCCGTTCGGCCTGCGCCTGGTCACCGATGTCGGCGCCATCGCCCGGGTCTCGGAGCTGGGCGTGGTGATGCTGCTGTTCCTGATCGGGTTGGAGCTGCGCCCGAAGCGCCTGTGGGTGATGCGCCGCGCGGTGTTCGGCCTCGGCGCCGCGCAACTGGCGCTGACCGGCGCGGCGCTGGCGGCACTCGCGCATGCCGTGGGCGTGGCCTGGGCGGGTGCGGCGGTGCTCGGCGCCGGCCTCGCCATGTCCTCGACCGCGATCGTGCTGCCCATGCTGGCCGAGCGCGACCTGCTCGCCGCCCCGGCCGGCCGCGACGCTTTTGCCGTGCTGCTGTTCCAGGACCTAGCCTTCATCCCGCTGGTGGCGTTGGTGCCGCTGCTCGCCAGCGCGGACATGCTGGACCGCGTGTCCTGGCTGCAGGTGGCGCGCGGCGTGGGCGCCATCGTCGCGATCCTGGCGGGCGGGCGTTTCCTGGTGCGCCCGGCATTTCGCGCGATCGGCGGCGCGCGCACGCCGGAGGTGTTCACCACGCTCGCCCTGCTCACCGTGGTCGGCGCCGCCGCGCTGGCTGACGCGGCGGGCTTGTCGATGTCGCTCGGTGCCTTCCTGGCCGGCGTGCTGCTGTCCGGCAGCGAGTATCGCCACGAGCTGCGGGCCGACATCGAGCCGTTCGAGGGGCTGTTGCTCGGTTTCTTCTTCATTTCGGTCGGCATGTCGGCGCGGCTCACGTTGCTGGCGCACGATCCGCTCGGTATCCTCGCCGCCGTGGCGGTTCTGCTCGCGGTCAAGATCGCGGTGCTGTTCGCGCTTGGCCTGCTGGCGCGCCGAGGCACCGCCAATGCGCTGCGCCTGGCCGTGGCGGTGCCGCAGGGCAGTGAGTTCGCCTTCGTCGTGTTCGCCGCCGCGGTCGGCGTCGGCGCGGTTTCGGGGGCCACCGCCGAGGCCGCGACGCTGGTGGTGGCCTTGTCGATGGTCGCCACGCCGTTGCTGTTCGCCACCAGCGAGGCGGTGCTGCTGCCGCGCCTGCTGCGAACCGGGGCGCCGGCCTACGATGCGATCGCCGACGACCACGCCCCCGTCATCATCGCCGGTTTCGGCCGGGTCGGGCAGATCGTCGGCCGGGTCCTGCGCATGCAGGGCATCCGCTTCACCGCGCTGGAGCGCGACCCGGGCCAGGTGGAGGTGGTCAGGCGGTTCGGCAGCAAGATCTATTTCGGCGACCCGTCGCGCCCCGACCTGCTGCGCGCCGCCGGCGCCGAGCACGCGCGCGTTCTCGTCGTGGCGACCGACGGCATGCAGGAGACGCTGAAAGTGGTGGAGGTGGTGCGCCGCACGTTTCCAAACCTTTTCATCCTGGCGCGCGCCCGCAACCGGCGGCACGTGCACCTGCTGATGGACCGCGGCACCGGCGGCATCGTGCGCGACACGTTCCATTCGAGCCTGCGCCTGTCGGAACTGGTGCTTGGGGCGCTGGAGGTCCCGCCCGAGCGTGCGGCGCGGGCGGTCGCCTTGTTCCGCGAGCATGACGAGCGCCTGCTGGCCGACACCCACGCGATCTATCGCGACGAGAAGGCGATGATCCAGACCACGAAACAGGCGGCCGAGGAACTGGAAAGCCTGTTCGAGGCGGACCGTCCCGGAGAGTTCGAACCGCAGGGCGAGTCGCGGCGCGACCCAACGCCCGCCGCTCCAGCACCGCCCGGATGAAACAGGCCTCGGCCTCCGGTCTCGCTTAGGCCGCGCGGATCGCCGCCGCCAGCCGGCGGGCCGCGTCCGCCGCCCGGGCGACGGGGGTCGCCGCGAAGCCGGCCACCAGGCCGGAGAGACGTGGCACGGCGTTGTAGTAGGCGGCCAGCGGCGAGACCGCGAGGCCGCGCGCCCGCGCCGCCCGCACCACCGCCGCTTCCTCGATGCCCGCGGCCAGCAGCAGGACGAGGTGCAAACCGCCCGGAGCGGCGATGGGGGAGACCGCGTTGCAGTGCCGCGCCAGCGCCGCCAGCAGCGCCTGGCGGCGGCGGGCGTATTCGGTGCGCATGCGGCGGATGTGCGCGGCCAGCGCGCCCTGGGCCATGAAATCGGCCAGCACGGCCTGGGGCAGCACGCCGGGGCCGCGGTCCATCAGGGTGCGGGCGCGCACGAAGGCGGCGGTCAGCGGCGGCGGCACCACGGCGAAGCCCAGCCGCAGCGCCGGGGCCAGCGCCTTGCTGAAGGTGCCGCAATAGATCACCCGGCCCACGCGGTCGAGCGAGGCCAGCGGCGGCAAGGGCTTGCCCTGCCAGCGAAACTCCGAATCGGCGTCGTCCTCGAGGATCCAGGCGTCGGCCCGGGCCGCCCAGTCCAGCAGCGCCAGCCGCCGGCCGACCGGCAGCGCGCCGCCCAGGGGGGTCGCATGCGAGGGGGCCACCAGGGCAAGGCGGGCCTGCGGCGCGCGGCGCACCCCCTCGGCCACCTCGATCCCCTCGGTATCGCTCGGCACCGCCACCAGCACCGCGCCGGCGGCGAGCAGGGCGCCGCGGCCGGCGATGTAGCCCGGGTCCTCCACCCAGGCCGCGTCGCCCGGGTCGAGCAGCAGATCGGCGGCCACCCGCAGGGCCTGCTGGGTGCCGGCGGTGACGACGATGTGGCCGGCATCGGCGATCAGCCCGCGGCTGGCGGCCAGATGGGCGGCGATGGCGGCGCGCAGCCCGGGCAATCCCTGCGGGTCCGGGTAGCCCGTCGCCTCCGGCGCCAGGCCGCGCAGCACCCGCGCCGTGCAGCGCGCCCAGGCGGCGGTGGGGAACAGCTCCGGCGCCGGCACGCCGGGGGCGAGCAGGGCGGCTCCGTCGGCAACCGGGCCGGCGGCGCGAACCGGAATGGCGGCCAGCGCCGCGCCGCGCCGCGACAATGGGCTGGCCGCGCCGGCGGGCGCCGGCGCGGGCGGCGGGGCGGCGTCGGGAAGATCGGCGGCGACATAGGTGCCGCTGCCCACCCGCGCCCGCACATAGCCCTCGGCGGCCAGGCGCTCATAGGCCAGCACCACGGTCTGCCGCGCCACCCCGAGCTCCTCGGCGAGATGCCGGCTGGGCGGCAGCCGCGCGCCGGGGGCCAACGTGCCGGCAAGGATGCCCCGGCGGAGCCGATCGAACACGGCGTGCTGGCGGGTTTGGTCTACGAGAGAAAACATGGATTGGCGGTTCCGGGCAGTCCAATTATGCCATAGACCTGCCCGACCGGCCAGGAGCCCCGCCATGTATCTGCGTCCCGCCTTCACCGAGACCGACCTCGCCAGGATCGCGGGTCTGATCTCGGGAAACCCCTTCGGATTGCTGGTGACTCATGGCTCCGGCGGCATCGACGCCTCGCACGTGCCATTTGTTATGACGCATAACGATTCCGAGATAGTACTAACTGGCCATCTGGCCGCCGCCAACGGGCAATGCGCGGCCTTCGACGGCGGCGCGGCGCTGGCGGTGTTCGGCGGGCCGCACGCCTACATCTCGCCGGGCTGGTACCGGACCCAACCCGCGGTGCCGACCTGGGACTACGCCGCGGTGCACGTGCACGGCCATCTCGAGCGGCTGGAGGGGGCGGCATTGATCGACGTGCTGCGCGCCCTGGCGCAGGGTGATCCCGGCGGGTTCGACGTCGATGCGATGGAACCCGGCTACCGCGACGGCATGCTGAAGGGCATCCGCGGCTTCCGGCTGCGGGCGGAGCGGATCGAGGCGCAGTGGAAAATGAGCCAGAACCGCAGCATCGCCGATCGCGAGGGGGTCATCGCCGCACTGCGGGCAAGAGGCGAGAACGCAGCCGCCGATCTGGTGGCCGCGACACTGCCAAAGGATTAAGAAATCCGGTGATTCGAGGGGCTTAGAAGCCCTCGCGCTCGATCCGCTTGCGCTCCATTTTGCGGGCGCGGCGAACCGCCTCGGCGGCCTCGCGGGCGCGGCGCTCCGAGGGCTTTTCGTAGTGGCGGCGCAGCTTCATCTCGCGGAAGATACCTTCCCGCTGCATCTTTTTCTTGAGCGCCTTCAGCGCCTGGTCGACATTGTTGTCGCGAACGAGAACCTGCACTTGGCCGCCTGCTCCTCTCATCGAAGCGTCCCGACCATCGGGGCGCGAAAAAGGGGCCGGAGCGCCTGCCCCGACCATAAGGGGCGCGCTATAACACGCCGGCCGTCGCCCGCCAACGCGCATTCGCGTGGACAAGCCTCCCAAGGAGCCGCCGCATGGCCATCCTGAAGATTGCCCGCATGGGCCACCCGGTGCTGCTGGCCCGCGCCGAGCCGGTCCCCGATCCGACGGCGCCGGAAATCCGCGGCCTGGTGCGGGATATGTTCGAGACCATGGAGGACGCGCCGGGGTCCGGATTGGCGGCGCCGCAGGTGCACGTACCGTTGCGCCTGTTCGTGTTCCGGGTCGGCGAGGGGCGCACCAGCGGCGACGCGGACGACCGGGTGGTCGGCAACACGGTGCTGATCAACCCGGAAATCGAGGCGGTGGGCGAGGATCTGCGGCTGCGCTGGGAGGGCTGCCTGTCGATCCCCGGCCTGCGCGGCGCGGTGGCGCGGCACTGGCGCATCCGCTACCGCGGCGTCGATTGCGAGGGCGCGCCGGTCACCGGCGAGGTCACCGGCTTTCATGCCGGCGTGGTGCAGCACGAATTCGACCATCTGAACGGGATCCTCTATCCGATGCGGATGACCGATTTCCGTCTCTTCGGGTTCAACGAGGAACTCGCCCGCGCCGAGGCGCAGCCATGATCGCGCCGCCCGAACGCTCGGCGGAGCGCGACGCGGCGCTGGCGGCGATGCTGCCGTACGTGGCCGAACTGGGCTGGACCGGCGCGGCGCGGCGGGCTGGGCCGGGCGAGGCGGATATCCTGTTTCCCGGCGGCGCGGCGGAACGGGTGGAGGCGTGGATCGACCTGCAGGACCGCCGCATGCAGGCGGCGATGGACGAACACGACCTGACCGCACTCCGCCTGCCCGAGCGCGTGCGCCTCGCGGTGGCACTAAGGCTGGCCGCGGCGCGGGAGCATCGCGCGGCGGTGCGGCGGGCGGCCGGCGTGCTGGCGCTGCCCGGCAACGCCAGGGTCGCCGCGCGCACGCTGGCGCGCACGGTGGACGCAATCTGGTTCGCCGCCGGCGACCGCTCGACGGACTTCGCCTGGTACACCAAGCGGGCCATCCTCGCCGCCATCTACACCGCCACGCTGCTGTTCTGGCTGCATGAGGAGGCCGACGACGACGCGGCGACGCTGGCCTTCCTGGACCGCCGGCTGGCCGATCATGCGCGTTTCCACCGCATGCAGCGCCGCTGTGGCGAGCATCTGTCGCGCTGGCTGCCCGGCGAAGCGGCGGCCTGACCGAACCGCATGCCGCGGGTTCGCATCACCCATGCCACGGATTACCGCTATGCCCGGCCGGTGCGGCTGACCACCCACCGGCTGATGCTGCGGCCCCGCGACTCGCACGACCTGCGGCTGCTGAGCGCCACCCTGGGGCTGAGCCCGCCGGCGGCCAGCACGCGCTGGGCGCACGACGTGTTCGGCAATTCGGTCGCCACGCTGGACTGGGACGCGGGTCTCGGGGTGGAAACCCTGCGCCTGGTCTCGAAGCTGGATCTGGAACATTTTCCGGCGGCGGGCGGCCTGGCGCAGGGGCAACTCGACCCGGCCGCCGAGACCTATCCGTTCCGCTACGCCGAGGCGGAGTTTCCCGACCTGGTGTCGTTGCTCGAGCGCCACCACCACGACCCGGAAGGACGGGTGGATGCCTGGGCCCGACGCTTTCTGAGCGGCGGCCAGTCGACGCCCACCTTCGACCTGCTGACGGTGATGACCCGGGCGATCAAGGCCGAATTCTTCTACGCGCCGCGCGACGCCGAGGGCACCAATCCGCCGGTAGCCACGCTGGCGAGCGGGCAGGGGACGTGCCGCGACTTCGCGCTGCTGATGATGGAGGCGTGCCGCTCGCTTGGCCTGGCCGCGCAGTTCGTCAGCGGCTACCTGTACGACGCCGAGCTGGTGGACAGCGGCGGCCCGTCGGTGGGCGGCGGCGCCACTCACGCCTGGTGCGCCATCTACCTGCCCGGGGCGGGCTGGGTGGAATTCGACCCGACCAACGGGCTGGTGGCGGGACGCAACCTGATCCGGGTGTGCATGGCCCGCGCGCCCGAACAGGCGGTGCCGGTGGCGGGCGGGTTCATCGGCAGGGCCGGGGACTTCATCGGGCTGACGGTCGACGTGCAGGTGGCGGTGGGTAACTAGGCAAACTCATGCCGTGGGTGTCAGGGCCACCAGCGCGGTTTGCGGCGGGGTGTCGGGTTTCATGCCGGGCCAGCGGGTGCCGGGCCGGTCGAAGCTGGCGCCGGGTTCGGCGCCGGGGTGACGGACGGCGGTGAATACCGTGTCGCCGACCGCGACCGCGCCGCCGATCGCCGCGCCGCGCGGGGCGAAATAGGCGGCGGCGAGCGCGTTGCCGGGCGGCGTGGCCACGAACAGCCCGTCGGCGGTGGCGGACAGCACGCCCTGCTGGTCGGTGCCAATCCACAAGCGCCCCGCCGCGTCCCGCCCGACCGAGCACGGCGCGGCGAGCCAGGCCCGCGAACCTTCCGGGGTGACGCCGCCGCCCTCGGCGGGGTTGCCGCCGAGCAGCACGATCTCGCCGGTCCAGTCGGCGGCGGTGACGTCCTCGCCCTCGGGGTGGAAGGCGAGCACGTGGCCGGCGGCGTTGGCGGCGCGCGGGTTGAAGGCGTCCGGCTGGGTCCGCGACGCGGTGCCGCGGCAGGCCAGGTGCAGCGTGCGGTCCGCGCCGATCACCAGGCCGCGCGGCGAGTCGAAGGCGGTGGCGCCGGCCGCGGCGGCGGCGGCGAGCGCCGCCGAACGCCCGGCGGGATTTTCGGGCAGGTCGACGAAATTGAGCCGCATCCCCGCCGCCTCCGCGGGGGCAGGCTTGCTGCGGGCGACCGCCAGGGTGCCGTTGTCCAGCGGGCTGCGGTTGGCCCGAAAACTGCCCGGCGCGACCGGATCGGCCGAGACGAAGCGAAACAGGAAACCGGCCGCGCGGGGGTCGGTCATGAACACCACCGCCCGCCCGTCGGCGGCCAGCGTGGCGGCGGCGCCGGCGCGGGCAAAGCGGCCGAGCGCGGTGCGCTTCACCGGCAGCGCCTGCGGATCGAGCGGATCGAGTTCCACCATCCAGCCGTAGAGGGCGCGGGCGGCGGGGTCGGCGTAGAGGTCGTCCTCGCTGGCCAGACGGTCGAACCAGGGCGCCGGGTCGCCCTCGGCCAGCAGCACGGTGCCCCAGGGCGTGGCGCAGCCGCCGCCGACCGCCAGCACGCCCGGCGCGGCATCGCCGAGCTGGGGCGTGACCGGGCCGGCCAGGCGGCACCGCGTGCGGGCGGTGAGGCGGCGGGCGTGAAAGCCGCCGTCGCTGATCCGCCAGCGCCCGCCCCGGCGTTCCAGGGTGAGGATGGAGGCGCCCTGGGCCAGCCCAGCCAGCGCCGGCCGGTCGTGCCCGCCCGGGAACAGCATCCGCGCCTCGGCGCTGGGGTGGGCGACGGCCAGCACCAGGCGGGGAACGTCATCCGGCTCGGAGGGCGCGGGCAAGGCCCCGAGCACGGTCGCGTCCCAGCCGAACTGGGTGGCGGCGGCGATGTCGGTGGGGTTGCCCGGCTGGAATTTCGGCGCGTCGAACTCGACCCGGTCGCCCCAGCGGATCAGCACGTCGCGCCGCCAGCCGGCGGCCGGCACGTCGTCGGGGCGCGGCGCCTGGGCGGAGGGAGCGGCGGCGCGGCGCTGCGCATGCGCCGGGGCGGCCCAATGGGCGGCGAGCAGCGGCGCGGCGGCCAGCAAGGCGCGGCGGGGCAACCCGCGATGGGCGGCGGGCGACGTCGGTTCGGTCATCCGTTCTCCCTCGTTGGCGCGGGTGTGCCAGGGGAACGGGCGCGTTTCAAGACGGCGGAGTTCCGTCGGGGATCGGGACAGTTCTACAGTGGCCGCATACGACCTTTCCGGAGAGGCCAACGATGATCCCGCCCCGCGCGAATTCCGCCGCCGCCCGCGACATCGCCAACACCCTGCACCCCTACACCGACCTGAAGACGCACCTCGAGAAGGGGCCGCTGGTGATCGAGCGCGGCGAGGGCGTGCGCGTCTATGACGAGAACGGCCGCGGCTACATCGACAGCACCGCGGGCCTGTGGTGCGCCAGCCTCGGCTTTTCCAACGAGCGGCTGGTGGCGGCGGCGGCGGCGCAGATGCGCAAGCTGCCCTTCTACCACGGCTTCAACGCCAAATCGCACGCGCCGATGATCGATCTGGCGGAGATGCTGATCGCGCGCGCGCCGGTGCCGATGAGCCGGGTGTTTTTCGCCAACTCCGGCAGCGAGGCCAACGATTCGGCGATCAAGATGGCGTGGTATTTCAACAACGCCGTGGGCCGGCCGCAGAAGAAGAAAATCATCGGGCGGACCGGCGGCTATCACGGCGTCACCCTGGCCAGCGCGAGCCTGACCGGGTTGGTGGGCAACCACCGCAGTTTCGATCTGCCGCTGACCCGCTTCATCCATACGGCCTGTCCGCATTTCTACCATGGCGGCGCGCCCGGCGAGAGTGCGGAACAGTTCGCCACACGCTGCGCCGAGGAACTGGAGAAGCTCATTCTCGACGAGGGGCCCGACACGGTGGCGGCGCTGTGGGCCGAACCGGTGCTGGGCGCCGGCGGCGTGATCGTGCCGCCGCCGACCTATTACGAGAAGATCCAGGCGGTGCTGCGCAAGTACGACATCCTGCTGGTGGCCGACGAGGTGATCTGCGGGTTCTGGCGCACCGGCAGCTACTGGGGCAGCCAGACCTTCGGCATGACGCCCGACATCGTCACCTGCGCCAAGGCGCTGTCCGCGGCCTTTCTGCCGATCTCGGCGGTGATGGTGAACGAGCGGATTTTTCGCGCCCTGGCCGAGGAGAGCCATGCCATCGGCACCTTCGGCCACGGCTTCACCTATTCCGGCCACCCGACGGCGGCGGCGGTGGCGATCGAGACGCTGAAGATTTATGACGAGATGAACATCGGCGCGCATGTCAACGAAGCCGGCGCGCATATGCACGCCGGAATGCGCCGCCGCTTCGCGGACCATCCGCTGGTCGGCGAGGTGCGCGGGGTCGGGCTGATCGGCGCGATCGAGCTGGTGGCGGACAAGAACGGGCGGGAGAATTTCGACCCGAAGATGAAGGTTGGCGGGCGGCTGGCGGTGCTGTGCGAGGGCAACGGCGTGATCGCCCGCGCGCTGTCGCGCGACGTGCTGGCGTTCAGCCCGCCGCTGATCATCAGCGCCGCCGAGATCGACGAAATGCTGGACGGCGTGGCGCGCGCGTTGGACGCGTTGACGGATCAGTTGCGGCGGGAGCGGTAACGGCATCCCGCGTCCTGGTGTTCAGCCCTGAACAGATGATGCGGCGTCACCCCGGCACGCCCGCCGTGTCGCCTCAGCCCCGCCGGCCGCCCAGCGCAAACCAGCCACCGCCGACCACGGCGGCGACGCCGGCCATGCAGTACCACATGGTTTCATTGGTGAAGCGGCCGGTCAGCGCGTTGGACAACTGGTCGAGAGGCGCCTGCGAGGCGTGCCAAGCGAACCACAGCAACACCACGCCGACGACCAAAACCACGGCGCCTGCAAACTGGAACGGTTTCATCGTCGATCTCCTCGGTTCCGTGCGTTGGCCTGGTCAACCGGCGCGGCGACGGCCGGCGCTACGGCTGCTCGACGGGATTCGTCGGATCAAAAGTAAACGGCGTGAACCCCGAAATATCCCGCAACCATAAGTATGACGACAACTACGCCAATGATGGTGAATATGTTCATTTTGCTCTGCCCTGACTCCATGACGACGCGCGGTGCGCTCGCACGCCTTATGTATCCGCTCGCCAATAGGCCGATAGCGTCATTCCGCCGGAGCTGACCTGGTTCGACGGAGGCCAAGAAAGTTCAGCCCATTGTTATCGCCACCGTCTAAATCCCCAATAGCCACCCCCTCCGAAGATCAGAAAGAGCACGAGAACAATAAGAATGACGTCCATATCTTCCTCCAACACATCTGGCGGGAATTTGCCTTTTGTTCAGGTGGGTACAGAATGACTAATCACCAGCCTCGGATTCTACCTACTTGCAGCTTTTCGGATGCGGTAATGAAGCCCCAGCCGATATATATGCGCCCGGCCGGGACCCTCGTCCGATGCGCTGCAAGACGGCGATCATCAGCAGATTGCGCGGCGCCATCAGGCCGGGCCCGGCGAACACCAGCAACCGGTCGGCATCGACGTCACCCCAAGACCACTCGGGGGTAATGCCGATCTGAGTAGTTTCCGATTCTACCGCCGCCGGTCCTGCACCGGCTAGCCTCTGCGGCAAGCCGAAGGCGAGCGCATCGGCTCTGAACTGTGACTGACGATGCGTACCGCGTCGCCGCAGGCGGGACGCTTGTTTCCGTCGACTTGGCAAGGAGAAAGCCATGATCAAATTCCGCAACGTCGCTGCGCTGTTGGCCCTTTCCAGCATTGCAGCGCTGGCGGCCTGCTCAACGTCCGGGGGTGGGTACTACAGCAGCCAACCGAGCAGCGCGTCGGCCTCGCAGTCGCCGGCCTTGTCGCAAGATATGGTTCGGCAGGTGCAGGCGCGCCTCCAGCAGGCAGGCACCTACAATGGCGGGATCGACGGTCTGTGGGGTCCCCAAACCGAGGCCGCGGTTCGCAGCTATCAGCAGCAGCACAACCTGACTGTGACCGGACAGTTGGACAGCGATACGCTTACCTCGCTCAATCTGGGAGGCACCAACCAGACCCTGGGGAACGTGCAGCCCACCGCAAACGGGCCGCCGGTCACAGTCGCGCAGCCCGTAGCAGTCGCGCCGCCGGTCGCAAACGCGCAGCCAATGGCGAACACGCAGCCGGCGAGTCAGGTTTCCGGCGCCGGCAATACCGCGCCGACCAATACCAATATGCCGCCAAGCAGTGCGACCCAGCCGAACGCCAGCACGACACCCTGATCCCGGCGTGCGCGACACATCGCGCACTTGTCGGGGCAGCAGGGGAACCTGAGTGCCTGATGTCAATGCCCCGTCGTGCTGCCCTCAATACGCACCCTGCCCGCACCATGAAAGGCTCACCAGCATGAAATCTCTCGGGTATTTAGCCGCCGCGCTGATCATCGCCATGGCGCTCGGTGGCGGCCAGGCCCTCGCGAATAGCTGCCGGGCGGAAACACTGTCCTGCCCCACCGCCATGCCACTCGGCGGATTCTGCGAGTGCACCGCCCACGGCACGACGCAGGCCGGCACAGTCACAACGCCCGCTCCTCATGAACGTTACAACTCGACCGCGGGTGGATGCGGCGCCGAGCCAGGCGCGCCAGGCTGCCGCTGAGACGCGGTCGCTCCGCTGAGCTGTCGGGGCGGCACCTGAACGGACTGGCGTCGTGCCCTACCCTCGGTTCCTGACCGCCGCCTCGACGCGCCCACACAGATCGCCGACCGCCGCCGTCATCGCACCGGCGGCATCCGGCGGGGTCGCGCCCGCCAGGGGCGCCTCGCCAACCACGCGTTGCTGCAACACCAGCCGCGTGCCGGCGGCGGCGTCGGCCACCAGCGTCACCCCGGCCGTCGCGCGGGCCAGGTGCTCGGCCGGCACCGTCCACAGCGCATCCAACTCGCCCTCCAGCACCAGATCGGCGGTCAACCGGCTGCCCGGCGCCAGCACGGCGGAGAACAGGCCGGCATCGGCGAGCCAGCCACGCACCGCTTCCTCCACGGCCTGGGCCGGCAACACCGACCATTGCTCGTAGAATTCGGAGTGGATGCTGCCGTCGGGCTGCACGGATTGCAGGCCGCGCTCCTCCATGCCCGGACCGGCGGCGAAGCTGCGCACCAGCAGCACCGGCCCGCCCGGCCGGGCGGGCAGCGCCTGCGGGCGACGGGCCAGCAACGGCCAGGCCCGGCGCTCCAGATAGGGCCTGGTGCCCAGCCCGCAACCGGCGAGCCCGAGCGCCAGCGCGAGTGCCATGCGGCGCCTCATCGTTCACCCTCCCGTGGCGGCGGCGCACCCAGCAGCACGCCGGCCGGATAGCGGCGCAACCGCTCGGTGGCCTCGCGCAAATTGGCCGCCGCGGCGCGGACGTCGCGCAGCGCCGGCTCGAGGTCAGCCTGCAGATCGGCCACGCCGTTGCCGGTGCGGTGCACCACCGCCTCCGCCGTCGTCAGCAGCGCCGAAAGCTTGCCCGCCGCCTCGGTCAGCCGGTCGGCGGTGCGGGTGGCGGCCACCAGCGCGTCGCGACCCTGCGGCGCCAGCCCGCGCAGGTCGGCGGTGGCGCCGCGCAGTTCGGCCGCCAGACCCGGCAGGTCGGCCCGCTCCACCGCCTCGCGCGCCGCCACCGTGAAGGCCGCGGCGCCGGCCAGCGCCTGGTGGGCGTCGCCGGTGGTCAGCTGGGTGTGCAGATCGTCCAGCAGTTTCTGCGCGGATTGGCCGATCGCGGCGATGTCGACGGCGTTGAGCTGCGCCAGCAGCGCCTGCGCCGCGTCCTGCACCTGGGCCAGCGTGCTCGGCACCGTGGGAATGGTGTCGTATTTCGCCGTCCACGGCACCGAAACCTCCGGGTACTGCTTGGGATCGACGAAATCGAGCTCGATGTAACTGAGCCCGGTGATGCCCTGGCTGGCCAGGCGCGCCCGCAGCCCGGCGTCGACCACGCTGCCGAAATCCATCGGATTGCCGATGCGGCCGAGGTCGATGATGTAGCGCACATAGACCAGCCGATAGGTCGGGCTGTGGATATCCACGGCCTGGTCGAGGAAATACTGCGAGCTGACCAGCCCCATGCCGGTCACCCGGCCCAGCGTGACGCCGCGGAATTTTACCGGCGCCCCGAGCTCCAGGCCCTGCACGCTCTCCTGGAAATAGGACTCGAAGATGCGGCCGTTGTGGATGCGGTTGCCGCCCAGGAAGATCGCCAGCGCCACCGCCACGGCAATGCCGACGACCACCAGCAGCCCGACCCGCAGGAAATTGCCACGCGCGGTGCTCATGCGGCCTCACGACGGAAAAAGGCACGCACCTTGGGGTCCTCGCTCTCGTCGCGCAGACGGCGTGGATCGCCGGTGGCGATGACGCCTTGTGCCTCATGGTCGAGCATCAGACAACGGTCGGCGATGGCGAGAATGGACGCCAGCTCGTGCGTCACCACCACGAAAGTCAGGCTGAGGTCGCGCCTCAGATCGAGGATCAGCCGGTCGAGCCCGGCCGAGGTGACCGGGTCGAGCCCTGCCGAAGGCTCGTCGAGGAACAGCAGCGGCGGGTCGAGCGCGAGCGCGCGGGCGATCGCCGCCCGCTTGACCATGCCGCCGGAAATCTCGGCCGGCAGCCGGGCGGCGGCATCGGCCAGCCCGACCAGGCCAAGCTTCAGCCGGGCGATCCGGCTGCGCGCGGACGGCGGCAGATCGGTGTGCACCTCCAGCGGCAGCATCACATTCTCCAGCAGCGTCATGCTGCCGAACAGGGCGCCGGACTGGAACATCACCCCGATGCGGCGCAGCACGGCGTCGCGCGCCGGCGCTTCGGCGGCATAGATGTCCTCGCCGAGCAGCTCGACGCTCCCCGCGGTCGGCGCCAGCAGGCCGATGCACTGGCGCAGCAGCGTGGTCTTGCCGCAGCCCGAGCCGCCCAGGATGACGAACACTTCGCCGCCGGCCACCTCGAAGGTGACGTCCTGATACAGCGTGCGCTGGCCGAAGCTCTGGGCGAGGCCGCTGCCGCGCAGGACTGGCGCGGTCACAGGCCGAGCCTGAAGAACAGCACGGCGAACACGCCGTCGAGCACGATGGTGGCGACGATGCCGCCGACGACCGCGGCGGTCGCGGCCTCGCCGACCGCGCGCGGCCCGTTGCCGGCGTTGAGCCCGGCGCGGCAGCCGATCGCCGCCACCACCGTGCCGAAGACCACCGCCTTGGCCAGCCCGCCGTAAAAGTCCGCGGGCTGCACCCACTCCATCACCTGGTTGGCGATCGCCGTCATCGGAATGCCGGAGCCGACCAGAACCACGCTCATGCCGAGCAACCCCGCCACCTCCAGCAGCACGGTCAGCACCGGCATGACCAGCAGCGCCGCCGCCATGCGCGGCAGCACCAGCATGGTCATCGGGTCGATCCCCATGGTGGCCAGGGCGTCGACCTCCTGGTTCACCTTCATGGTGCCGATCTCGGCGGCGAAGGCCGAACCGGAGCGGCCGGCCAGCACCACCGAGGCCAGCAGCGGCCCGAGCTCGCGCAGCAGGCTGATGGCGACCAGGTTGGCGACGTAGAGGTCGGCACCGAAGCGGCGCATCGGCACCAGCGACTGGAAGGCCAGGATCAGCCCCATCAGCAGCCCCAGCAGCAGCACCAGCGGCACCGCGCGCACGCCGGCCTGATCGGCGGAGCGCATCAGGTCGGCGCGGCGGAACTGGCGCAACCGGCTGGGCACGTGCAGCACCGCCAGCACCGCCTCGCCCAGATAGGCAAAGCCGTCGCCGGCGCTCACCAGCCCCTGGACGATCACCACGTGCCAGGGCACCGGCGGCGATGGCGGCGGGGTCGGCGGGGCGACCAGGGCCGCGCGGGCGCGCTCCAGCACGGCGGCGACATGCGGCTGGGCGCCCTCGATTGTGGCGCCGGGCCGTTCCTGCTCGATGGCCAGCAACAGCGCCGCGCCGGCGGTGTCGCAGAGCTCCAGCGCGGTGAGGTCGATGACCAGCGGGCGCTCGGGCTGGGCTGCCGCCTCACGGAGCGCCCCGGTCCACAGGACGCCGGCGGCGGCGACGTCCAACTGGCCACGCAGCGACAGCACGCGCGCCTCACCCCGGTCGGCGGAAGCCAGTGTGGCGGCTTGGGCCATCACGCCTCCCGCGCGGCGAGGCCGCGCAACACCGGCCAGGCGGCGATGGCTAGCAGCAGGGCGGCCGGTCCGGGCAATCCGGCCGCCGCCAGCGCGCGGGCGAAACCCCAGGCCAGGCCGGTCAGCAGCCAGGGGGCGGCCAGCCTCAGCCAGACCCGGGCGAACACCCGCGCCGGCCCGGCCAGGCTGGCGGCGATCCTGAGCGCGGAGGCGGGAATGCGACGCAGCCCCCAGGCCGCCGGCAAGGACAGGAAGGGCAACAGGCCGGCCACTTCCGAAGACATCGTGTCCGGGCCGGGCAGCGGCAGCAACGCCGGCAACAGCAGCAGCGCGGCCAGGCCCGCCGCGGCGCCCGCCGGCGCCCACACCAGCACCAGCACCAGTGGAACGGCGAACACGGCGGCGATGCCGGTGGTCGCCAGCGCGTGCAGCACAGCGGGTTCCAGCGTCGCCGCCATCATGCGGAAAACTTCCGGTCAGTGCGCCAGCCAGGCATCGAACCGTTGGGCGAGCTTGTCGCCGTTGTCGCGCCAGAACGCCTCGTCGATGAACAGGGTGCCGGCGGCGGCGGTCGGCGATATCGCCAGCACGTCCGGCGGCAGCCCGGCGTTGGCGCCCTTGGCCAGCCCACCGAGCGCGCCGGCCTCGGGCAGCCCGAGTTCGACTTTCGCCTCACCGGCGAAAGCCAGGAAGCGTTGCGCGTCGGCGAGGTTGGCGGTGCCCTTGACGATCGCCCAGTAGTCCGCCTGCACCAGGCCGCCGGCCCATTGCACGCCGAAACTGTGCCCGCCCGTGCGGTTCGCCAGCACCACCGACGACGACGGTGCGCTGGTCATCAGCACCTCGCCGGAAGCGAGCATGTGCTGCGCGTCGTGATCCCCCGGCGTCCACCAGACGATGTAGGGCGACAACTGATCGAGCCGGCGGAAGGCGCGCTCCACGCCGTCCTTGGTGGCGAGCGTGCGGTAGACGTCGGCGGGTGCCACGCCGTCGGCGAGCAGCGCGATCTCCAGCGTGCCGCGCGGCGAACGGCGCAGGCCGCGCTTGCCCGGCACCTTGGCGATGTCCCAGAAATCCTGCCAGGTCGGCGCGCCCTGGAACTTGCCGCGGTCCCAGGCCAGCACGGTGGCGTCGGCGTAGGCGCCCAGGCCGCATTCGGTCGCGCCCTGCGCCAGCATGCGGTCGCGTCCGCCCACCGCCGGCCAGTCGAGCTTTTCCAGATCGCCGGTCCCGCAGGCCGCCAGCAGGTTGGCGCCGCTGACCTGCACCACGTCCCAGTCCGCCGCCCCGGCCGTCAGCGCTGCCAGTCCGGCGGGACGGGTGAGCACATCGACCTTCGTGCCGGCGGCGGCGAAGGGGGCGATGTAAACCTGCCGCAACGCCTCCGCGGGGCCACCGGCCCGCAGGCCCACGGTGAGGTCGCGCGCCCCCGCCGAAGCCCCGACAAGGGCAAAAAGGCCGACCGCCAGGATGGCGCGCAGCATCATGTCATTCCGTCCCGACTATAAGGGAGGCCCGCGGCCGTAGCGGACCGTATCGCCGCCGAGCCGATAGAGCAATGTCCGTCATGCGGCAGGCGGGAGAACTCTGGCGTGGCGGGGCTGCCATGCGATCGCGGCGGCCTGCCCGGGTTCCAACCCGGCGAGCGGCACACCGGCCGGCCGCGTCACCGCCAGCGCCGCGGGGTTTTCCTTCCCCAGGGCGAGCGTCAGGCGGACCTGGCCGCCTCGCCAGGCCCGCGCGGTCACCGTGGCGGGCAGCGCGCCCAGGCCCATTTCGGCGGCGGTGCCGGCGGCGATGGCGATGCGCTCGGGCCGCACGAACACCAGGCAGGGCTGGCCGGGCCGCGCCTCGGCGGCGGCGGCCTCCACCAGCGGGCCGCAGGCCAACCGCACCAGGGCGACATCGTCCTCCACGTCCTCGATGCGGCCGGGCAGGCAATTGGCCTCGCCGAGCAGGCGGGCGACGCGCTCGCTGGCCGGCGCGTCGTAGAGCGCCTGCACCGCGCCGGATTGCAGCAAGGCGCCGTCCTCCAGCACCACGGCCGGACCGCCCCATGCCAGCGCCAGCGCCGCATCTCGGGTGGCCAGCACCGCCGCCGCCCCGCTGGCGCCGCGTGCCGCCATCAGATCGCCCAGCACGGCGTCGCGCGTGCGGGCATCGAGTCCGGAAAACGGCTCGTCCAGCAGCACCAGCCGCGGCGCGCCCACCAGGGCACGGGCCAGCGCGGTGCGGACGCGCTGCTCGGGCGACAGGTCCCGGGCCCGGCGGTCGCCAAGGCCGGCAAGTCCAAAACTCTGCATGACCGCGCCGACCGCGTCCTCGCCACCGGCCCCGCCGCGCGCGGCCAGCGCGAAGCGGATGGTGCCGGCGACGGTCAGGTGGGGCAGCGGCCCATCCTGGGCCAGCACCAGCCCGAGGCCGCGCCGGTGCGGCGGCAGGCCACCCACCGGCCGCCCGTCCAGCCAGACTTTTCCAGCGGCGGGCCGGACGAAGCCGGCCAGCACGTCGAGCACCGCCGTCTTGCCCGCGCCCGCGGGGCCGAGCAGCACCAGCGTACCGCCGGCCGCCACCTCGAGGTCGAGCCCCGGCCGGCGCGCACCGGCCACGGGCACGCCCCGCAGCGCGGCGGCGGGCGGGGAAGGGCGCAAGGCGGGAGCGGGTTGCGCAGGCACGGCAGGCCCTCCGGGGACGAGGCCGACTTTCTTCAATCGGGACGCATCCGGCAATGGCCTGCCGGCGGTCCGCTGCGATATAGGGGGGCCTTCCTCCGTACCGAAGGCCCGGTTCCGCATGACCGAATCCAGCGTGGTTGCCAGCCGTGAGGGCCGGATCGGCCACATCCTGCTCAACCGGCCGAAAGCGCTGAACGCGCTCGACCTGGCGATGATCCGCGCCGTCCAGGCCGCCCTCGACGGCTGGCGCGACGAGCCCTCGGTGCATGCCGTGGTGATCGAGGGCGCCGGCGGCCGCGCCTTCTGCGCCGGCGCCGATATCCGCGCCATCCGCGACCTCGTGCTGGCGGGGGACGCGGCGGCGGTGGAGACGTTCTTCGCCGCGGAATACGCGCTCAATGCCAGCATCGCCGCCTACCCCAAGCCCTACGTGGCGCTGATCGACGGCATCTGCATGGGCGGCGGCATCGGCCTTTCCGTGCACGGGCGGATCCGGGTGACCAGCGAGGCCGGGCTGTTCGCCATGCCGGAGACGGCGATCGCCCTGTTCCCCGACGTCGGCACCACTTTCATCCTGCCGCGCCTGCCCGGCCAACTCGGCATGTTCATGGGCCTTACCGGCGCGCGCATGCCGGGGGCGGACGCGGCGCACGCCGGCCTTGCCACCCATTTCGTGCCGCGGGACGCGTTCCCCACGCTGTGCGCCGACCTCGCCCGCGACGGCGTGGCGGCGGTGGCGGCGCACGCGCGGGCGCTGCCCGAATTCTCGCTGGCGCCGCACCGCGCGGCGATCGACCGCTGCTTCGGCGCCGCCAGCGTGGCGGACATCGTCGCGCGGCTGGAGGCCGAGGACACGCCGTGGGCGCGCGAGACGCTGGCGACGCTCGGGACCATGTCACCCTCGGCAGTGCGATGGTCGTTCGCGGCGCTGCGCCGCGGCGCTGGACTTACCCTGCGCGACGCGCTCGCCGGCGAACTGGCGCTGACCCGGGAAGTGACACGCCATCCCGACTTCGCCGAGGGCGTGCGCGCGATGGTGGTGGACAAGGACCGCCAGCCGCGCTGGGCGGCCTTATCGTAGCGCCCGCCGTACGCTGACCGTGGCGCCGGCCAGCAGCGCCGCGGCGATTGCCGCCATTGGCCAGATCGCCTGCACGGCGACCGCCGCCGGCATGTCCTGCAGGAATACGCCGCGCGCCACCACCAGCATCCAGCGCACCGGATCGAGCCGGCTCAGCCATTCCAGGGCCTGCGGCATGTTCTCCACCGGGGAAGCGAAACCGGACAGCATGATCGCCGGCGCGGCAAAGACGAAGACGCCCAGGATCGCCTGTTGCTGGGTGCGCGCGAAGGACGAAATCGCCAATCCCACGCCGACGCTGGCCAGCATGTAGACCAGCAGCGCCAGTTCCAGCAGCGGCACGCTGCCGGTGAACGGCAAGCGGAACCACAGCAGGGCCGCGGCGACGATGATATGCGCCTCCAGCACGCCGACGATCGCCGCCGGCACCGCCTTGCCGATCATGATCTCGAGCGGGCGCAGCGGGGTCACCAGCATCTGCTCGAAAGTGCCCAGTTCGCGCTCGCGCGCCAGCGACAGGGATGACACCAGCATCGAAACGATCAGCGACAGCACCGCCACCAGGCCGGGCAGGATGAACCATTGCGGGTCGAGCGTCGGGTTGAACCAGTCGCGCACGTCGAGGGTCAGCGGTGGCGTGTGGATCGGCTGATAGTCGAGTGCGAAGTCCTGCACGATCGTCGCGGCGTAGCCCTCCACCAGCAGTGCGGTGTTCGAGCGCCGGGCGTCGAGCAGCAGTTCCACGGCGGCGGTTTGCCCGGCGAGCACGCGGGCGGAAAAGTTCTGCCGCACGTGCAGCACGGCCACCACGTCCTTGGCATCCAGCAAGGCGGCCGCGGCGGCGGGATGGTCGGGCACCGCCGCCACATGGAAGGCCGGCGAGGCGGCGAAGCGGCGCACCAGCTCGGCCGAGATCGCGCCGTTGTCCTCGTTCCAGACGGCGAGCGGCACGTGGTTCACATCGAAGGTCGCCGCGTAGGCGAAGACGACCACCTGCACCAGCGGCGGCACCAGCAGCACGGCGCGCGTCTTGGGGTCCTTCCAGAGCGAGGTCAGCTCCTTCAGTATCAGAGCGAGAATGCGCCGCCACATCGCCCGCGCCCTAATCGAGCCGCCGGCGCGTCACCGCCAGGGTCGCCCCGATGGTGACCGTGGCGGCAACGGCGAGCGCGGCGAGGTTCGCCAGCACCAGCGGCCAGACCGTGCCGGCGAGAAACAGCGTCTGCAGGATCGACACCAGGTAGCGCACCGGAAAGATGTAGGTCAGCGCTTGCAGCCAGCCTGGCATGGAGGCGATGTCGAAGAGCATGCCGGACAGCATCAGCGCCGGCAGCAGGGTGGTCAGGAAGGCGACCTGGGCGGCGACGAACTGGCTGCGCGCCAGCGTCGAGATGAACAGGCCGAAGGCCAGCGCGAACAGCAGGAACAGCGACGCCGAGGCGCCCAGCATCGCGAAGCTGCCGCGGAACGGCACGCCGAACAGCAGGATGGCCATCAGGAAGGAAATCGCCATGCCGAGCATGCCGAGGCCGTAATAGCAGATCAGGCGGGCGGCGATGATCTCGCCCATGCGCGCCGGCGAGGCCAGCATGCTTTCCATCGTGCCGCGCTCCCACTCGCGCGCCACCACCAGCGCGGTCAGCAGGGTGCCGACCATGGACATCACGAAGGCCACCATGCCCGGCACGATGAAGTCGGCCGAGCGCAGCTCCGGGTTGAACCAGTAGCGGTGCTCCAGCGTGATGCTGCCGGCCGGCAGCAGGCGCTTTTCCTCCTGCTGCCCCGCCGCCCAGGTCAGCAGCGCGCCCGCCACGTAGCCTTCCAGGATGCGCGCCGTGTTCGGGTCGGTGGCGTTGGCCAGCAGTTGCGCCCGCGCGGGCCAGCGCGAGGGGCGCTTCAGCCGGGCGGAGAAATCCTCGCGCAGCACCAGGATGCCGCGCACTTTTCCCGCGGTCAGCAGTTGCGTTCCGGCTTCCGTGCTGGTGGCCTGGACCGGCGCGAGGTAGGGCGAGGCGATCAGCGCCTGCATGATCTCGCGGGTGTCCTCGGCGGGCAGCTCGGTCACCACGGCGAGGCCCATGTGGCGGGCGTCGAGCGAAATGCCGTAGCCGTTGACCGCCAGCAGCACGACGGGCAGCAGGAAGGCGATCAGCAGCGACGAGGGGTCGCGCAGGACCTGAAAAATTTCTTTCCGCAGCAAGCCGCGCAGGCGGACCAGGGCGGGGGTCATGCCGCCACCAGACGAATGAAAGCATCCTCGAGAGTTGGCGCCGGCAGATCGGGGCCGCGGACGCGGGCGCGCAGGCCGGCCGGCGTGTCGGTGGCGATCAGCTTGCCCGCGCTGACGATGCCCAGCCGGTCGCAATACTCGGCCTCGTCCATGAAATGGCTGGTCACCAGCACCGTCACCCCCGCCTCGGCCAGGGCGCCGATACGCGCCCAAAAAGCCCGCCGGGCCAGCGGGTCCACGCCGGAGGTCGGTTCGTCCAGGAACAGGATGTCGGGCCGGTGCAGCAGCGCCGCCGCCAGCGCCAGCCGCTGCTTGACGCCGAGCGGCAACGCCCCCGCCACGCTGGCGCGCACCGCGCCGAGGTCGAAGCGGTCGAGCGCGTCGGCGATCGCCGCCGCTTGCGCGATCCGGTCCAGTCCATAGACCCGGGCAAAGAACGAAAGATTCTCCGCCACGGTCAGTTCGCCATAGAGTGAAAACCGCTGCGCCATGTAGCCGATGCGCGCCCGTGCCGCCGCTGGCGCGCGCAGCAGGTCCAGTCCGGCCACCCGCGCCGAGCCGGCCGACGGGCGCAGCAGGCCGCACAGCATGCGGAAAATGGTCGACTTGCCCGCCCCGTTCGGGCCGAGAAGTCCAAAAATCTCGCCGCGCGCGACCGCGAAGCCGACATGGTCGACGGCGGTGAAGGCGCCGAACCGGCGCACCAGGTCGCGCACCTCGATCGCCGTGCCGCCCGCGCGGCCGGGCCGGGCGGGCTCGTCGGGCGCCGTCGCCGGGGCGGTGGCGAGACGATCGACGAAGCCATCCTCGAAGCGCGGCGCGGCCGGGGTGAGTGCCGTGCCGCCCAGCGCCGCGGCATCCGGCGGGGCGGCGCCGGGGTGCAGCACCAGGCGCAGCGAGTCGCTTTCCACCGCCACGTCGAGCACCGCCGGATCGGCGGCGGCCAGCCGCCCGGCCTTGCGGCGCCCGGCCGCCGGCACGGCGAGCGAGAACACCCGGCCGTGCAGCGCGGCCAGGAAGTCGCCGGGCGGCGCCTCGGCCAGCATGCGGCCCTCGTGCAGCAGCACCACCCGGCCGCAGCGTTCGGCCTCGTCCAGGTAGGCGGTGGCCCACACCACCCCCATGCCCTCGGCGCGCCCCTCCGCCAGCATGGCCGCCACCATCGCCCACAACTCGCGCCGGGAAGCCGGATCGACGCCGACTGAGGGCTCGTCGAGCAGCAGCAGCCGGGGCCGGGCCAGCAGGGCGCAGGCCAGCCCGAGCTTCTGCTTCATGCCGCCGGAGAGTTTTCCGGCCAGCCGGGTGGTGAAGGGCGTCAGCCCGGTGAATTGCAGCAACCGCGGGATGCGCTCTTGCCGCACCGCCGCCGCCAGGGCGTGCAGATCGGCAAAGAGGGAAAGATTCTCGGCGACCGACAAGTCTTCGTAGAGGCCGAACCGCTGCGGCATGTAGCCGATGGCGCCGTGGGCGGCCTGGGCGTCGACGGCCATGTCGTGGCCGAACACCGTGACCCTCCCGGCGGTCGGCCGCAGCAGGCCGGCCAGCAGGCGCAGCAGGGTGGTTTTGCCCGCCCCGTCCGGGCCGACCACGCCGGTGATCATGCCCTCCGTCACCGTCGCCGATACGTCGTTCAACGCCACCGTCGCCGCCGCCCCGCGCACGCCGGCAAAACTGTGGTGCAGGCCGGCGACCTCGGCCAGCATCTAGCGGCCGAGCGCGATCGTCACCGGCATGCCCTGGCGCAGCCCATCGTCGGGCGCGACGATGCGGATGCGCACGCGATAGACCAGCTGGGTGCGCAGTTCCGGCGTCTCCACCGTTTTCGGGGTGAACTCGGCGACCGGCGAGAGGTAGCCGATCCGGCCCACATAATCGCCGCCGCCGTCGGTGCGCACGTGCACCTCGCGGCCGAGCGCGGCCTGGGACAGCAGCGGCTCGGGCACGAAGGCGCGCACCCAGACCTCGCCGGCGATCGCCATCGAATAGACCGGCGCGGTCGGCAGCACGACGGTGCCCGGCTCGATCACCCGCGTCATCACCACGCCGTCGACCGGCGCCACCAGATGGGTGCGCGACAACATCTCGACGGATTGCGCGACGGTGGCCTCGGCCTCGCGCAGCGCCGCCCTGGACGCATCGATCTGCTCGGTCCGCGGACCCGCCACCGCCTCGGCCAGCGCGGCCCGCGTCTGCGCCAGCCGCGCCCGCCCGGCGTCCTGGGCCAGACGGGCATCCTCATAGTCCTGCCGCGTCGTCGCGTTGCGCTGCATCAGGCTGGCCTGGCGGGCGAACATCGCCTCGGCATGGGTCGCGTTGGCCTCCGCCGAGGCGACCGCGGCACGGGCCTGGTCGAGGTCTTCCACCCGCGTGCCGGCCAGCAGCAAGGCGAGGTTGGCCTGCGCCTGATCGCGCCGGGCCACCGCCAGGTCATGCAGGTTGCGGTAGCTGACGTCGTCCAGCCCCGCGATCACGTCGCCCGCGCGGACGGTGTCGCCCTCGCGCCGCGCCATGGTCGCGACGCGGCCCTCGGCGTTGAAGGCGAGGTCGACCTGACGGATCTCGACGTTGCCGTACAGCGTGTCGGGCGGCAGCGCGGTGGCGAGCCGCTGCATCACCAGCCAGCCGATGCCGGCCAGCGCCGCCAGCACCACGACCGCCATTGCCACCCGCTTGACCGCCACGCCGACCTCCGTGCGCGCCGCTTCAGGCGTCCGGCCAGGCGGCGATCACCGCCAGTTCGCGTTCCGGCCGCTCGGCCACCGCTTCGAGCAGGCCAGCATGCACGGTGCCCTCGTTGCCGTCGAGCGACAACGGGTCGCCCTCGGCGAAGTCCTGCCCGCCGATGTGGCAGGTCCGCCGGGCCATGTCGATCACCAGCTCCGGGCAGGCCACCAGGCAGACCCGGCCAAGCTGGCGCGCCACCACCGCGGCGTGGCTGGTGCGTCCCCCCATCGCGGTGAGGATGCCGACCGCCGAGGCCATGCCGGCGATATCCTCGGTGACGGTTTCCTGGCGCACCAGGATCGCCGGCCCCGATTGCGCCAGCCGCTCCGCCGCCGCGCTGTCTAGCGCGATCCGTCCGCTGACCACCCCGACGCTCGCCACCTGGGCATGCGCCAGCACCGGGCCGGGGTTGGCGAAGCGCGTCCGCACCACCTTGGCCAGGTCGATGCCGCGCAGCAGACGGCGCCCCTCGGCGGGCGTGAGCAGCCCTTCCTCCACCAGCTCCACCGCGATGCGCAGCGCCGCCCAGGGCGTGCGCTTGGCGCGGCGGGTCTGCAACAGCCACAGCGCGCCGGTCTGCACGGTGAACTCGAAGTCCTGCGCATCGCCGGACAGCGCCTCCAGGGTGCCGCAGATCGCTTCCAACTGCCCGTACACGCTGGGCAGCATGCGGGCCAGCCGCGCCCCGCCGTCGGTGGCACGCCGGCCGGCCACGACGTCCTCGCCCTGGCCGTTGAAGGCGAAGTCCACATAGAGGCCGCGCACGCCGGTCGCCGGATCGCGGGTGAAGCCCACCCCGGCCCCCGAGGCGCCGCCGGCATTGCCGTACACCATCGCCTGCACGGTCACCGCCGTGCCGGCACTGTCGTCCAGCTGGTTCAGGCGCCGGTAGGTCACCGCCTTCGGGGCATCCCAGGACCGGAACACCGCCATCACCGCCGCCAGCAGTTGCGCCCGCGGCTCGGTCGGGAAGGGTTTGCCGGCGAGGGCGCGAAACTTCTCCAGCATGGCGAAGGCGAGCCCGCGCAGCGCCCGATGGTCGAGGTCGCGCTCGTTCTCGGCCTCGGTCTCGGCCAGCGCCGCCGTCACCAGATCGTCGAAGGGAGCGGCGGACAGGCCCTGCACCACCTCGGCATAGCCCTGCACGAGCCGGCGGAAACTGTCCCAGGCCAGGCGCGGATTGCCGGTAAGCCGCAGCAGTCCCTCGGCGCCGGCGGCGTTCAGCCCGACATCCAGCACGGTTTCCAGCATGCCGGGCATGGACACCGCACCGCCCGAGCGCACCGACACCAGCAACGGCCGGCGCGGGCTGCCGAAGCCGAGCCCGGTGGTCGCCTCCAGCCGCTGCATGCCGGCGTCCAGCGCCGCCGCCACCGCCGCCTCGTCGGCGATACCATCACGCAGCGCCCGGCACCAGGAAGTGGGCAGCACGAAAGCCGGCGGCACCGGCAGGCCGGCATCCGCCATGCGGGCGAGATTGAAGGCCTTGGCGCCGACCGCATCCGGCCCGCCCGGCGGCAGGCCGGCGCCGGCCCCAATGATGTACATCGGACCCGTCACGGCTCAGCTTCCCAGCATGACGTCGCGGGTGATCAGGCTGGCCCGCTTCAAGGCGTCGGCGCCTTCCTCGAGCGCGTGCCCGACCTCGGCGTACAGGTGCAACTGGCGGAAATCCTGGGCGTGCTGCACCGCCTCATAGCGCAATCCCCGCTCGGCGTCGTCGGCGGCATGTTCCAGCACCAGCACCCGGTCCACCGCCACCAGGAAGTCGTCGGCGTCCTCGTGGGTGGTGTCGCCGCCGGACGCGCCGGCATGGCCGAGCGCCTTGATCCATTCCTGCGCGCCTTCCACCAACAGGTCGGCGAGCGAGGCAAGCCGGGCGAGCGGGCGGCCGTGGGCGCCGCTGTCGGCCAGCAGCTCCAACAGGAACGCCGCTTCCTCCAGCTGGTCGGCGGCGTCGTCGGCGGCCTCGACCAGGCGCAGGATGGATTCGTGGTCGCGCCGGCGGCGCACCGCCTCGCGCACACCCACCACCACCTGATCGGCGTCGTGCTCGAAGCGGCTGGCCCGGCGCGCCCGACGCCCCAGCCCGCCCTCGCCGGTCGCCGCCGCGGCGATGCCGTCGCGCACCAGGCAGGCGATTTCGAACACCAGCCCGGCGTGCTCGGAGGCCATGAGCAGCAGGCGGCGGCCCTCGTTGGAGAAATGGGTCTGCAATTCGGCCCGCACGCGATCGCGGATCAGCCCCTGCGACTGGTGCGCGCGCAACCCCTCGCTGGCCGCGCGCAGCACGAAGCGCACCAGTTCCACCGCCGCCGCGTCGCCCAGCACGTCGCACAGCCGGTCGCCGAAATGCATCGCCCCGCCGGACGCCGCCTCGATGGCCTGATTGATCAGCTGGGCGCCGCCGAGCTCCAGATAGCCGCGATGCCCGACCTCCTGGGCCGCCGCCCATTCCAGCGTCGCCAACCGGTCGGGCCCGCGCAGGAAGCTGCGCAGGGATTTACGGGCCCGGTTCCAGTCGATCAGGAACACCAGGCGCGAGCCGAGGAAATCCAGATAGGCCAGCAGTTCGGCCTCGTCCGCCGCTTCCAGCCGGCCGATCGCCATCTGAAACGGCGCCCCCTCGGCTAGCCCCGCCACCAGACGGGTCTGCGCGGCGCCCCAGGAGACCGGGAAACGCGCCAGCATGGACTGCAGGAAGCGCAGCCGCTCGGGATGCACGTCGGTGTAGGTGACCTGGGCGGCCAGTCCCTCCACATGGATCACGATGACATGCGCATCGGTGGTGCCGATGTCGTTCTGGATCACCAGCCGCTCGCCCGAGCAGGTCGCCGTGGTGGCCAGACCCGGATGGTCGAATTTCAACGGCGCGGTGCGGTTCAGCCCGGACATGAACGCGCGCACCCGCGGGCGGTCCCGATCCGTCAGGCCATAAACCGCGGCCCCGTCCAGCGTCTCGCGCGCCAGCGCGGCCTGCAGCTGGTTCAGCGCCTTGTGCAGGTCCATGACCAGCTGGTGCAGGCTGTCGTGGCCGGCCGGCGCGGCCTGCGTCATCGCCGCGATCGCGCCGGCATCGACCAGGTCGTCCTCGGCCGCCGGCATCGCGGCCAGCAACGCCGCCAGCCGCGCATCGAAGGCGCCGCCCTCGAGCGGGGCCGCCATGACCTCGACTTCGTGCGCCAGACGCGCCAGCACCCCGCGCGCGTCCGGGATCGACACCTGATCGCCGTGCGCCCGCGCGCCCGGCACGACTGCGTCCAGCGATGCATCCTCGATGCCGCAGGCCAGGCGTTCGCGCCGCAGGTCGGCGGCGGCCTGGTCGGGATGCGCCGCCCGGCTGACCGCCATCTGCAACAGACTGAACAGGAATTTGGCGCGGTCGTTGGCGGCCAGGGCCGCGTTGACCATCGAAGCGCGCCGTAAATCGACCTCGCCGATGGCGTCCAGAACATCGCTTTTCACGGCAGCCCTCCTGGGCCAACTCAGCGCCGATCCAGTGCCGGCTGCCTTGACCTGCGTCAAGGGGCTTGCGTTGCCTCGCTGCGCGACAGGGTCAGCGTGCTGCGGGCGTCATCGAGCGCGGCGTAGAGCAGGCGTTGCAGCTCGGGGTATTCGCCGGGGGCGAAGACGTTGCGGTCGATCACCAGATTGCGGCTGACCCGCACGGTGCGGTCGTCGCGTTCATAGCGGGCGGTATAGTGCCCGGCGGCGGTGCTGAGCACGACGTCGGCGGGCAGCCGCGCTGCCGTGATGCCCGGTGGCAGGGCGATGCTGGTGGTCCAGCTCAGGTCGGTGGCGCCGACCAGCATCGGCGTGCGGCGGACGCCGTCGGCGGAAAGATAGCGGCGCAGCCGCCAGACCGGCTCCATGTCGGGGCCGTCGGGCACCGCGATGGCGGTCTCGGGCTCGCGCAGGGTCACCCCGTGCGGGCTGCGCCAATGCGCGGTGACCGCGAGCGGGGTCGCGAGGTCGCGCGGGTCGCTGGCCTCGAAGCTGCCGAAGCCGCCCTCCGGCGTGCTGAGCAACAGGCGCTCCATCAGATCGCTCCGCGAACTGGCGTTCGCCAGGGTGGCCCGGATGGAGGCATCCACGTTCGCCGACAGGGTCCAGCTCGCGCTGCCCTCGATGGTGCCGTCGGCGTCGATGGCGATCCGGCTGACCAGGGCGTAGCGGTGGTCGGCGGGGGTGGAGACCGGCGTGCGGGCAACCCGGCCGGCGGCGGTGGCGATCACCACCCGCTTGCCCGACAGCGTGCGGTCCAGGCTGCCGAACGGGGCGTACGGGTCGGTCGGGTTCAGGTAGAGGTCGTACGCCGGCAGATAGACGAGGACGTGGTTGAACTCGAAGGGGTGGCCAAGCGGCAGGTCGGCGTAGCGGGTGCCCCATTGAACCAGGGCGGCCTGCCCGACGACGCCGCGAGCGGCGAGCAGCGCCTGCATCAGCACCACGTGGTCCTTGCAGTCGCCGTAGCCGTTCTCCAGCACCTCGGCGGCGGCGTGCGGCACCAGGCCGTCGTTCGGATTCAGCCAGACCGCGATGTAGCGGATGTTGATGCTCACCCAGTCGTAAATGGCGCGGGCGGCGTCCAGACCGGTGCGGTCGCCGGCGATCTTCGCGGCCAGGGCGGCGATGGCGGGGGTGACGGCGGTGCGATCCTGGCTCTGGCGGTCATAGATGGCGCCGACCGATGCCAGGTCGGGCAGCGTCGTGGCCAGGAAGATCGGCTGGAAATCGCTGGTGTCGACGGTGCCGCGTTCGGGCTCCTGGCCCGGGCTGGGCGCCATCTCGGCGACGATGCGGCGGCGCCCGTCCGCGACGGTGTCGCTGACCGCGACCCCGCCGCGGCTGGCCCAGCGCAGCGGCAGGGTGGCGGGCAGGTCGATCTCCAGCCGGTCCACCACGCTCGCGTTTTCCAGTTCGGCCTCGTTCCAGGCGCCAAAGCCGAGCAGCGGCGGGGTGAACTGCACCCGGCGGAACATCACGTGGGTGCGGCTGCCCGGACGGAGCTGCGGAAAGACGATGGTGGTGGTCAGGCTGTTGGTGAAACCGGGCGCCTCCTGGCTGGACGCCGAGGGGCGGGTGAAACGGTTGTCCGGGCCGACCTCAAGGCGCGCCCCGTCGGGCTGGTCGACCCAGGCCTCCAGCACTTCCACGCGCTGCTGATCGGGCCAGTAGGTGATCGCCGAGCGGTCGTGCTGGCGGATGCCGCGGGTGGTCAGCAGCGTCTGGTCGAGGGTGACCGTCTCGGTGTAGGTCTGGTCCGGGTTGACCGTATAGGCGACGTTCGAGAGGTCGATGCGGACGTGCGCGACCGGCTCGGCACGGGCCGGGCCAGCGAGAGCGCAGACCAGAAGGAACAACCGGGGAAGCCAGCGGCTCATGGCCTGGACGTCATAACCCAGGCCGGGCCGGGAAGGCGATTCAGTTCGGCGCGCCGACGCTGCCGGGCGGACTGTCAGGCGGTTGCGGCCCGCTTCACCTGGGCGCGCAGGATGCGCCGCTTCACTTCCTGGGCCTCGGGCGCCAGGTCGCGGTTCGGACTGCCGAGCAGGAAGGCATCGATGCCGCCATTGTGCTCCACCGTGCGGATGGCGCGGGTGGACAGGCGCATGCTGACGTTGACGCCAAGGATGTCGGAAAGCATCGACGATACCTGCAGGTTGGGCAGGAAACGCCGGCGCGTCCGGTTGTTGGCGTGGCTGACGTTGTTGCCGGACTGGACGCCCTTGCCCGTGATCTCGCAGCGGCGCGACATGGTCAAAACCCTTGAACGATCGAAAGGCGCGCAGGCCCGCCCGCGCGCCGGGTGCATCGGAAGGGGCGCCTTATGGCCGATGCCCCCCGGCCCGTCAAGCCAGGGTGCGCGAAAGCGTGATCCGGCGATATTTCACAATCGAAAATAGTAGATATCAGTAGATACTTGTCTGGTGCCGTGCAATGGAGTTTAACGCCGACGACGCATAAGGAGGCCGCCATGACCACCCACCCAGAGACCCTCTCGCTGCACGCCGGCTGGCGTGCCGACCCGGCCACCACCGCGATCGCGGTGCCGATCTACCAGACCACGTCGTTTCAGTTCAATTCCACCGAGCACGCCGCGAACCTGTTCGGGCTGGCGGAACTGGGGAACATCTACACCCGCATCATGAACCCGACGAACGACGTGCTGGAGAAGCGCGTCGCCGCACTGGAGGGCGGGGTGGCGGCGCTGGCGGTGGCGTCGGGGCAGGCGGCCAGCGCCTTCGCGGTGAAGAACCTGGCGCGCGCCGGCGACAATATCGTTTCTTCCACCGACCTGTACGGCGGCACCTGGAACCTGTTCCAGAACCAGTTGAAGGACGAGGGCATCGAGGTGCGCTTCGTCGATCCCGCCGACCCCGAGGGGTTCGCCCGCGCCACCGACGACCGTACCCGCGTCTACTACGCCGAGACGCTGCCGAACCCGAAGCTCCGGGTGTTCCCGATCGCCGAGGTCGCCGCCATTGGCCGGCGCTTCGGCATTCCGCTGGTGATGGACAACACCGCAGCCCCGATCCTGGTGAAGCCGCTGGAGCACGGCGCCGCGGTGGTGATGTATTCGCTGACCAAATACCTGGGCGGCCATGGCAACTCGATCGGCGGCATCATCGTCGATGGCGGCAATTTCGACTGGGAGGCGCAGCCCGCGCGCCAGCCCGCGCTGAACACGCCCGACCCCAACTACCACGGCGCGGTGTGGTCGCAGGCGGTCAAGCCGCTGGGGCCGATCGCCTATATCCTGAAGGCGCGGGTGACGCTGCTGCGCGACCTCGGCGCCGCGTTGAGCCCGTTCAACGCCTTCCTGATCCTGCAGGGCATCGAGACGGTGACGCTGCGGATGAAGGCGCACAGCGAGAACGCGCTGGCGGTGGTGCGCTACCTGCAGGGCCGCAAGGAAGTGACCCGCGTCATCCACCCCTCCACCGTCACCGGGCCGGCCGCCGAGTGGACGCGCAAATATCTGCCGCGCGGCCAGGGCGGGCTGGTCGGCTTCGAACTGGCGGGCGGGGCGGCGGCCGGCCGGCGTTTCATCGACAGTCTCAAACTGATCTACCACGTCGCCAATATCGGCGACGCGCGCACGCTCGCTATCCATCCGGCCAGCACCACGCATTCGCAACTTTCCGTCGAGGAGCAGGCGGCGACCGGGGTGTCGCCGGGCTATGTGCGGCTATCCATCGGCATCGAGCACATCGACGACATCCTGGTCGATCTGGACCAGGCGCTCGACGCCGCCGTGGGCTGAGCCGGACCGGGACACGCGTGCCGCCCGGCAGGGTCTGCCGGGCGGAGCGGCGGGACGGGGCGCGGATCCGGGCGGGTCGGGATGGCACGGAACTTGCGATCCCGGCGACGTCATTCCTGGAGGATCGGGCCGTGTCGATTTCCGCGCTGGGCAGCGTGACCCGTGGTGCCACCGTCATCCCGGCCGCACCGTCCCGCACCGCCGAGTTCGCGCCGCGGATGGCGGCGCTCGGGCACGGCCACGGCGGGCGCGGGTCCCGCACGCACGCGGGCGGCGCGGCCGCGCCGGCCGGTGCGGCGCCGGCGGCCCATCTGGCCGACGATACCAGGGCGTTGGTGGGCGACGTGTTCGGGGCGCTCGGCGCCGACACGCCGACGCAGGCGACCGCCCAGCAGGCGGTGGCGGCGTACCGTCGGACGAATTGACACGGGTTAACAATAAATTGAGCAAGCGACGATAATCTCGCGTCATGCGGAAGTCAGTGCGGTTTGTCTTATCGTTGAGACCCGGTCCGTCGATTCAGACAAGTCGGGCGGCAGGCCCCATGCATCGCGGGCGTTCTGCTGGCGAAAGCGTCAAACCAATAGTCATTCATCGCGCATGCCGCCTATAATACATTCCGGGCGGGTTGACGGACGGAGGCCATGGCAGTCTACGCGATCACTGGCGGCGCGGGCTTCATCGGCTCTCACCTTGCCGACGATTTGTTGGCGGATGGTCACCAGGTTCGCGTCCTCGACGACCTGTCGACCGGCCGGCGCTCCCAGCTTGATTCCCGATCCGACCTGATTGTCGCCGACGTGTGCGACGACGCCGCGCTGGCCCGTCTGCTCGACGGCGCCGATGCGGTGTTCCACCTGGCGGCGATCGCCTCGGTGGTGCGTTCGAACGAGGACCCGGTCGGCACCAACCGGGTCAACCTGGGCGGCACCGTGGCGGTGCTGGAGGCGGCGCGGCGGGCCGGCGGCATCCCGGTGGTCTACGCCTCCTCGGCGGCGGTCTACGGCAATCAGCCGGGCCCGGCCGACGAGACGATGACCCCGGCACCGCGCAGCGCCTATGGCGCCGACAAGCTCGGCTCGGAAATGCATGCCGGCGCCGCCTTCACGGTGCACGGCGTGCCGACGTTCGGCGTGCGCTTCTTCAACATCTACGGGCCGCGCCAGAACCCGGATTCGCCCTATTCCGGCGTGATCTCCATTTTTGCCGGGTGGGTCGCCCACCGGCAGCGGCTGGTCATCCATGGCGACGGGCGGCAGTTGCGCGATTTTGTCTATGTCGACGACGCGGTTTGCCATTTGCGGGCGGGTCTGCGCCTGCTGCAGGACGCGCCACGGGCCGCGGTGGTGAATGTCTGCACGGGCACGGGCACCAGCATCCTGGAACTGGCGCAGACCATCGGGCAGATCGCCGGCAAGCACCCCGAAATCGCATTCGCGCCGGCGCGCGAGGGCGACATCCGCACCTCGATCGGCGATCCCGGGCGGGCCCGCGCGCTGCTCGGGATTTCCGCCAACACGTCGCTGCGGGACGGCCTGGCGGCGACGCTGGCCAGCAAACTGCTGATCGCCGTCTGACCCTGGGTTGGGCTGGTGCGAGAGGGGGGATTCGAACCCCCACGGCCTAAACCGGTCGATTTTGAGTCGACTGCGTCTACCGTTCCGCCACTCTCGCGCCGCGCGGAAGCATACAGCAACCGCGCCTTTGCGCCAGACCGGGCGAACCCCGACAGCGCCATTCCCCGGCATTGTCTCCTTGCCCCGCCGGTTTGCGCGGATGAGCGTTTGCGTCGGCTTGATTGGTTCGCTATAGGGGCGCGCGCCACACTGATCCCGGATAGCTCAGTTGGTAGAGCAAGCGGCTGTTAACCGCTGGGTCGTAGGTTCGAGTCCTACTCCGGGAGCCAGCATCTCCTCCGTCCGGCCCGGAGACATGGGTGACGGATTGTTCCTAAGACATGGGTGACAACCTCGGGCCGAACGGCTTGGCGGTGGTTCCGTGCCACTCGCCGTCGTGGCCGTTCGTCATCGTCGCGCGACCGTTCGTTGCGGTAACGCGTCGTTAACAGGTTTCGGTCCACCATAATGAGGTTCTGCGTCGGAGGCAGACCTCGATGAACCACGGAACTGTCGCGGAGCCGCTGCCAGCCCGGGACGCCACCTGGCCGGTCGGCGAGCGTCGCCGGCCTGGGCGGGTTGCCTACGACAACCCAGGCCCGATCGAGGGAGCAGGAGACTGCGACAGCGTCGTCGAGTTGGACGAGCGTGGTCATAGTGCGGGCAACGCCGTGATTCTGGGTTTTCTCTTCGCGTCCGGCATCTATGCCCTCATTGCTTTGCCGGTCTGCCTGTTACTGGTTTGACCGACCGCAGCCCCGCAGAGTCCGAACTCCGAGGTGGAGCGGTGGCCCGATTGCGCGCTGACGCACAGCCGCGGATTTCGGGGGCGGCTTGCTAATCAATTTTTAATCAAATTTATGCTGGGCTGCCGCTGCGTTGAGAGAAGGAAAGGCAAGCCAGGCGAGCCTGCACGATGGCCCACGCCATCGTGGCCGTCGGATGCACCAGTGATGCGTTTGCGTGATCATAACCAGAGCGTGATGACCGGGGCGGCATCGCCGGAGGTCTGCAATCACGCGATCGAACAACGAGTTGGAGCGGGATCGGCGCGCCCTTCGGCGTTCATCCCGCTCCAAGGGCCTGACGCCTCTCGAGGAACCTGGATGACAGAATTCACAAGAGAACTGCAATGATTAACCAGGCCATATTGTCGAGACCTTCAGACGACAGGATCTCGCAGCGCGATCGTATCGTTAAAATGGCGCAAGTCAGCGATGGCAACAACTTCAGCATTGACTGCGTGCTCCTCGACATTTCTCTTGGCGGTGCGCAGCTCGTTTATCGCGATCCGGCCATTGTGCCAGATTTGGTTTATGTCAGGCTTCCGGACGGAAATGCCGTGTCCAGCCGTGTTCGCTGGCGCACCGCCAACGCCTTCGGCGTTGAGTTCTTGAAGCAGACTCTCCGAGACTGGTGACGCGTTCTCCGCCGGTCAGCCGCAGCACGTCCCGCGCCGCCATCGATTGGGTAACAAAAGGTTAACGCGGAGACGCGATACTGCGGCCTGGCGACCGGCACTGGACCGCCATGTTTGCGGACACCCTATCGGCACAGGATTTTGGCAGGCTCCCGTTGGCGCTCGCCGCGGGGGTGGTGGCTGTACAACTGGCGTTGCAATTACTCTCACTCGACCGCGCGCACCGCCGCATGCTGTCGGCCGTGCTGTCGGGGCTGGTGCTCGGCGCCACCGCCGGCACGGTGTTCCTGCTGGCGCTGTGCGCCTGGTTCCCAACGCTGCGCATCGCCCTGCCGGTCGGCTCGCTCGCGGTCGCGCTGCCGCTGTGCATCGCCGGCGCGATCGGATCGATCGCCGCCATCGCCTGGGGCCGGCGCGGCGGGGGACGCGGCCGGGCGCTGCTGTTCGGGCTGGCGCTGCCGGCGCTGAACGTCGCCGCACTGGCTTGCATCCTGCCCATCCCGGACTGGGTGGCCGCCACCGCCACGCCGGACGCGCTGGCGCCGGGACCGCTGATCGTGGTGTTGCTCGGCGAACTGCTCGCCGGCCTGCTGCTGGTGCACGCCAACGCGGTGGCCGATCGCCGCTACGCGGCGCGCACCGAACGGGAAAACGCCGGGCTGCGCCAGTTGGCGGACAGCGCCTTCGAGGGCATCCTGCTGCACCGCTCCGGCCGGGTGCTGGATGCCAACGCGGCGTTCTGCGCCATGGCCGGGTTGCCCCACGGCGCCATCGCCGGGCGCGACGTGACCGCTTTCATGCCGGACTTCGCGGCCCCGCCCGGGGCGACCGGGTCGGCGGAACTGGAACTGCGGCAGAGCGACGGCGGGCGGTTGCCGGTGGAGACGCTGTCGCGCGAGCTCAGCTTCGGCGAGGACGCGGTGCAGGTGACGGCGGTGCGCGACATCAGCGAACGGCGCGCCGCCGAACGGAGCGCGCGCGACCGCCAGCGGGTGATCGACCTGCAGCGCGAGACCGAGGAGTTGCGCGAGCGGACCCGTATCGCCGCCGAGGCCAGCCGCGCCAGGTCAACCTTCCTGGCGATGATCAGCCACGAGATCCGCACGCCGATGAACGCGGTGCTGGGGCTGGTGACCGCGTTGGAGGAGGAGGGGCTGCCGGACAGCCAGCGGACGGTGGTGTCGGCGATTCGCGAATCGGCATCGTCGCTGCTGCGCCTCCTCAACGACATCCTCGACTTCTCGAGGCTGGATGCGGGTCGCCTGACCTTCGAGGCGATCACGTTCTCGCCGGCCACGCTGACGCAGGAGGCGGTGAGCGTGCACGGGCCGGTGGCGCTGGCAAAGGGGTTGCGGATCGACACCGACATCGGAGCCGACGTGCCGGCGGCGCTGGTGGGCGATGCCGGCCGCCTGCGCCAGGTGCTGCACAACCTGGTGGCCAACGCGGTGAAGTTTACCGCCACCGGCGAGGTCGTCATCCGGGTGCGCTGTCCCGAGCGGCCGGACGGCGCCGCGCGGATGCAGTGGGAGGTGCGCGACACCGGCATCGGCGTGCCGGCGGACCGGCTGGGCCTGTTGTTCGCCGAGTTCGTGCAAGCCGACGATTCGATCGCCCGCCGCTATGGCGGCTCAGGACTCGGACTGGCCATCAGCCGGCGGATCATCGAGCAGATGGGCGGCACGATCGAGGCCGAGTCGCGCCCGGGCGAGGGCAGCGTGTTCCGCTTCATCGTCACCTTGCAAGAGGCCATCGATCCCGCCCAGGCGGCGCCCGCCACCGCGCCGGGCGACCAGGGGGAGCGGTTCCGCGCCGCCCTGGGGCGGCTTGGCCGGCCGATGCGCGTGCTGGTCGCCGATGACAACCCGACCAATCGGTTCGTCGTCAGGCTGCTGCTGCGCGACTTCGACGTGACCCTCGACATGGTCGCGGACGGGCCGGCGGCGGTGCTGGCGGTGACCGCCACCGCCTACGACGCCATCTGCATGGACATGCTGATGCCGGAGATGGACGGACTGCAAACCACCCGCGCGATCCGCAACCTGGGCGGGGCGGCGGCGGCGCTGCCGATCATCGCCCTGACCGCGAACGCCTTTTCCGAGGACGTCCAGGCCTGCACGGAAGCCGGCATGACACATTTTGTCGCCAAGCCGATCGCCCGCGACATGCTGCTCGCGGCCCTGGAGGACGCCCTTGCCCCGCCGCGCGACCGGCGCCTGGCCCAGGCGGCCTGAGCAGGATTCGCTTGATCGTGCCACAGGCGGGGCGTTGCCCCGCGCCCCACCAGGGCTCCGCCCTGGACCTGCCAGGGGGCAGGGGCCCCCTGGACCCCACTACCAGGGAAGGTTGTTGAGAGAGGGGGGGCCAGGAGATGTTGCGGCGTCTTTGTGTCCCCCCCTCTCTCAACAACCTTGCTTAAGTAATGAGTTCCAAGGGCCCCCGGCCCTTGGTGGGGTCCAGGGGCGAAGCCCCTGGCAGGTCGAGGGCAGCGCCCTCGCCGGTGTGGCACAATCAGGCGCATCCCGCTCAGGCCGTCTACGCCAGTCGGGCGGTGCCTTCGGCCGACAGCCAGGCCAGTTTGCCCGCCGCGATGGTTGCCACCGGTTCGGCCAGGCCGTGCGATTCCGTCACCAGCACGGCGTCGGCGCGCCGGCCTGGCGACAGGCGGCCGCGGTCGGCCAGCCCGGTGGCGTCGGCGGGGTTCGCCGACACCAGCGCCCAGGCCGTCGCCAGATCCAGCACGCCGCGCCGGGCGAGGACAAACGGCGCCTGCAAAAGGCACGGATAGAAATAATCGCTGGTCAGCACCCGGCAGATGCCGCTTTCCGCCATCGCGGCGGCCGAGGCCCAGCCGAGATGGGACCGGCCGCGCACCACGTTGGGGCTGCCCATGACGACGAAGTCGCCGGCCGCGGCGGCGGCTTCGGCCACCGCCGCGGCCACCGGGAACTCGCAGATCCGCGCGCCGCGGCGGCGGTGGGCGTCGCGCACCGCCAGCGTGCCGTCGTCATGGCTGGCCATCGGCAGGCCGGCGGCGGCGGCGGCGGCGGCGATGCGGTCCAGTGCCGGCTCGACCTCGCCGGCCCGGGCCACGACGCCGTCGGCCAGGGCGCGGAAGTCGTCCAGGCTCATGCCGGCGCGGTTGCTGTATTTGGAGCCCTCCACCGGATCGCGCATGACCTTGCGCCGGATCGACGCGGTGTGGTCGTTGAAGGCCATCAGGTGGACGCGGCCCGCCGCGATGTCGGCCAGCGCGGTGTCCAGCGCGTCGAGGTTGTAGGCCTCCCAGCGCAGGTGGATGCGCATGTCGCACACCCAGGCGCGGGCGTGCAGGGCATCGAGGAGGGCGCGCCAGGACTCGAGGCTCCGCAGCCCCGGCTCCCAGGACAGGGTGACGCCGTGAAAGGCGGTGGTGATGCCGTTGGCGAGCAACTGCCGCTCGGTCTCGGCCAGCGCCAGCGCGGGGGCGAAGCTGACGCCGGGGCGGGGCTGGACCTGGCGTTCGAAGGCGTCGCCATGGATGTCGACGATGCCGGGCAGCACCTTGAGCCCGCGGGCGTCGAACACGACCGCGCCGGCACCGCCCGCCGCCGCGATGCGGCCGTCGGCGATCCACAGGTCGGCGGTCGCGAACCCGCCTTCCGGTCGGAGCACGTCGCCGCCGGCAATCCGCATTGGTCGCATCGGTATCCTCAGGATTCGAAGACGATCTGCACGCGTGGGGTGGGATAGCGGGTAACGCCGAATTCCACCACGGTTCCGGCCGCGTCGACGTTGACACTTTCGGTAATAAGCAGCGGCCGGTTGCGCGGCATGCGCAGCAGCTCGGCCTCGTTGCCCTGCGGCATGCGGGCGCTGACGCGGGTCTGCTGGCGGCGGTAGTCGTTGACGCCGACCTGGGCGAGCGCGGCGGTGATGGTCTGGCATTCCCGCAGCGCCGCCAGCAGGCCGGGATAGCGGGCGGCGGAGAAATGGTGGTCGGCGAGGCTGACCGGCCTGCCGTCGGCCAGGCCCAGCCGCTCCAGCCGCACCACCCGCGCGCCGGCGGCCAGACCGAGTCCGGCGGCGGTCGCGGCGTCGGCCGCGAGTTCGCGCAAGTCGAGCACGCGCCCGCCCGGTTCCTTGTTGTGGGCACGAATCCACTCGGAGAAACGGGTGCGGGCGCTGATCGCGTAATCCAGCACGTCCTCGGCGATGAAGCTGCCGCGCCCCTGCTCCACCTGGACCATGCCGGCGCGGGAGAGTTCCTCCAGCGCGCGCCGGACGGTGTGGCGGTTGACGCCGAAATGGGCCGACATTTCGGCCTCGGTGGGCAGGCGGGTGCCGGGGGCGAGCACGCCGTCGGTGACGTCCTGCTCGATCGCGCGGGCGATCTGCCGCCACAGCGCGACGCCGCCGTTATGGTCGAGCGGGGCGCCTTCCAGCCAGGTGGCGGCTTCGAGGGGGGGATGCGCCGTCATGGGAAGTTCATCCAATCTCCGGCCCGGATCGTGGCAGTTGGCCTTGACGTATAGCGACGCGGTGTCTAGCTGTCTAGACATCTACACAACAACGCCCAGCGCCCCATGCCGGATATCGACCCGCCCACCCCCTTCGCCCCCGCTGCTCCGCCGGATGCCGGGCCGCATGCGGCCCGGCGGCACTGGATGAGCGTGCTCGCTCGCGCCGGCGCCGACGAGATCGCGGCCCTGCTCAACGGCGCTCCCGCGCTTCCCGCGCACGTCCGCCTGCGCGGACCGGAGGCCGGGCTGGTCATGCTGCGCGGCCGTGCCGGTGGCGGCGGAGCGGCCTTCAACCTCGGCGAGATGACGGTGACGCGCTGCACCGTGCGGGTCACCGACGGGCATGTCGGCCATGCCTATGTGGCCGGGCGCGATGCCCACCAGGCCGAGTTGGCCGCGCTGCTGGACGCGGCCTTGCAGGACCCGGCGCGCCACGATGCGCTGCAGGCCGCGGTGATCGCCCCGCTGGCCGCCCGCCAGCGCGCCGCCCGCGACGGCATTGCGCGGCGCGCCGCGGCGACGCGGGTGGACTTCTTCACCATGGCGACCATGCGGACGGACTCATGAGCATCGACCTGCCCGGCTTCGCCGACCCCGTGCTGGAGTCGCAGGCCTGTTTCCGCGCCGTGCTCGACGCGCTGGCGCGGCCGGGAACGCTGCACGAGGCCGGTGCGGGCCTGGTCCCGCCGGCCCCGCTGGGTCCCGCCGCGGCGGCCGTGCTGCTGACCCTGGTGGACGGCGAGACGGCGTTGTGGATGGCGCCGGAATTTTCCGCGTCCCGCGACTGGGTCAATTTCCATTGCGGCACGGTTCCGGTGGCGGCGGCGGACACGGCCGCTTTCGTCCTCGCCGCCGGCCTGCCCGATCTCGCCGCGCTCGATGCCGGCAGCGACGAGCAGCCCGACGCTTCCGCCACCGTCATTGTGCAGGTCGCCGCCTTCGGGCGCGGCCACCGGCTGCGCCTGTCCGGCCCCGGCCTGCGGGTGCCCGCGACGCTCGAGGTGGACGGGTTGCCCGAGGATTTTCCCGCGCTGTGGGCCGCCAACCACGCGCTGTTCCCGCGCGGCGTCGACCTTTTGTTGTGTTGCGGCGGCACGCTGGCGGCGCTGCCGCGCAGTGTTCGCGTGGAAGGCTGAGCGATGCCCTATGTTGCGGTAAAGGGTGGCGAGCGGGCGATCGACAATGCCCATGCCTGGTTGGCCGAGGCACGCCGCGGCGACCCGGCGGTCGCGGAAGTCGGCACGGGGCAGATCACCGAACAGCTGGGCCGGGCGGTCGACCGGGTGATGGCGGAGGGTTCGCTCTATGACCGCGAGCTGGCCGCGCTGGCGATCAAGCAGGCGCAGGGCGACCTGATCGAGGCCGCCTTCCTGCTGCGCGCCTATCGCACCACGCTGCCGCGCTTTGCCCACGCGGCCCCGGTCGAAACCGGCGCGATGCTGCTGCGCCGCCGCATTTCCGCCGTCTACAAGGACCTGCCGGGCGGCCAGATGCTCGGCCCCACCTACGATTATACCCACCGGCTGCTGGACTTCGCGCTGCTCGCCGAGGGCGCCCCAGCCGCCGCGCCGGAAGCGCCGGCGGTGGACCGGACGATGCCGCGGGTGTCCGACATCCTGGGCGGCGAGGGCCTGATCGAGGGCGACGGGGAGGCGAACGGCGAGCCGGGCGACCTCACCCGCGAACCGTTGTCCTTTCCCGCCGGCCGCGACGTGCGCCTGCAGGCGCTGGCGCGCGGCGACGAGGGGTTCATGCTGGCGCTCGGCTATTCGTCGCAGCGGGGCTGGGGCGGTTCGCACCCGTTCGTCGGCGAGATCCGCATCGGCGAGGCGGCGGTGGAAATCACCCCGCCGGAGCTGGGTTTCGCCATCGACATCGGCGACGTGACGCTGACCGAATGCCAGATGGTCACCCAGTTCAAGGGCAGCAAGACGATGCCGCCGCAATTCACCCGCGGCTACGGCCTCACCTTCGGCCACGCCGACCGCCGCGCCATGGCGATGGCGCTGGTGGACCGCGCCATGCGGGCCGGGGAATTGGGCGAGGACGTGACGGCGCCCGCGCAGAACGTCGAGTTCGTTGTCTATCACTGCGACAATATCGAGGCGACCGGCTTCGTCGAGCACCTCAAGCTGCCGCACTACGTCGACTTCCAGAGCGAACTCGAGACGATACGCCGCATGCGCGCCGAGGCGGCCCAGCTCCAGGAGGCCGCCGAATGAATACCGGCTACAACTTCGCCTATCTGGACGAGCAGACCAAGCGCATGGTCCGCCGCGCCATCCTGAAGGCGGTGGCGATCCCCGGCCATCAGGTGCCGTTCGGCAGCCGCGAAATGCCGCTGCCCTATGGCTGGGGCACCGGCGGCATCCAGGTGACGGCCTCCATCATCGGCGCCGCCGACGTGCTGAAGGTGATCGACCAGGGCGCCGACGACACCACCAACGCGGTGTCGATCCGCCGCTTCTTCGCCCGCACCGCCGGGGTCGCGCCGACCACGCGCACCGCCGAGGCGACGGTGATCCAGACCCGCCACCGCATCCCCGAACTGCCGCTGCGCGAGGATCAGATTCTCGTCTATCAGGTGCCGCAGCCCGAGCCGCTGTCGCGCCTCGAGTCCAGCCGGGCGGAGACGCGGCGCATGCACGCGCTCTCCGAATACGGGCTGATGCACGTGAAACTCTATGAGGACATCACGCGCTATGGCCACGTCTCGATCAGCCACGACTATCCCGTCATGGTCAACGGCCGTTACCTGATGGCGCCGTCTCCGATTCCGGCCTTCGACAATCCGAAGATGCACATGATGCCGGCGTTGCAGTTGTTCGGCGCCGGGCGGGAGAAGCGCATCTACGCGGTGCCGCCCTACACCGAGGTGCACAGCCTGGACTTCGACGACCACCCGTTCCGCCTGACCCGCGCGCCGCACGCCTGCGGCCTGTGCGGCGCCACCGACAGCTACCTCGACGAGGTGGTGCTGGACGATCGCGGCGGCCGGCTGTTCGTCTGCTCGGACACCGACCATTGCGAAACGCGGCGCGCCGCCGGCCACGTCGGGCCGAGCGCCTTGGCGGCGGAGTAGCGCGATGAACGAGGACACGCTGCTCTCCGCACGGGGTTTGACGCTGCATTTCGGCGCGGTGCCGGCGCTGGTGGATGTCGATGCCGAATTGTGGCCCGGCGAGGTGCTGGCGGTGGTCGGCGAATCGGGCTCCGGCAAGACCTCGCTGCTGAACGTGCTGTCGGGCCGGTGGCAGCCGCAATCCGGGGTGGTCTGGTACCGCGACCCCGAGGGAAAGCTCGCCGACGTGCACGCCATGCCGCAGCCCAGCCTGCGCGCGTTGCACCGCTCCGACTGGGGTTTTGTCCACCAGAACCCGCGCGAGAACCTCCGCATGGGGGTCACCGCCGGCGGCAACGTGGGCGAGCGGCTGATGGCGCAGGGTGCGAGGCACTACGGCCACATCCGTGAGGAAGCGATCTCCTGGCTGGGGCAGGTCGAGATCGACGCCGACCGGGTGGACGATCTGCCGCGCACTTTCTCCGGCGGCATGCTGCAACGGCTGCAAATCGCCCGCACCCTGGTGACGCATCCGCGGCTGGTGTTCATGGACGAGCCGACCGGCGGGCTCGACGTCTCGGTGCAGGCGCGGCTGCTGGACCTGATCCGCAGCCTGGTGGCGCGGCTGGGCATCGCCGCGGTGCTGGTGACGCACGACCTCACGGTGGCGCGCCTGCTGGCGCACCGCATCATGGTGATGCAGCGCGGCCGGGTGGTGGAGGCGGGGTTGACCGACCAGGTGCTGGATGATCCGCAGGATCCCTACACGCAGCTTCTCGTCAGTTCGGTGCTGCAGGCATGAGCGACGCATCCCGCCCCATGCTGCGCACCGAAGCGCTGGACAAGTCCTTTGTCCTCCATCTGCGCAACGGACTTTGCATTCCTGTGCTGCGCCATGTCGATCTGACCGTGCACGAAGGCGAATGCGTGGCGCTGACCGGGCCGTCCGGTGCCGGCAAGTCGACCCTGCTGCGCAGCCTGTACGGCAACTACCGCGCCGACGGAGGGCGCATCTGGGTGCGCCACGAGGGCACCATGGTGGATATCGCCGCTGCGTCGCCGCGCGCCATCGTTGAGGTGCGCGCGGCCACGCTCGGCTATGTCAGCCAGTTCCTGCGCGTGGTGCCGCGCGTGCCGGCGCTGGACATTGTCGCCGAGGCCGCCCGCGGCCTCGGCCCCGAGGCGGCCCGCGCGCGCGCCGAAGCGCTGCTGCTGCAACTGAACATTCCGCGCCGCATGCACGCATTGCCGCCGGCCACCTTCTCGGGCGGCGAGCAGCAGCGGGTGAACCTGGCGCGCGGCTTCATCGGCGGCCATCCCGTGCTGCTGCTGGACGAGCCGACGGCCAGCCTGGACGCCGAGAACTGCGCTGTGGTCACCGCCATGATCCTTGCGGCCAAGCGCCAGAAAATTGCCGTCGTCGGCATCTTCCATGACGCCGCGATGCGCGACGCGGTCGCCGATCGCACGTATTACGTGACGCCGTTGCAGGAAGCCGCATGACCGTTCTGACCAACGCCCATATCGTCCTGCCCGACGCGGTGATCCTCGGCAGCCTGGTGCTGCGCGGCGCGCTGATCGAGGATGTCGCCGAAGGGCGCAGCAGCCTGACCCGCGCGATCGACTGCGCCGGCGATTTCATCATCCCCGGCGTGATCGACGTGCACACCGACAACCTGGAACGCCAGGTGCAGCCGCGCCACACGGCGCGCTGGCCGTCGCGCTCGGCGCTGGTGACGCATGACGCGCAATGCGCCGCGGCCGGCGTCACCACGGTGCTGGACGCGCTCTGCGTCGGCGATCTGGGTTTCGGCCTGGATGGCGCGCGCCATCGGACCTATTGCGACGGCGTCGCCGATCTCGACGCGATGGCCGGCACCGGGCTGCTGAAGAGCGAACATTTCCTCCACCTGCGCTGCGAAGTCGTGGCCGTCAACATGATGGCGGTGCTGGAGCCGGCGGTCGACAATCCACGGCTGCGCATGCTCAGCCTGATGGACCACAGCCCCGGCGTGGGCCAGTACGCCGACCTCGACCGCTACCGCGCGCTGCGCCGCCGGGAGGCCGTGGCGGACGACTTCATCGAGCGCAGCATCGTGGAAATGCAGGCGCAGCGCGAGAAGTGGCGCATCCCCAACCGCCGCGCCCTGCTCGCCCGTGTGGCCGGGCACGGCATCCCCCTGGCCAGCCATGACGACCGCACCGAGGCGGAAGTCGAGGAGAATTTTCGCGACGGCATCCGCATCAGCGAGTTTCCGGTGCACATGAACGCTGCCCGCGCGGCACGGGCGCGCGGCATGGATATCGTCGTCGGGGCGCCCAATATCGTGCGCGGCGGCAGCCATTCCGGCAACGTCTCGGCGGCCGACCTGGTGCGCGCCGGCGTGGTGGACGCGCTGGCCAGCGACTACGTTCCGGCCAGCCTGGTGGAAGCCATCTTCATGGCCGGCGAGATGGCTGGCATCGCGCTGCCCGAAGCGGTGGCGCTGGTGACCGCGCGGCCGGCCCGCATGTGCGGCCTGCTCGATCGCGGCCGCATCGCGCCGGGTCTGCGCGCCGACCTGGTGCGCGTGCACCTGCACGAGGCGCTGCCGGTGGTGCGCGAGGTCTGGCGCGCCGGCGAGCGGGTGGCCTGATGCGCGTGGCACTTTACTACGCGCCCGCGGTGGACGATCCGCTGTGGACGCGCGGCGCCGAGTGGCTCGGCCGCGATCCGCTCGCCGATGCGCCGCGGTCGCAACCGGCCCTGCCCGATATCGCGGCACTCACCGCCGAACCGCGGCTCTATGGTTTCCACGCCACGCTGAAGCCGCCGATGGCGCTGCGCGAGGGCGTGACATGGGACGATGTCGTGCGGACCACGCGGGCGATCGCCGCCGCCATCCCCGCCTTCGACCTGCCGGCGCTGGCGGTGGCCGATCTGCATGGCTTCCTCGCGTTGCGCGAGACCGCGCCGAGCCCGGCCCTGCAAGCGCTGGCCGATGCCTGCACCGCCGGCGCCGATGCCCTGCGCGCGCCGCCGGACGCGGACGAATTGGTCAGGCGCCGGCGGGCCGGCCTGTCGGCGGCGCAGGAGGCCAACCTGCTGCGCTGGGGCTATCCCTACGTTTTCGCGGCCTGGAAGTTCCACATGTCGCTGACGCGCCGGCTCACGGCCGAGGAAGACGCGCGCATCCGTCCCGTGGCGAAGTCATGGTTCGCGTACACGCTGAACCTGCCCCGCCGGGTCGCCGATCTCTGCCTGTTCCTCCAGCGCGAGCCCGGCGCGCCCTTCGTGCTCGCCGAGCGGATAGCGCTATAAGTCGCCGTTGAATTCCTTCACGGCGTCGACCATGGCCGCGATGTTTTCAACGGGGACATCGTTCTGCACGTTGTGCACCGCGTTGAAGACGAAGCCACCATCGCGCCCAAAAATTTCGCAACGCTCCAGTACCTGCTTGCGCACTTCCGCGGGCGTGCCGAGCGGCAGCACGTGCTGGGTATCGACGCCGCCGCCCCAGAACACGATGTCGCGGCCGAATTCCTGTTTCAACGTTGCGGGGTCCATGCCGACGGCCGAGGTCTGCACGGGGTTCACGATGTCGAACCCGGCCTCGATGAAACAGGGAATGAGCTGGGCAACCGCGCCGCAGGAATGCTTGAGGATTTTCCATTTCGTATTGGCATGAATCCAGTCATTCACCTTGCGGTAATAGGGCGTCCAGACCCTGCGGAACACGGCGGGGCTGAAGAACAGTCCGTTCTGGTGGGCAAAGTCCGTTCCGCAGGTGTACACCACGTCGATCTTGTCGCCGCAGGCGTCATTGATGATCTTCAGGTTGGCCAGCACGATGTCGGTCTGCCCGTCGAACACCGCCTGCAGATATTCGGGCCGAAGCAGCGGGGAGACGTACCACTCCTCGATGGTGCGAACGCCCTTGGGTTGCTTCAGTCCCCCTCCGGGCACCCAGCTGATATCGCCGAGCCCCGCGCCGGGCATGTTCAGGACAACGGCGCGCCCGGTCCGCCAGGCCTCCTCCACGCTGCCGACGAGGTATTGCGTGTCCGCCGCGCCGAGGACTGCGAACTCCTCCAGATTGTCGGCGGGATCCAGCCTGTCCTCGTCGAAGTCGACCTTCGGCTCGACGTTGTCGAAATAGTAGCATTTCGTCGGCATGTGCCCCGACGGCGGGCAGCTCGTGTCGCCCTGCGGGTGCGCGTACCATCCGCCGTTGCCGTCCGGCGTCGGATTGAACAATCCGGGGACATAGATCTGCTGGCCGTCCGGCATGGTCCACAGCTTGAGGTTCTCCCGCGGCATGCCGAAGGGGCCGCCGCGGGCGATCGCGGCGGTGGTGTCGACCCCCATCCTGTCCGCGAGGTCGGCGGGAACGATGCCGGCCATCGAGGAAATGCTCCAGGCCGTGACATGCTCCTTCGGCAGCCCATAATGGTCCCGCAATTGTCCGATGCATTTGACATGCAGCGAGGAAACGCTGGTGCCGCCGAGATCGAATGGAATCCGGTCGGGCTGCCGGTGACTGAGCGAAGCGGCGAGCCGTTCGCGCGCGTTCATATCGCCGCTCCCGCGTTCCGGCCGATCAGCGCGACGGCGCGTTCGCTGGCGGAGGTCGCGTCCACGCCGTAGGCATCCGCGCCGATGGTGGCGCGGAAGCCGTCGGTGACGGGTGCGCCGCCGACCATGACCTTCACCTTGTCGCGGATGCCGGCCGCCTTCAGGGCCTCGATCACCACTTTCATTTCATGCATGGTGGTGGTCAGCATCGCGGAAAGCGCCAGGATGTCGGCGCGATGGTCATTGATGGCCTGGATGAATTTCTCGGCGGAAACATCGGCGCCCAGATCGATGACCTCGAGCCCTTTGCCCTGCATCATCATGCGCACCAGGTTCTTGCCGATATCGTGGAGATCGCCCTTGACCGTGCCGATGACCACCTTGCCCGTGGCCTCGACCCCCTCGCCGGCCAGCAGCGGCTTCAGCAGGGCCATGCCGGTGTTCATGGCGCGCGCGGCGATCATCACTTCGGGAACGAACACGTCGCCGACTTTGAATTTCTCGCCGACGACGGTCATGCCGGCCAGCAGGCCCTGCTCCAGGATGGTCTGGGCGCCGATGCCCGCCTCGATGGCCTGCTGCACCAGCTCCTTGACGTCCTTGGCCCGGCCTTCCTGCAGGGATACCGAGATATTCTCGAGTATTGTCACCGCCGTTCCTCCAATTGCCGCGGACCGGCAGCCCGCCGCGGCCACCAACGAGCCTAGTCTGCGTGCGGCGTGATTGCAACGATCCGGACCCGCGACAAGGCCAGGCCCGGCGGGCCGGCTTTGACAGCCCCGGGGTTGCGGCTACCCTGTGCGGCAGGCAACCAGGGACATCCACGGCCATGTTCACGACGCGACCGGAAATCGCCGGCACCTTCGGCGTGGTGGCGACGACCCATTGGATCGCGAGCCAGGTCGGCATGGCGGTGCTCGAGCGCGGCGGCAATGCTTTCGACGCCGCGGTCGCCGCCGGCTTCACCCTGCAGGTGGCCGAGCCGCACCTGAACGGCCCGGGCGGCGACGCCCCGATCATCGTCCATGACGCCGCCGCCGGCACCCAGCACGTGGTGTGCGGCCAGGGTGTCGCGCCCGACGCCGCCACGCCTGAGCGCTTCGCCGCCCTCGGCCTCGATCTGGTGCCCGGCACCGGCCTGCTGCCCGCGGTGGTGCCCGGCGCCTTCGACGCCTGGTGCACCGTGCTGCGCAACTGGGGCAGCTGGGAATTCGCCGACGTGCTGGCCTACGCGCTCGGCTATGCCCGCAACGGCATCCACATCGTGCCGCGCATTGCCGCTACCATCACCAACATCCAGCCCTTGCTGGAGGAATGGAAGACAAGTGCAGAAGTGTTCCTGCCCGGCGGCAAGCCGCCCGGGCCCGGCACGCTGCTGGCCCGCCCCGCGCTCGCCGGCACCTGGGAGCGGCTGATCCGCGAGGCCGTCGGCGCCACCCGCGAGGCGCGCATCGACGCCGCCCGCAACGCGTTCTATCGCGGCTTCGTCGCCGAGGCGATCGGCCGCTACTACGCCGAAACCGACGTGCTCGACTGCTCGGGCTCCTATCATCGCGGCCTGCTCACGGCCGGCGACATGGCGCGCTGGGCGGCCCCGGTGGAGGCGCCGGTGAGTTTCGACTATCGCGGCCACACGCTGCTGAAATGCGGGCCGTGGTCGCAGGGGCCGGCCTTCCTGCAACTGCTGGCGCTGCTCGAGGGTTTCGACATCGCCGCCATGGACCCGCTGGGGGCGGACTTCGTGCACACCGTGGTGGAGTGCCTGAAACTCGCCTTCGCCGACCGCGAGGCCTACTACGGCGACCCCGATTTTGTCACCGTGCCGCTCGCGACGCTGCTGTCGCGCGACTACAACGACGCCCGTCGCCGCCTGGTGGGCGCTGATGCGTCGCTGGAACTGCGCCCCGGCGCGGTGCCGGGTTTTGTGGCGACGGTCGATCACGAGGCCCAGAGCCGGGCGGCGTGGCTCACCCGCGGCCCCGGCGCCGGCGAGCCGACGGTGGCGCGGCTGGGCACGGTTGGCGGCGATACCTGCCACATCGACGTGATCGACCGTTGGGGCAACATGGTCAGCGCCACCCCCTCCGGCGGCTGGCTGCAATCCTCGCCGGTGGTGCCGGGACTCGGCTTTCCGCTGAGCACGCGCGGGCAGATGTTCTGGACCCATGCCGGCCACCCGAACTCGGTGCAGCCGCGCAAGCGCCCGCGCACCACGCTCTCTCCCAGCATGGTGCTGCGCGAGGGCAAGCCGTGGATGAGCTTCGGCACCCCCGGCGGCGAGCAGCAGGACCAGTGGCAGCCGATCATGCTGCTGCGCATGCTGCACCACGGCCTGACCATCCAGCAGGCCATCGACGCGCCTGCCTTCCACACCGAACACTGGCCCAGCAGCTTCTGGCCGCGCGCGGCCCGGCCCGGCAAGGTGGTGCTGGAGGGCGGCTACGACGCCGGCGTGCTGGCGGCGTTGCTGGCGCGCGGCCACCTGGCCGAAATCGGCGAGCCGTGGAGCGAAGGTCGCCTCTCCGCCGCGCGGATCGAGGCCGACGGCCAGATGTTCGCCGGCGCCAACCCGCGCGGCATGCAGGGCTACGCGGTGGGGCGGTAAACCGCGCCGCCCGCGTCACTCGGCCAGCGCCAGCACCTGGGGCGGATGGCCGTGGTGGGTGAGAAAGCGCACCGCATCGGCGCCGGCCAGCGCGATGGTGGCGGTGTTGACCAACGGGTGTAGCTTGATGCGGGCGGCCCCGGCCAGCGCGGCGTCGAGCACGACGCTGACCCGCCGGTCATGGTCGTTCACCACGGCGAGCGGGGTCACCGAGCCGGCCTCGACCGCCAGGGTGGCGGCCAGGTCGGCGGCACCGGCGAAGGAGAGACGTTTGCTACCGATGCGCTTGGGCAGTGCCTTCAGATCGACCGGCTCGCCGGCCGGCGCCACCACCAGCCAGAGCCGGCCGCCGGCGTCCTTCAGCAGCAGATTCTTCACCGGCATGCCGGCCAGCGCGTCCCAATGCGCGCGGGCGGCCTCCACGGTGTACACCGCCGGGTGCTCCAGCACCTCATGGGGCATGCCCAGCGCGGTGAGTTCGGCCAGCAGCGTCTGCTGCGTCCAGGGCGAGGCGGCGGAGTCGGACACGGCGCGGCTTCCTGCGGATGGTTCGTGCCGATGATGCGTCCATGCGCGCGCCGTATCAATCGCGGCCGGCGGCGGGGGTGGCGGTGAGCGCCGCGAGCCGCCGCGAGGCCGTTCCGTCCCGTGTGCAGAACGCGCTGGCCGGCATTGCCCTGACCGCGCTCAGCTACTTCGTGTTCGCCGGCGCCAATGCGATCGGCAAATGGGTGGAGGGCGATTGCCCGGTCGGCGAGACGCTGTTCGTGCGCTCCTTGGTGACGCTGCTGCTGCTCGTCCCGTTTCTGCGCCGGCGCGACTTCGCGCTCGCCGGGGCGGTTGGGCATCCCTGGCTGCACGTGCTGCGCATGGCCGGCACGGTGGTCGATTCGAGCGCCTATTACTGGGCCATCAGCGCGTTGCAGCTGGCGGACGTTTCGGCCATCTACCTGGCCAGCCCGATCTACGTCACCGGGATGTCGGCGCTGTTCCTGGGCGAACGGGTGGGCTGGCGGCGCTGGACGGCGGTGCTGGTGGGGTTCACCGGCGTGCTGATCGCGCTGCGGCCGAGCGGGGCGGGGCTGTCGGCGCATGCGTTGGTGGCGGTGGTGGGCAGCCTGTTCTTTTCGATGTCGCTGGTGACGACGCGCCGGCTGCGCGGGGTGCCGAACATCGTGCTGGTGACCAGCCAGACCGTGGCACTGCTGGTGGCCACGCTCGCCACCGCCGCGGCATGGGTGTGGCCGACGCCCGCCCAGGCCGGGCTGCTGGGGCTGCTCGGCGTGCTGACCATGGCCGGATTTCTGCTGATGTACCGCGGCCTGCAACTGGCGTTCGCCTCGGTGGTGGCGCCGTTCCAGTACACCAGCATCATCTGGGCGGTGGTGCTGGGCTACCTGGTATTCGGCGACGTGCCGGGCAGCGCGACGCTGACCGGGGCGGCGGTGATCATCGGCGCCGGGGTGTTCATCGTGTGGCGCGAACGGCGCCTGGCGCAACGCGGACAACCTCAGTAGCTCGTTAACCCAAACAGCCCAGAGCAAGCGCTCGCGGACTGGATCGGTCATGCTGGGTGCGCCGGCGTAGAGCGAGCGGCGGCCATCCATGCCGCCCGGCAAAGACGGCGGCGTTTGATCTAGCTCAACGCACGGACGCCACCGCAACGGTATATCGAGCCAGTTTCACGATGCCGTTCGTGCGTGGCCGTGTCACATGCCAAATCAAGATGGC
>CAYWOW010000009.1:0-57512 GCA_964459005.1 uncultured Acetobacteraceae bacterium
CCCGTCAAGGCCGGACGCGATCCCACGCCACCAGATGCCGGGACGAAGCGGCTAGCCCTTCGGGAATGACAGGCAGTCCACGAATATCTGCTCGAACCGCGCATCCGCGGCCAGCGAGAGATGTTCCGCGCGGGCACGGATGCCGGCAATGCGAGCGTCGCGTTGCGAAGGCGTCAGCAGATGCATCTTGGCCCCGCGCAGCGCGGTGTTGCCGACCGGCCTGACGCGCGCGGCATCCACTTCGATGAGGCCGATGCGCTGCGCGCTGGCAACGTCGAGGTAATTGCCGAACGCGCCGGCCATATAGATCGTATCGAGATCGCCAAGGTCCGCCCCCCAGTGACCCGTCAGGATGCGCAGCCCCGCGGCAATGGCCGCCTTCGCCAGTTGCAGTTCACGGATATCCGCCTGGGTGATGCCGACCCCGGCGAGCAGCGGAAAGTCCCTGGCACCGCCGGTCAATCGCCCGTTCGCGGCGATCGCGCCGAGCGCCAGGCCGGCCGCGGCGGCGTCGACCAGACCGCTGCCGCAGATGCCGCGCGCCTCACCGCCGCCCAGCACCCGGCACGCCAGCCGGCCATCGCGGACGGCCACGCGGGCGACCGCGCCGGTCGCCGCACGCATGCCCATGCGGATGCGCCCGCCTTCGAAAGCCGGTCCGGCCGCGGTCGAGGCGCACAACAACCGTTCGGCATTGCCGACGACGATTTCGCCGTTGGTGCCCAGATCGATGAGGGCGCAAAGATCGCCCTTGCCGGCCATGCCCGTCGCCACGACGCCGGCGAGGACGTCGCTGCCGACCAGGCTTCCGAGGCAGGGCAGGAAATGCGCCCTGGCCTGCCGCGGCAGATCCCATCCCAGCTCCGCCGGCGCGAATACCTGCTCGCCGTCGTTCAACGGGAGGAAAGGAAAGCGCGCGAGCGGCGCGACGTCGATGCCGCAGAACAGGTGGTGCATCACCGTGTTGCCGACGAGCATCACGGTGCGGACGGAGCCGAGTTGCGGCAATCCGGCGATCATGTCACCAAGCTTGTTCCGGATCGCGCCGGCCAGAACTTGCGCGCCGCCGTCGAGTGCGAAGCTGATGCGGCTCATCAGATCGGCCCCGTGCACGGTTTGCGGATTGAGCGCGGTCTCGACGGCCAGTACTTCGCCGCTGCCCAGATCGACGAGTTGCACGACCAGCGTCGTGGTTCCCAGGTCGATGGCAATGCCGGTCCCTTCGGCAGGTTCGACGATGAGGCGCGAATCGTCGCCCAGCACGGGCTGCGCCCACTGCGCCACCTCCAGCGTCAGCGGCCCCTCGACCCTGGCGCGGCAGGCCAGCCGCCAGCCCGCGGCCAGCTCGTCCGACAGGAACGCCCGTCGCGTCTCGGGGCCGATAGCCAGGGCGCCCTTGATGACGCGCACCCGGCAGCCGCGACAGGTGCCGCCGCCGCCGCAGGGGAACTCGATGCCGTAGGACGCGAGAGCGGTTTCCAGCGATGAACCGACATCGGCCGCGAAGGAAGCGCCGAGCGGCGACAGCTCGACGCGGACTTTATCCATCATCTTCGTTCAGGACGGCCTTGATGACGTCCTCGTCGTACGAAACCTCGGTGCGGTAACCGGGAGGAACGATCAAGAAATTCTCATCCCACGCGCCAGACAGCAGGCGCCGGAAGAGTGTCAGCTCGCCCGGGATGATCTCGAAACTCCAGTTCTTTTCACTTGCCTCCGTCCGTGCGCTGGCGATGGAGCCGGCGTCGGGCTCCAGGCCGTTCTCGATATAAGCGAGCCGATTGTAGGATTGTTCGTACCGCCGGTACTCCTCATAGAGATAGCGGCCGTTGCTTTCGCCGTAGCGCTGGATCAGCGATTCCAGGCTGGCGCGGTGAAAATCCGTACCCGCCAGCTGCTGCTGGATGGCCTGGCCGCGCTCGACCCACCCCACCGACCGGTAATAGGTGCCGGGGTTGGCGGTGAAATGTTTCCGGAACGTCGCGCGGCTGCCGAGCAACAGCGTGATGCAGTCATGGGCGCGCGGGATGACCAGCGGGAGTTTTCGCGCCTGCAGTCCGGCCAGCCCGTTGCCGCACAGCCCATAGCCAAGGGTGATAGCGTCATACTCGGCAGAATCCACGGTGTCGATGGCCGCCTGCAACTGCTTTCGCACCTCGGGACCGCCGAGGTCGTGCAGGCCCTTCGGCATGAATGTCACGTCGATGCGTTGCGGCGAGTGGATGATCGCGTCGCACAGCTCGCGCAGGAGGATCTCGCAGCCGATCAGCAAGAGACGCATTCGCGGCCTACCCGACCAGCAATCCCTGGACCAGCGAGACGGCGTCGCTGGCGTCGGCGGCGTAGCCGTCGGCGCCGATGTCGCGGGCGAACTTGGCATTGACCGGCGCACCGCCGACCATGATCTTGACCTTGTCGCGCAGTCCCGCCGCTTTCACCGCATCGATCACTTCGCGCATCTCCGGCATGGTCGTGGTCAACAGCGAGGACAGGGCCAGCACGTTCGGCTGGTGCTCGGCGACGGCCTTGACGAAGGTCTCGGTCGCGACGTTGGCGCCGAGATCGCAGATCTCCAGCCCGGCGCCGCGCAACATGCTCGCCACCAGGTTCTTGCCGATGTCGTGCAGGTCCCCGCGCACCGTGCCGATCAGGACCTTGCCCCGGGCCGAACGCTCGCCGGTGGAGAGATGCGGTTCCAGAATGCGGATGGCCTCGCCCATGGCACGAGCGGCCAGCAGAACATCGGGAATGAACAGGTCGCAGTTCTTGAACTGCTGACCGACCACGTCCATCGCCGGGATGACGCCCTTGTGGAGGATGTCGTGGCCATTCACGCCCTGATCCAGCAGCGCCTGGATGTGACCGCCGATGCTCTCCTGATCGCCATCGATGACGTCCTGCTGAACGTCCTGGAAAACTTCATCCGGGACGAACTGTTGTCCGGCCGGCGCCGCGGCCTCGACGGGAGTTTCGTGATAGACCCCGGTGCTGGTCAGGGGCAGCCGCCCGTCCTTGTCCACCCGCTCACCGAGACGCACCAGGCGGTCGAACACCGCGTTGGGCGGCGTGGTATCGGCGATGCCGACGATGAACCGCCTGCCCGGTGCGATGGCCCCGAAGAAACCGTCCAGGTAGTCCTTGAAGTCCTGTTCGGAAGCGGTGTCCTCGAGCAGCAGGCTCTGCGGGATGCCGCCGAAGATGGTGGTCCTGTCGCCCCAGCGCCGATAGTATTCGGCGAGCGTGACCTTGGTCATCGGGAAGGGGCAGACAGCCTCGGCGACGTCGATTTCGGACTGCCGGATGAGGTCGAGCAGGCCCAGGTTCTCGCCGTCGGTGTGGCACAGCATTGCTTTGCCCCCCGCGCGCAGGGCGGCGCCGGCCTTGAGCAGCCACGGCTTGATCTCTTTCTCGAAATACGGCGCATAGGTGACCATGTCGTCGAAGTTGGCGCCCCACTCGACCATCTCGGCCGGCGAGTGAGCTACCACCGAAAGCATCTGTTCGAGCACCGGCGCGATGGCCCCGGCGAGATGGCGCATCTCCTTCTGGTGGTCGCGGTACTCGATGAAGAAGTCGGTGGCGTCGAGCAGGTCGCGCTGGATGTGCTGCATCGGCGAGGCGCCGGAGGTTCCCATCAGGCAGGCGATGCCGTCCTCGCCGACCTCGGACTGGTATTCGGCGTACCGGTCATAGGCTGGAAGCACCTCGATGTTTTCGAAGATGTAGGCCAGCACGCGGTAGTCCTCGACACGCTTGATCGCGCGTTGGTTCAGCCAAGTGATCGACACGCCGGCCTGGCGCATCTCCTCGGTGATCACTTCCATCACCCCGACGCTGCCGAGCGGCGTGTGGTAATCGACGTAGCGGGTGGACCCTTCCTGGCGGCTCTCGACCTCGACCTTCGGCGACAGGCGGATGCGGTAGCCGCATTCCCGCAGCGAATAGAGTCCGATGCCGCGATGGATGGTGTCCTCCGGCCGGTCCTTGGCGAGGAGATCGGGAGTGACCTTGTGCAGCGCCCAGCCCTCGGCGCGGGCGATCTCGTTGGCCGTCCGGCCACGATGCTGCGGCGGCAGCGTCCCCATATAGGAATTGGCGTTGTACCAAAGGTCATAGCGCGGGGCATAGGGCAGCACATCGGGCATCTCGCCCCGCACCGCCATCAGCATTCTTTCCTTGTGAGTCATGTCCTCGCCTCTCCTGGCTACTGGTCCGGCTGGAACGCAGCGACCATCAACCGCCGTGCATCATCTTCGTCCACCTGATGTTATCCAAAGATGATGAGCAGGTGAAAGAGGAAATTCCGGATTTCCCGGATGTATGCGGGCTTTCCTGTACGGTTTGACCGGACCGGAGGCTCCGGGTCCGGATCGGCCGTTGGCCCGGCGAATATTGGGTCGAATTCTTGATTTAGATCAAAGACACATCCGCCGGAATTTGCTCGCGTTCCAAGGAGTGCTGCGGGTCGGTCGAACAGACGCACATCCGCGCCAGGGTTTGGCTGTTCGCGTATGTTCTCTCGCTGCGCCCATCGCAGCGACCCGAGAAAACAGGGCCAGTAAGAAACGGCTCGACAGTGGAGGACACGCGGAATGATATCGCAACGGGACGCCGGGCGGTATTGCGACACCTGCTCTCTGGCGGTGGGGAGTAAACACCGATGAGTGGGACAGCACCGCGCGTATCGCCGAATACGCTGCGCCACGTTCTGGTGGCATCCGCCATCGGGTCGGCCCTCGAGTGGTATGACTTCTTCATTTACGGCACCGCATCGGCCCTGGTCTTCGGCGAACTGTTCTTTCCGAAATTCGACGTCACGATCGGTACGCTGGCGGCCTATGCGACCTTCGCCGTCGGCTTCCTCGTGCGCCCGTTCGGCGGCCTGTTCTTCGGCCATTTCGGCGACCGAATGGGCCGCAAGCCGATGCTGGTGGCGACCATCCTGCTGGTCGGCGGCGGCACCTTCCTGATCGGCCTGCTGCCGACCTACGCGGCGATCGGCATCTGGGCGCCGCTTCTGCTGTTGCTCATGCGCCTGATGCAGGGTTTCGGCGCCGGCGCCGAATACGGCGGCGCCGTGATCCTGGCGGTAGAATTCGCCCCGCCGGGCAAGCGCGGTCTCTATGGCAGCTTCGCGCCGCTCGGTGTCACCGCCGGCAACCTGATGGCAGCCGGCGTGTTCTACCTCGTCACCATGATGTCGAAGGACGACCTGCTGGCCTGGGGCTGGCGTATCCCCTTCCTGGTCTCGCTGGTCCTGCTCCTGGTCGGCGTCTATATCCGTATGCGCATCTCCGAGACCCCGGTGTTCACCGAGGCCAACGCCAAGCGCCCCAAGCTGCGCGTGCCCGCCATCGAGGCGCTGCGGCGGCACCCCCGCAACTTCCTGGTGGTGATCGGCGCGCGCCTGGCGGAGAACGGGCTTGGCTACTTGTTCCCGGTGTTCGGCCTGGGCTATGTCATCAACACGCTGCACATGTCGCGGGAAGTCGCGATCACCGGCGTCATGCTCGGCAACTTCGCCGAGATGTTCTGTATCGTGCTGGCCTCCTGGTTGTCGGACAAGATCGGGCGGCGGCCGGTCTATATGGGCGGCGCGCTGTTCTCGGCGCTGTTCGCGTTTCCGTTCTTCCTGATGGTGGGGACGCGGAATCCGGTGATGATCAGCCTCGCCTTCATTCTCATCATGGGGATCGGCGGCGGCGGGATGTTCGGCCCACAGGCCGCGTACTTCGCCGAATTGTTCGGCCCGCGGCTGCGTTACAGCGGTTTCGCCTTCGCCCGCGAACTGGGATCGATCCTCGCGGGCGGTCCGTCGCCGCTGATCGCCGCCCTGCTCGTAGGCTGGATGGCGGGCGCCCCCTGGGGGGTTGCCTGCTATGTCATCCTGCTGTCGCTGCTGACGGCGTTGGCGATCTGGTGGGGGCCGGAGACCACCCACAGCGACATCCGTGCGGAACATCCGGAGGACCAGGAAGCGCCGGAGGTTGCGTCAACACTTCCGGCGCAGTGACCCCTGCAACACCGCGACCCGGGGGCACGCGAATTTCCCGCCCCCGGGAGTGGTTGACGGTCAGCCAGAGGTTCGGCACGCTCCGGGCCTTCAAGCCGGTGTCCGGGAGACAAACGGATAAAATTTGCCCGTTCGATTCGGGATGGACAGCCAGGGGGGAGAGCCCATGCTCAGCAGTGATCAAATCGACGAATACAACCGGGTCGGCGCTATCGTGGTGCCGGATATCCTGTCTGGGCATGAAGTGCGCCTCCTCAGGGATATTACCGACGGTTTTGTGCAGAAAGCACGCGCCGTGACCGCGCACAACGAGATCTATGATCTCGAGGACAGCCACACGCCCGATGAGCCGCGCGTGCGACGCATCAAGAACCCGGACCGGCACGACCGGGAGTATGGTCGGCTGGTGCGCCATTCGAAGATCCTTGCCGTGCTGGCGGATCTGTGGGGGCCGGATATCCGCTTCGACACCGCGAAGCTGAACCTGAAATCCGCCGGTTTCGGGGCGGCGGTCGAATGGCACCAGGACTGGGCGTTCTATCCCCATACGAATGACGACCTGGCGGCGGTCGGCGTGATGATGGACGACATGGGGCTGGAGAATGGGCCGTTGCTGGTGATTCCCGGCAGCCACAAGGGGCCGATCTACGATCATCACGCCAAGGGGCGGTTCTGCGGCGCCATGAACCCGGCGACGTGCGGCGTGGATTTCTCCCAGGCCGTCCCGCTGCTGGGCCGCGCGGGTTCGATCACGGTCCACCACGCTCGCGCGATCCACGGTTCCGCGCCAAACACATCAAGCCGGGACAGGCGCTTGCTCCTCTTCCAGTTCCGCGCCGCGGATGCCTGGCCGCTGCTGGGATTTCCGAACATCGAGGCCTTCGATGAGCTGATGGTGGCGGGCAAGTCGACCATCGAGCCGCGGCTGGAGCACGTCCCCGTGCGGCTGCCATTGCCGCCGGCGGACTTGCAGGGATCGATCTACGAGAACCAGAAAGGGCTGGAAAACCGGTTCTTCGCGGATCCCGCGAATGCCCGCAAAGCCGCCTTGGACGCCGCTCGATAGAAGGATTGCATCGCAAAATGAACATGCTCGATTGGAAGCGTTCCATTCTCGAAGGCGGGCGTGTTCGCGCGATCCCGATCATGACCTACCCGGGTCTCGAACTGACCGGCCTCAGGGTCAGCGACGTCGTCATGAGCGGAAAAAACCAGTCATCCATCATAGAGGCGCTTGCCAACAGGTACAAGTCCGCCGCCGCCGTAACGGTGATGGATCTGTCGGTGGAGGCGGAGGCGTTCGGTGCCGATGTGGTCTTTTCCGACCAGGAAGTGCCGACAGTGGTCGGCGCGATCGCCAAGGATCTTGATTCGGCGATGGCGTTGAAAGTTCCGGCGGTGGGCGAAAAGCGCACCGGTGAATTCATCGAAGGCATGAGGCTGGCGGCCAAGGCGGTCTCGGATCGTCCGGTCTTCGGCGGCTGCATCGGCCCGTTTTCACTGGCGGGCAGGCTGCTCGACGTGAACGAGGCCTTGATGATGACGCGGCGCAAATCCGATGTGCTGCATGCGGTGCTCGAGACATGCACCGCTTTTTTGCTCGATTATGCAGCCGCCATCAGGGCCACAGGGGTGAACGGCATCCTGATGGCCGAACCGCTGGCAGGGCTGCTGTCGCCTGCGGCGTGCGACGAATTCTCCTCCAATTACATCCGACGGGTGGTCGAGGCGATTCAGGGCGAGGACTTTGCCTTCGTCCTGCACAACTGCGGCAACACGACGCGGCTGGTCAGCTCGATGGTCGGCACGGGCGCCGGTGCCTTGCATTTCGGCAACGCGGTCAAGCTGACCGACATCATTACCCAGGTTCCCGGCGACGTTCTGGTATGCGGCAACGTTGACCCCGCCGGCATGTTGCGGCTCGGGACTCCCGACGAGGTGGAAGCGACGACCGCGGCGCTGCTGGCGGAAATGCGTCCCTATCCGAATTTCGTCCTGTCGTCGGGCTGCGACATCCCTCCTCGATCCCCAATCGCCAATCTCGACCGGTTCTTCGAGGTCCTGGCCCGGCGTAACGGCAAAAGCTGACCGGCCCGGCTGGACATCGGCCCGACCAGCGGCGACACTGCGTGCGTGGCCGCACTGGGGCGAGCCATCGGGGTGGAACGATGATCGAGGAACTCCTGCGGGATCGCGAGTGGCTGCTCGCGGACGGTGCGACCGGCACCAACCTTTTCGAGATGGGGCTGGCCGCCGGGGCGGCACCCGAGCTGTGGAACGCCGACCACCCCGACCGCATCCGCCGCCTGCACCAGGACTTCGTCGATGCGGGCGCCGACATCATCCTGACCAACTCGTTCGGCTGCAACAGACGCCGCCTGGCGATGCACGGGTCGGCGGACCGCACGCACGAACTGAACCTGCTCGCCGCCTGCAACGCGCGCGCCGTCGCCGATGCGGCGGGGCGCCGGGTGGTCGTGGCCGGCTCGGTCGGCCCGACCGGCGAGCTGATGGCGCCCTTCGGCCCGCTCACCGAGGACGAGGCGGTGGACGTGTTCGCCGAGCAGATCGATGCGCTGCGCGAGGGCGGCGCCGTTCTGGTATGGATCGAGACCATGTCGGCGCTGGAGGAGATGCGCGCCGCGGCCACCGCCGCCGCGCGTGTTGGCATGGCCTGCACCATCACCGCCAGCTTCGATACGCGCGGTTGCACCATGATGGGGGTGAGCCCGGCCGCGATGACCCGGACCGTCGGCGCGTTCGCGCCGGCGCCGCACGGCATCGGATGCAACTGCGGCGTCGGCGCGTCCGACCTGCTGTGTTCGGTGCTGGCGATGACGGAAGCGGCGCCGGAGGCCGTGGTGATCGCCAAGGCGAACTGCGGCATTCCGCAAGCAACGGACGAAGGCCTGACCTATTCCGGCACCCCCGTGCTGATGGCGGAATACGCCCGGCTCGCCGTCGATGCCGGGGCGCGCATCGTCGGCGGCTGCTGCGGGACCACGCCGGCGCACGTGCTGGCGATGCGCCGCGCGCTCGATAGCCACGCGCGGCGCGACCGGCCGGACCTGACACGCATCGAGCAGGCGATCGGCCCACTGGTGTCGCCCCCGGCCAAGCCCGGCGGCGCCCGCCGCCGCCCGGCCTGACCTTTCCTTACGCCGCGTTCCGCCCCAGCACCTCCGGGTTCACGGTATATCCGGGATCGATCGTTCCATCGATGAAGTCGAGCAGGTTCAGCACCGCCCGACGGGACACCCTGACGAAACACTCCTGCGGCCTGGTGGCGTTGTGCGGGCTCAGCACCACGTTGGGCAGGTCGAACAGCGGGTTGCCCGCCGCCTCCGGTTCGCGCGCCAGAACGTCCAGGCCGGCCGCCTCGATGGTGCCGTCCGCCAGCGCGGCCGCCAGCGCCGGCTCGTCCACGATCGGCCCGCGGGCGGTGTTGATCAGCCAGGCCGTTGGCTTCATGCGCTTGAGGAATGCCGCGTTCACCATGCCCCGCGTGACGTCGTCCAGCGGACAATGGAGCGTGACCACGTCGGCTTCGGGAATGGCGGCCCACACGTCCTTGGTCACCGGGATGTGGCCGTCGGCGGCGATGCGCGGCGTGGGGAAGGCGGGGTCGCTGACCATCGTCGTCATGCCGAACGCTTTGCACAGTCGTGCCACCCGCGTGCCGATGCGGCCGTAGCCGATCACCAGCACTTTCCTTCCCGCGAGTTCGTGCATGCGCCGGCCGGTCTGGAGCATCCAGGTGCCGGCGCGCACGGAGGCATCGTATTCCACCGTCCGCCGCGCCACCGCCAGCATGAGCATCATGGCGTGTTCGGCTACGGACAGATCGTTGGCGCCGTTGGCCACGCACACCAGGATGCCGCGCTTGGTGCAGGTCGGAATGTCCACGCCGTCGTAGCCCACGCCGAACCGGCTGATCACGCGCAGTTCCGGGGCGGCCATCAGCAATGCCTCGGGCATGGATTGCCCCGCGAGCATGACGCCAAAAGCGTCGCGGATATGTTCGGGCAGTACCCGCTCGACCGGTGGGCTGCGGAAGTCAGGCGCGAGCTGCACGACCTCGACGTCCTTGCGGGCCGCCAGCAGGGCCATCGCGTCAGGGTGCAGAGGACGGCAGAAAACCAGCTTGTGCATGGATGGACGGTTCCTTTCTTCAGCGCAGGATGCGCCCCTTGGTTTCGGGGATACAGAGAATGACCAGCAAGGCCAGGACGAAAGCGACGATGGTGGTGCCGAGCCCCGCCGTGATCCCGCCCGAGCCGGAAGCCAGCAGGCCGATCACGCTTGGCGCAATGAAGCCGCCGCTGCGGCCGCCATTGTAGATCAGCCCCATGATGAAGCCGCGCGACGGCGTATCCGGGATCAACTCGGCGATGAACGGCCCCATGCCGGCGAAGATTCCGTTCACGGCAAAACCGGAAAAGAAGATCGCGACGATCAGTGTGGCGGCCGGGCCGAAGGCGTAGCCCGACACGGCGGCGATACCGACCAGAATGTAGCTCACGAACATTGGTTTGCGGCCGAGCCTGTCGACGAATCCGCCGAAGACGAGAAAGCCGGTGAGCGCGCCGGTCTGCAGGGACAGCACGAAAGGCAGGCTGCTCAGGAATGTGTAATGTTTGACCGTGGCGAGGAACGTCGGCGTCCAGTTGAAAACGCCCCAGAACACGTATTGCAGGAAGAACACGAAAGCGAAGGCGAAGACGGCATTGCGCAGGTGTTCGCGGGGGACCAGACGTGCCGTCATCCGGGCCGGCCCTCCCCGTGCGGCGCCGCGCCGCGCCAGCCAGACCGGCGATTCCGGCGTCCGCCGCATGACGAAGAACAGGATGACGGCGGGCAGGGCGCCGATGAGATACAGCGTGCGCCAGCCCAGATGCTCCAGGTTGCCGCCGTTGAAGGCGCCGACGATGGCCGAGGCAGCGATGGCAAGGAGTGCTCCGAGTGGCAGGCCCATCTGCATGTAGGCGCCGCCGCGGCCGCGCAGCTGCGGGCCCCAGGTCTCGGCCACCAGGGCGGCGCCGGCGGTCCAGGTGCCCCCCATGCCGAGAGCGCCGCAAAAGCGCAGGCCGGCGAGCCATTGCGCCGAGGGCGCGAAGGCGATCAGACCGGAGAAGACCGAGTAGATGCAAATGCACAGGAAGGCCGTGCGGACGCGGCCGAGCCGGTCGGACACATAGCCGAAGGTGATGCCGCCGATGATCTGCCCCGCCGCGGTGATGCTGATCAGGGCACCAATCTGGGGCCGGCTGAGCCCGAACTCGGGAGACAGCGTCGGCAGCGTCAACGCCAGCATGAAGGAATCGTAGCTTTCGAACATCCAGCCGAGGCCCGCCATCAGCAAGGCCCACCAGGCCGCGCGAGGCAACTGTCGGTACCATGGCACTGATGCGGAGAGCTCTGGCATCCCGCCGTTTCCTTCCTCTAGTCCTGGCGCCTGCGCCTTCTTGATCGTTCCATCGGTAGTGTTTCAAATCACCGACATGGTGACGTTATCCAGGACTCAAGACGAGGTCAAGCGATCCGAAACGTCATTCCGAAATGTTCGCTTCCACCGACGCCGTGCTGTAGCACTTTGCAATGGCATTCCATTTTGGTAGAGTGCAGCGCGCTGCCGTCCTCCTGGGTCGGTGGCCCGCAAGATCGCAACGAGGAAACGCACCATGACAATCGGGTTTCGGATACTGCCGCTGCGCGCGAGGACGCCGGCCGACGTGGTCGCCCGGTTCCGCGACCTGCCCGTGGCCAATGTCAGCGACGTGATGGCGCGCATGACGGCCGCCGGCCCGACGCTGCGGCCCATGCATGCCGGCGGCGTGCTGGCCGGCCCGGCGTTCACGGTGAAGACGCGGCCGGGCGACAACCTCATGATGCACAAGGCGATCGATATCGCCGAGCCCGGCGATATCGTCGTCGTCGATGCCGGGGGCGATCTCACCAACTCGATGACCGGCGAGCTGATGGTGGCGCACGCGGCCTCCCGCGGCCTTGGCGGCTTTGTCATCAATGGCGCGATCCGTGACGCGGCTTCCATCCGGTCGGGCACTTTCCCGGTCTTTGCGGCCGGCATCACCCATCGTGGGCCGTACAAGGACGGGCCGGGCGAAATCAATGTGCCGATCGCGATCGGCGGCATGGTGATCATGCCCGGCGACCTCATGCTCGGCGACGATGACGGATTGGTCGTGGTGCCCATGGCCGATGTCGAGGCGATCTATCGGGCCGCGGCGGCGAAACATGCGGCCGAGGTCAAGCAGATGGCGGGCATCCGGGCCGGCTACAATGACCGCGCCTGGGTCGACGCGGCGCTCGCCCGCCTTGGTTGTCCTGTCGAGAGCTGAAGATGAGCATCGCGACACCGCCGCACATCCCGGTACGGCCGGACTGGCTCGCACTGCGCCCCGAGCCGGTCCTGGAACCCGAGCGGGAGATCGTCGACCCGCATCACCATCTCTGGGACCGGCCGAACTACTGCTATTTGCTGCCGGAACTGCTGGAGGATCTTGCCGCGGGCCATCGCGTGGTTCAGACGGTCTTCATCCAGTGCCGTTCGATGTACCGGGCGGACGGCCCGGAGGCGCTGCGTCCAATCGGCGAGGTGGAATTCGTCAACGGCGTGGCGACGATGAGCGCCAGCGGCCTCTACGGTGAAGCGCGGGCCTGCGCCGGTATCGTCGGCTGCGCCGATCTGACGCTCGGGCCGGAGGTTGCGCCGGTGTTGGAGGCACTGGACCGCGCCGGCGGCGGCCGCCTGTGCGGTATCCGCTTCCCGGTCGCCTGGCACCCGGATGACGCGGTTCGCTTGACGCCGCAGCCGACATCGCCCGGGCTGATGCGCGAGCCCAGGGTGCACGGCGGCGCCGCGGCGTTGGCGCGCGCCGGCCTATCGCTCGACGTATGGGCCGGCCACACCCAGCTTGATGAACTTTTCGATCTCGCCACGGGCGTCCCTGATCTGACGGTGATCGTCGATCATGTCGGCGGCCCCATCGGCGTCGGGCCTTATGCCGGGTGCCGTGCCGAGGTGCTGGTCGACTGGACAGCGTCGATGCGGCGGCTCGCCACCTTGCCGAACGTGCATGTCAAGCTCGGCGGCCTGGCCATGCGGGTGGGTGGATTTGCCTTCGACGAATCCCCGTTGCCGCCTTCTTCGGAGGAATTGGCCGCTGCGTGGCGGCCCTACATCATGACGTGCATCGATCTGTTCGGCCCCGGAAGGTGCATGTTCGAGAGCAATTTCCCGGTCGACAAAGGCATGGTTGGCTATCGGAACTTATGGAACGGTTTCAAGCGCCTGACCGCGGATTTTTCGGAAGACGAGAAGCAGGCGCTGTTTGCCGGTACGGCCCGGCGTGTCTATAAGAGTCTAACGCAACGAAATGGGAGGTAAAACGCCATGACACAATATGGTTGCGATCGCCGCTCGGTCCTGCTGTCCATCACCGGGGCAGCGGCGGCGGCCGCGGGGTTGAGCCGGCCACGTGAAGCCGCGGCGCAGCAGGTTCCGTGGTCGACCGGAACCGAGCTGCCGCATTTGAAGGCCCCGCCCAATGCGACGGACTGCCACCATCACATCTATGATTCCCGCTTCCCCATGGCCCCCGAGGCCACGCTGAAGCCGGCCGACGCCACCGTTGCCGACTACCGGCTGCTGCAGAAGCGCATCGGCACCACGCGCCATGTCGTCATCCAGCCCTCGACCTATGGGGTGGACAACCGCTGTCTGCTGGACGCCCTGACCCAGTTCGGCCCGGAGGCGCGCGGGGTTGCCGTCGTCAACACCAAAGTGACCGATGCCGAGCTGAAGGCCCTGAATGCGGCGGGGGTGCGCGGCATCCGCTTCAATCTGGCGCCGCCGGGCACCACCACCATCGACATGGTAGAACCGCTGTCGAAACGGGTCCACGCGCTCGGCTGGCACATCCAGGTCAACATGGCGTCCGACCAGATCCTGGCGGCGCGCGCTGTGTGGAACCGCGTGCCCTGCCCGATCGTGTTCGACCATCTGGCGCATATGACCGAGCCGGCCGGCGTGAACGATCCGTGCTTCGCCCTCATCAAGGAGCTGCTGCATAAGGGCAAGGCATGGGTGAAGCTCACCGGGGCCTATCAGGACACCAAAGTCGGTCCGCCGACCTATGCCGATTCCACCAAGGTCGCTCAGGCCTATGTGCGCGAAGCGCCCGACCGTCTGGTCTGGGGCAGCGACTGGCCGCATCCGACCGAGCCGGCCAACAACAAGCCCGACGATGCCCTCCTGTTCAACCTGCTGGCGACATGGGTGCCGAACGCGGCCACGCGCACCCGCATTCTGGTCACCAATCCAAGGCGGCTCTACGGCTTCGCCTGACACGACAAGGGACCGTGGTGAGGATCAATCGCGGTCCCGACGGGAGAAAGAATGAGAACAGGGAGACCGCAATCGGTGAGCGGCGTTTCCGCGGTCGAGCGGGCGCTGGCCGTGCTGACCGCGTTCCGCCGCGGCGACGGCAGCCTCAGTCTGGCCGCACTCGCGGAACGCAGCGGTCTCGTCAAGAGCACGATCATGCGGCTCGCGGTCTCCCTGGAGGCGTTCGGGTTGCTGGCGCGGTTGCCGGACGGCGGATACCGGCTCGACGCCGAGTGCCTTCGTCTTGGCTCGGTCTATCAGCAATCCTTCGATCTCGCCGATCATGCGTTGCCGGCACTCGAAGACCTGGTGACGAAAACCGGCGAGACCGCCTCGTTCTATGTCCGGCACGGCAATGAACGGCTGTGCCTGTTCCGGGTCGAATCGGCGCATCGGATCCGCATGCATGTGCAGCCCGGCGACCGGCGACCCATGGACAAGTCCGCGATCGCCCAAGTGCTGCGCCGGTTCGAGCATGGGCTGCCCGCAGGCGGGATCGACGCGGACCTGCCGCTGTTTACCTCCGGCGTGACCGATCCCCACACGGCCGCCCTTGCCATGCCGGTCTTCGGGGTCGGCGACGCGCTCATCGGGGTGCTGGCGATCTCCGGGCCGGTGTCCCGGGTGACCGGGGCCTTCGCAAGATCGAAGCGCGGGAAGCTTCGCGCCGCCGGTATCGCCCTGACCCGGGCGTGCGGCGGCCTGCCCGCCGCCAAGGGTCGCTCCCGTGAGTCCCCGCGCCCGCGCAGCGATCCGGCGATCAGCCCAACGGAAGGAAATTCACGATGAACACGACGGCATTGCCCGAACCGGTCATCGCCGAGGAAGCGCTGATGCGGAAGGTGTTCCGCCGCATCATCCCCTTCATTTTCGTCTGCTATGTCGTCAGCTATCTCGACCGCATCAATGTCGGTTTCGCGGCCCTGCAGATGAACAAGGATCTCGGCCTGACGCCGTCGGTGTTCGGCTTCGGCGCGGGATTGTTCTTCATCGGCTACTTCGTCTGCGAAATCCCGAGCAACCTGGCGCTGCAACGCTTCGGCGGCCGGCGCTGGATCGCCCGCATCATGATCACCTGGGGGTTGGTCGCCACACTCACGGCCGTCGTCAGCAGCGCCTTCGGCTTTTCGTCGGCGCGGCTGCTGCTCGGCATGGCGGAGGCCGGCTTCACGCCCGGTGTCTTCCTGTTCTTCACCTACTGGTTCCCCGGCCGCTGGCGGGCACGGGCGACGGCGGCGTTCCTGGTCGGCAATCCGATTGCCAACGTGGTCGGTTCGCCGATTTCCGGGTGGCTGTTGACCTTCGACGGGATCCTCGGCCTGCATGGCTGGCAGTGGTTGTTCATCCTCGAGGGCCTGCCGGCCGTCCTGCTTGGCGTGGCCTGCCTGTTCGTGCTGTCCGATGGGCCACGCGGTGCGGGTTGGCTCACGGCGGGCGAACGGGACTGGCTCGCCACCCAACTGGCCCAGGAGCAGGCGACAATGGCCGCGCGGCACGGCGCGCGGCTGCGGGATGCGTTCACCGGGATCGTGTTCGTGTTCGCGCTGATCAATTTCTGCTTCATCGTCGGTTCGCTCGGCGTCAGCATCTGGATGCCACAGATCGTCAGGGGTTTTGGACTCTCCTATGTGGCGACCGGGTTCGTCTCCGCGCTGCCCTACCTGATCGCGGCGATTCTGATGCTGTGGTGGGGACGTCTCGCCGTACGCAGCGGCCATCGCATGGTCTATGTCGTCGGCGCGCTGGCGACCGCGGCGGTGGCACTCGCGCTCAGCGTCGCCACGACGTCGCCGGTGCTTTCCATGCTGGCGCTGACCGTGACGGTGTGCGGAATCATGGGCTTCCTGGCGACGTTCTGGGCGGTGCCGTCCAGCTTCCTGACCGGTCCCGCGGCTGCCGGCGGTCTGGCTGTGATCGTTTCGATCGGCAACCTCGGAGGCTTCGTCGGTCCCTATCTGATCGGCTACCTGCGCCAGCAGACCAACAGCTTCATCATTCCCCTGCTCGCGATCGCGGCGATTATGCTGACCGGCGCCATCATCATGGCCGTGGTGGGCGATCCCGCCGCCGCCGGCCGGCGCCGGACCGCGGTGCCGGCAGCGAACTGAAAGGCCTTGCCGCCATGAGTTTCTTCGCGCCGCCGCGCCGGATCGAGACCACCGTCTTCACTCGCCTGCCCGATCGCTTCCGCAAGCCGCGCCGCAGCGCCTGGGCCGACGCCAACCGCGGCGGGCACGAGATCGACAGCTTCCTCGAAGGGCCGTCCTTCGATCGCGACGGATCGCTCTACGTGACCGACATCCCCTATGGCCGCGTTTTCCGCGTCGACCCGGCGGGCAACTGGGAACAGGTGGCCGAATACGAGGGCTGGCCGAACGGGCTGAAGATTCACCGGGACGGGCGCATCTTCATCACCGACTACAAGCGCGGCCTGATGCTGCTGGAGCCCGCAAGCGGCGCGGTGACGCCGTTCCTGGAGACGGTCGGCTCGGAAAGCTTCAAGGGCGTGAACGACCTCGTCTTTGCCCGCTCGGGCACGCTCTATTTCACCGACCAGGGGCAGACGGGCATGCAGGACCCGACGGGTCGGGTCTACCGGCTGACACCGGACGGACGGCTCGGCTGTCTGCTCGACACGATCCCGAGCCCGAACGGCATCGTCGTTGATGTGGACGAAAGCTTCCTGCTGGTAGCCGTGACGCGGGCCAACCAGATCTGGCGCGTGCCGCTGCATGCCAGCGGCATGGTGAGCAAGGTGGGCATCTTCGCGCATCTGCATGGCGGGCCGAGTGGTCCGGACGGGCTGGCGCTCGACGCGAATGGCTGCCTGCTGGTCGCGCACGCTGGCTTCGGCTCGGTGTGGCGTCTCTCGCCGCGGGCCGAACCGCTTGACCGGGTGGTCTCCTGCGCCGGGTATTCGACGACCAACCTGGCATTCGGTGGGCCGGGCGGTGCGCGCCTGTTCATCACGGAGTCTGAAACCGGCTCCATCCTGCAGGCCGACATGCCGGCGCCGGGGCTTGCCATGTTTTCCCATCAGCCCGCGGATGCGGTAGTGCCGAAGCCGAAGCAGATGCTCGGCGGCGTTTGAGGATTCAGGGCACCTCGACATCCAGCAGCGGCGCGTATTGCTGGCAGCCGAAGATGTCGGGATCGCCGGCGCTGCCGCTCGGCCGTTCGCGGTAGATCGTGAACTTGATCGCCAGACCCGGCGCAAAGTTGACGAAATCAGCCAGCCGGCTCTCGGGAATCCGGAACAGCGCGGCCACGCTTGCCCGCGTCAGCACGGCGCTGCGCGTGACCCGTTCATAGGTCTCGCGTTCGCGAAAGATCACATCGAAGGTGATCTTGTCCACCCCGGCATTCTTGCTGCGCACCGTCTTCGCCAACTCACCTAGGGTCGTCATCACGCACCCACCATTTCGGAAAAAGTTGGATGCAGCGCCAGCCCATCCGGCACCGCCATGGTATGGTTCAGAGTCCATCGGTACGCCGGCGAGGCCCGCATCACCTCGTCGAGCGGAAACGCCACCGACCCAGCCGTGCCCTTGACCTCGGGCAGTCGCGCATAGAACAACTGCCGCGAGCCGATCAGCGCCACTTCCTCCGCGGTGTGCGCGTCCTTCGCCACGCCCTGCACCAGCACCGCCACTTCGTGGCCAGGCTGGTCGCGCAATGGCTCCATCGCCCCCATCACGCCGTCACGCCCGTACACCGTGTAGTGCAGCTCATAGCCGTCGTCGCCAAACCGCTCTCGCACCTGCGCCCGGGCCCAGTCGATCATGCGGTCAACATGCTTCACCGAGTAGGGATCGCGAATGCCGACCAGGCCAACATAGCGTTCGCCGACCTTGCCGGAGCCCTCCAGCTTGACCCGGAATTGCGGCGCGGGGATAAAGCGCTGGCCGGTGATCCGCGTGGTTTTCTCCGATACCTGTTCATAGACGCAGTCCCGCATGTCGAGCCGCCCGCCGGCGACGAACTCGTCATAGGGGTTCGAGCGTTCGTACATCGCGTGCCCCGCCACCGATGCGATGGTGCAACGCTGGTCCGGGTGCATCGCCGTCACCTGCACATCGTGCTGGCTCACTTCGCCCAGCACCGTCTCCTTCGCCCCGTACGGTTCAGCGCAGAAGCTCGCGCATTCCAGCACTTTGCCAAGATAGTAGGCGTGAGCCTCGGGAAACCCACTGAAAATCGCCGGCGCGGCGAACACGGCACAATCGCTGCTACGCCCGCCGATGATGACATCGCAGCCCTGTTCGAGCAATTTGATGTAGGGATGGACCCCAGCCATGGCGACGATGCGGTCGGTGGCGTCCAGCTCCGCCTCGGTCAGCGCATCCCGCCCGTCCAGCCCTTCCACCGCCTCGCCGCGTCGGATGGCTGCCCGCACCACCTCCTTGTCCACATTCGAATAGTACCAGCCCAGCCGGAACGGTTTTAGCGCATGCTTCTTCGCCAGATCCCGGATGATGCCGAGATAGAGGTCCACCCGGCTGTCGGCGCCGGTGTCGCCCGCCGAGCCGATGATCATCGGCACCTTGTGCGTGCGCGCGGCCAGCAGGATGTGCTCAAGGTCGTGTACCTGCCAGGCCAGCGGCGCGGTGGAGGTGTCGGAGCCCAGCGGCACCGGCCCGACGTCGTCGCTGCCCGAATCCGCGCCGATGTAGTGCGGCCCCGCCGCCACGCCGAGATTGAAGCTGCCCGGTTTCAGCGGCGCGAAACCGAGATGTCCGTTCGGGCAGATGATGCGAAGAGAATCCATGTGACCCTCGTGCTGTTAAACCGAAAGTGCGGTACGGAACCAATTGCCCGCGCAGGGATTGCCATAGGCGAAGGTCAGCGTGCGAGCTGCGCAGTCGTAGAGGTGGCATGACACGGTGGCTGAGCCGCCCGCCTCGCCGTGCCGGCACAGGCCGGTGCCGTCCGGCGTGTCGTGCGACGACATGATGGAGGCCGCCGTGGCCTCGTCCGGCGGCCCATCCAGCCCGGCGAGCCAGCCGGTCAAGGTCGCCAGCCGGCCCGCGGAGCTGTCCCCGCCTGGCGCGACCAGCGTGTTGCGCAGCGCCGGTGCGAGAAAATGATTGGTTCGCGCCACCCAGCCCGCGGTGCTGCGCTTGATGGCCAACGCCCGGTGGCCGATTTCGACGCTTGCCATCGCGCCGCCCGCGTCGGCGAGGATCAGATTGCCGCCGCCCGCATGCGGTATCCGGCGCAACAGCTCCAGCGCTTCACCGACGTCACCGCATTCCGCCAACAGCTTGCCCATCAAAAAATAGCGCAACAGGCCGGGTCCCTGGTCGCGCGTCACCACCTGGGTGTCCGCCAGCGCCAGTCCGTCCGAGTTCATGCCGCTCGAATAGGCTCCAGGCGCGCCGAGCGAGCCCACGCACAGCACGCGCCGCCCGTGCCACGCCGGATCGCAATGGAGGAACACACGCTGCACCGCCAGCACCGGCGCGCGCAGATCCCGGTTCTTGCCGACCAGGCTCCCGAATGCCCAGGCCGAACATTCGTCCCCCCCTGCCCCCGCCAATTGCCCGGCGAACAGGAACGCCAACAGCACTCGCTCCGGAATCGCGAACCCCTCGGCCACGCCTCGCATTTCCGCTAATCCCGCCGGGTCCAGCCGCGCCGTCTCGTCCCACTGTCGGCGCAGAAACCCCGCATGGCTCGCCACGAGGTCCACGGTGCCGGCCAGTCGCGACACCACCATCGCGCGCACGGCGCCAACCGCCTCGGGGCAACAGGCGGCCTGCGACCGCCCGCGCGTCACTGCGTCGCCGTCCAGCGAAACCAGAGCCCCCTTCACGGAAAATGATGGCATGTCACAACCCTTCCGCCCCCGAGCGCCCGCACCGGCGGGGCGACGTTGCGGCAAATCTCACTGGCAAAGGCGCAGCGCGGGTGAAACCCGCAACCCGGGGGCGGGCGCAGCGGCGAGGGCGGTTCACCCGGCAGTTTGGTTCGTGTCCGCTTGCCGCCCGTGAGCAACGGCACCGAGGCCAACAGTGCCGCGGTGTAGGGATGGTGCGGCGCGCGCAACACCTCGCGCGCCGGCCCCGCTTCCACGATGTTGCCCAGGTACATCACGGCAAGATGGTCGCTGACATGGCCGATCACGCCGATATCGTGCGAGATGAACAGATAGGTCAGCCCGAAGTCGCGCTTCAGCTGATCGAGAAGAGCCAGGATCTGCGCCTGGATCGAAACGTCCAGCGCGGAGACCGGTTCGTCGCAGACGACGAATTCGGGTTGCAGCACCAGCGCCCGCGCGATGCCGATGCGTTGCCGTTGCCCACCGCTGAACTGGTGCGGATAGCGATCGACCTGCGCCGCCGACAGTCCCACCGTCTCCAGCATCGCCACCGCCCGTTCGCGCAGCGTCCGCCCGCGTGCCAACCCGTGCAGCGCAAGCGGCACCGCCACGATTTCGGCCGCGGTACGGCGCGGATTCAGCGAGGCATAGGGATTCTGGAAGACGATCTGCATGCGTCGCCGCATCGCCTTCAGCGCACCGCTGCCCAGCGCGGTCACGTCGGTGCCGTCGAACACCACAACGCCGCTGTCGGGCTCGACCAGGCGCAGGATTGTCCGCCCCAGCGTGGATTTTCCGCAACCGCTCTCCCCGATCAGCCCCAGCGTCTCGCCCTTGGCGATGCTCAGGCTGACACCGTTCAGGGCCTGCACGACCGGCCTGGGCTGGCGCAGCAGCCGCGCGGCCAGTGACCGCCGCGCCGCGTAGCACTTCACCACATCACGCACGTCGAGTAGCGCGGTCATGCGAGCTCCCGAGCCCGCACGCAACGCAACGCGCGTCCGCCGGGCAACACGTCCATGGGCACGGGTTGCCCGCATTCCGCGCGCGCCACCGGGCAACGCGGCATGAACCGGCATTGCACGCCGAGGCCCAGCAACTCCGGCACCTGTCCCTCGATCGGCCGGATTTCCTGTCCCGGATGGGGAATCGACCGCAGCAGTCCCTGCGTGTAGGGATGATGCGGCATGGCGATCACCGCCTCTGTCGGGCCGGTCTCCACGACCTGCCCCGCATACATCACGGCCACCCGGTCGCAATGCTCGGCCACCACGCCAAGGTCGTGGGTGATCAGCACCAAGCTCATGCCCAATTCGCGCCGTAGGTCGCCGATCAGGTCCAGCACCTGCGCCTGCACCGTCACGTCCAGCGCCGTCGTCGGCTCGTCGGCGATCAGCAGACGCGGTCGGCAGGACAACGCGATAGCGATCATCACGCGTTGGCGCATGCCGCCGGAAAACTGGTGCGGATATTCATCCAATCGCGCAAGTGGATCGGGAATGCCGACCAACCGCAGCGCCTCGATGGCGCGCGCGCGCGCCGCTTTGCGCCGCGCCTGCCAGCCCACGGGAAGATCCTCGGCATGGGCCAGCAGCACCTCGATGATTTGCGTGCCCACGGTCAGCGCCGGATTCAGCGCGGTGAGCGCGTCCTGCAGTGTCATGGCGATCGACCGGCCCCGCAGCGCCCGCCACTGGGCCGCCGACAGCGCTGCGAGTTCGCGTCCGGCGAACCGGATGGACCCGCCTTCCACCCGACCCGGCGGCTTCACCAGCCCCATGACGGCGGCGAAAGTTACGCTCTTGCCGGAGCCCGATTCGCCCACGACCCCGAGCGATTCCCCAGGCATGACATGCAAACTTACCCCGTCCACCGCGCGCACCATGCCGCGGGCGGTGGCGAAGCCGACGCGAAGATCGTTCACTTCCAACAGCGGATCAACCATGGTCGTCACGGCGCTGCGCCTGACCCGCCAGGTTGATCGCCAGTACGAGCAGCAGAATCGCCACCCCCGGAAAGGTGCTCACCCACCACGCATCGAGAATATATCCGCGCCCGTCGGCGATCATCGATCCCCACGACGCCGTCGGCGGTTGCACGCCGAGGCCGAGGAACGAAAGACTCGCCTCCAGGATGATCACCTGTGCCACCCGCACGGTGGCCACCGCCAGCACGGGGGCCAGGATGTTCGGCAACACCTCGCGCAGCATGATGAACCGGCGCGAGGCTCCGAGTGCCCTTGCCGCCTCCACGTATTCCGTTTCTCGCGCCGCCAGGGTTTCGCCGCGCACGACGCGGCAGGGCACCACCCATTCCTTGTAGGCCAGGGCAAAAACCATGTTGAGCAGGCCAGGGCCGATCATCGTCATCAGCCCGATGGCGAAGATCAGATAAGGAAAACCCAGCAGCACATCTGTCATCCACGAAACCACTGCGTCCACCCAGCCGCGCAGATAGCCCGCGGCCAACCCCGCCAGCACGCCGATGACGGTGGCGGCCGACACCACCACCACACCGACGAGAATGGAAATCCGGGCGCCGTAAATGATGCGCGACAGGATATCGCGTCCCAGCGCGTCGCAGCCCAGCGGGAAGCCCGCCTCGCCGCCGGCCATCCAGAACGGCGGTTGCAACCGCCGGAACAGGTCGGAATCGGCCGGATCGTGCGGCGCGATGACCGGCGCCAACACCGCCATCCCGACGAAAACCGCGACCACCAGATACGACACGCGTATCCCGCGAAGGGCGGCAAAACGGCTCACATCCGCACCCGTGGATTCAATATCGTGTAGAGCAGATCGGCGCAGAAATTCAGCAGGACAAAAGTGACCGCGTAGAGCAGCACCGCCGCCTGCATCAGCGGATAATTGCGGACAAAAATGCTCTCCACCACCAGCCGCCCCAGGCCGGGCCAGCCGAACACCGTCTCCACCACCATGTTGCCACCGAGCAGCGCGCCGGTCTCCAGCGCCGCCACCGTCACCGTCGGCAGCAACGCGTTCTTCAACGCGTGTACCAACAGCACCCGCCCGCGCGACAGCCCCTTCGCTTCGGCGAAAGTGATGTAGTCCTGGCGCAGCGCGTCCAGCATCGAGGATCGCGTCACTCGCATCAGGATAGCTGCCATCGGCAGCCCAAGCGTTATCGCCGGCAGCGCCAGATGCGCCAGCGTATTGAGCAGGCTGTCCAACCGGCCGGCCAGCACGCTGTCGATCAGCAGAAAACCGGTGACCGACGGGGGCTGCGCGGCATAGTCGATCTCGCCGGAAACCGGCAGCAGCCGCCATTGCACGGCAAAGCCGATCAGCAGCAGGATGCCGAACCAGAACCCGGGCAGCGACACGCCCAACAGCGTGCCGAACGTTGCGGCGCGGTCCAGCCAGCCGCCGCGCTTCACCGCGGCCAGCACGCCGAGCGGGATCGCGACGACGAGCGCCAACACCAGCGCCGCCAGGCTCAGTTCGATGGTTGCCGGCAGCCGCTCGGCGATGACCTGCGCCACCGGCCGGCGGTGAAACAGGCTCTGCCCGAACTGGCCGCGCAACGCGTGGCCGACGAACAGCCCGAACCGCTCCAGCGGGGGTCGGTCCAGCCCCATGTCATGGCGCAGCGCCACAACCTGGGCGGGGGTGGCCTGCTGACCCGCCAGCATCACCTCGGCCGGATCGCCCGGGGTCGCCGCCATCATCAGGAACACCACGACGGTCACGCCCAACAGCACCGGGATCAGGTGCAGCAGGCGCGCCAGCAGGGCGGCTGGGGTCACTTATTGCACGCAGGCATCGCGCAGGTTCAGCATGCCGGAGGCCAGCGGCTGCCACCCCACGAGCCGCTTCGAGGCGCCGTAAAGATCCTGCGGCAGCCACAGGAATATCCATGGCGCCTGGCGGTTCACGAGGGCCTGCGCGTCGCGATACAGTTTTGCCCGCTTGGCCTGGTCGGTTTCCAGACCGGCGGCGTCCAGCAACTTGTCCACCTCGGGGTTCGCATATCCGGCCGAGTTGCCGCGGTCCTTCGTACGCAGCGTGGGGACAAAAATGTCGGTCGGATCGAGCGAGCCGTTGCCCCAGGAACTGATCCACATGTCGCCGTCGCGGGAGCCGTCCGGCGCCCAGCGCGCCCGCAACTGCGCGGCTTCGCCGACCTGCACCCTGGTGCGGATGCCAGCGCGCGTCAGCAACGATGCGATCGCCTCGGCGGTATCCTTCTGCGGCCCGTCGGTATCCAGTGTCACGTCGATGCCGTTGGCATAGCCGGCCTCGGTCAGCAGCGCCTTGGCCTTCGCCAGATCATAGCCATAGGCTGGCAGGTCGGGGTTGAAGCCGAAGGCGGCCGGGCTCATCACCCCGTTCAACGCCGTCGCGCGGCCGTTCAGGATGCGGTCGATGATGACCTGCCGGTCGACCGCATAATTCGCGGCCTGGCGCACCCGTACATCGTCGAACGGCTTTTTCCCGTTGTTCAGGGCGACGAAAAACGTGCGGGTGCCGTTCACCGCCGCCACCCTGGTGTTCGGGTTGGCCTCGACGGTGCGGATGTCGTGCGCCGGCAAATCGTTGATCAGGTCGACGTCACCGGCCAGCAGGGCGGCCACCCGCGCCGCGTTCTCGGGGATGATCTTCACGATTACCCGATCGACGCAGGCCTTGCCGGTCGGCGGAATATCGGAGGGATCGCCGAAAAACGCCGGAAAACGCTGCAACACCAGTGAATCGCCGCGCCGCCATTGCACCAGTGCGAAGGGGCCGGTGCCGTCGGTCTGGGTCGCCAGTCCCGGCGTGCCTGCTTTTTCGGTGAAATCCTTCGACACCACTTCCTGGAACGTCAGCATGGCCGGCAGCACCGGCCATGGCTCGCTGAGCACGAACCGCACGGTGTGGTCGTCCACCCTGGTGACCTCGGTGACCGGCCCCAGCAGGCCCTTGCGCGGGCTGGTCTGCCCGCCGACGGCACCCTCCTTCAACAGACGGGTGAAGCTGTACACCACGTCGTCGGCGGTCATGGTCTCGCCACCCTGGAATTTGATGCCGTCGCGCAGCGTCACCTGCAGGGTCTTCGGGTCGGTCCACTGCCAGGACTTGGCCACGTCCGGCACCACGGTCATGTCCGGCGCGTTGGCGGCGAGGCCGCTGTAGATCAGCCGGATGATCGTCTCGGTTTCGCGCGAGCGATGGTTGGCGGGGTCGAGCGTGAGAGGGTCGGCGGTGAACCCGATGCGCAGTTCAGCGGCGCTCGCGGCGAACGGCACGGCGGCAAGGCATGCGGCAAAGACGGCGATGAACGCGGCGCTCTTTCGCACAACGGTATCCCCCGGGGAGCAGGTCATGTCGGCCCTTGTTTCTTGGACAATACACTCCGTTGCAATTCGCCGGCAAGCCATGCCTCCCGCCGATCCCCCTTTTCGGGCCGACACTTTTCCGGCAACCCGCCGGATCGGGATTCGGATCGGCTCAACTCCGGCGCGCGCCGCCCGAATGGTTGATCGCGGCGATCTCCTCGATCAACTTGCGCGTGATCGCTTCGGCGAAGCTCTCATAGCTGTGAATTTCGATGACGAAGCTGCCTTCGCCACCGGTGACGTTTTCCCGGTAGTAGTTGCCCAACCCGCCGGGCGGATGGGTGTGCGCCTGGAGCCAGGGGACGTTGCTCTCATTGGCGAGCGCCAGGCCGTTGATGACGATGCCCAGTTTCATCGCATCGTCGCGCGCGTCGGTGACGGGGCGGCCGGAATTGTTGTTGCCGTCGCCGCATACGTCGATCACGCGGCGATCCGCCGGAGCGACGAGATCGGACAGCAGGCGCACGCCCTCGTCGATACCCGCGCCGATGGCGGTGCGGCCGCGAAAGGAGCGTGGCGCCGAACGCATCGCCTCGGCGAAGGCGCGGGCCGAGGCATCGTCCCTGATCACCGCCCAACCGAGGACGGTCTTCACCTGAGTGTCGGCGGCGAACTCGACATAGGCGATCTCGATCTGACCGGCCGGCCCGCCATGGATGGCTGCCAAAACCTTGGGGTCGGTGAAGGCGGCGTAATAGCCCTGTTTCTGCAGATTGAACTCGTCGTCATTGATGCTGCCGGACACATCGTCCACCAGCACCAGGGCCATATCCATGCCATCCGCGGCACGCGCATGCGGCACCGGGGCGAGCAGGCCGGCCAACAAGAGCAGCGCAACCCGAGGCATGGCAGAACCTCCGTCGAGGGGGTTGTGTCGGCAAAATCCCACGCCTGCCGGTTGTGCGTTGTCAACGCAATTGTGCTTGCCACGCCGGCCGGGACCCGCGGCCGGGCGGCGGCGCGCGGCCCCGCTTCGATGCCTCTGCCCAAAGCGACCGATTCAGGCTAGGATCGCCGGCCATGGGCTTGGCGAGAATACATTCATGAGCAATTCGCGGCGCGACTTCCTCGGTTTCGGCAGCGCTGCGGCCGTGGTCACCCTGGCGGCCGGGGTCGCGCAGGCCGCGCCGGGAGCCGGCATGCCGATTGCGCCCGGCGCGCTGGCCGCGCACGGAGCTTTACGTTTGGTAACCTATGCGCCGCCGGAAGGCGGGGCGCCACGGCTGGGCGCGGTGCGGCCGAGCGGCCATGTGGTGGACCTCGGCGCCACGGCGAAGCGCGAGCGCGTGAAGCTGGACTTCGATCCCGCCAGCATGCTGTCGCTGATCGCCGCCGGCCCGCCGGCGCTGGCGCAGGCCCGCAAGCTGGCCGCCGACGGACACGACGACGGGCCGCTGGTCTCCACGCTGCACCTGCTGGCGCCGATCCCGGTGCCGGCCCGCAATGTCTACGCGGTCGGCTGGAACTACCTGGAGCATTTCGACGAAAGCCTCACCGCGAAGGGCCAGGAACTGCCCAGGCACCCGGTGTTCTTCACCAAGGGCACCCACACCATCAACGGCCCGTACGACCCGATCCCGTTCGACGCCAAAGTGTCCGACAAGATCGACTGGGAGGGCGAACTGGCGGTGATCATCGGCAAGCGCGGCCGCAACATCGCCGAGGCGGACGGGATGGACCACGTGTTCGGCTTCTCGGTGATCAACGACACCACGGCGCGCGACATGCAGGAGTACCACGGGGGCCAGTGGTTCAAGGGCAAGAGCCTGGACGGGCACGGCCCGATCGGCCCCTGGATCATTCCCGCGGCGGATCTCGACCACACCGACCTGCACCTGATGACGCGGGTGAACGGGGTGGTGAAGCAGGACATCAACACCTCGAAAATGTACTTCAAGGTGCCGCGCCTCATCGCCGAGCTGTCGCTGGGGCTGACGCTGGAGCCGGGCGACATCATCGCCACCGGCACGCCCTCGGGCACCGGGGTGGCGCGCACCCCGCAGGAATTCCTTAGGCCGGGGGACGTGCTGGAGACCGAGATCGCGCAGATCGGCATCATCCGCAACGTAATTACGCAGATCAGCGGGGCCTGACCCCGCCGGGCCGGAGCGGTCAGAAACGCTCCTGCCCGCGTTGGCGGAACGGGTCGGGGAAATCGCGGGTCAGGCCGAAGGTGGCGTTGGTCACCAGCGCGTTCATGGCGTGGTGCAGCCCCTCGACCGGGTCGCCACGGGTGGCCATGCGTTGGAACGCTTCCTCCAACTGGTTGAGGTCGCGCAGCTCCATCATCAGGTGCCACTCGCCCAGTTCTGTCGGCCCGAAGCCGAGCTTGCGGCGCACGAGGCGCCAGGACTCGATCAGCCCATCCGCGCGCAGATGGTCCATGCAGCGCGCCACGTTCTCGTAGAACTGCATGTCGCGCACCCCGGGTTTGAGGTCGCACCAGACGTTGTAGATGTCCATCAGGCCCCGTCCCGTCCTTCCTCGACCGCGTGACAAGCCACCAGCACCTCGCCCTGAGCGGCCGCCACCGGCGTATGCCCCGGCTTCTCGGCCCGGCACCTCGCGTCGGCCAGCGGACAGCGCGGATGAAACGTGCAGCCCGGCGGCGGATCGATCGGACTCGGCACCTCGCCACCCACCGGCGTGCGCGACTTGCCGACCATGTCGAGATCGGGAATCGCCTCCAGCAACAGCCGCGTGTAGGGATGCCGCGGGGTGCGGAACACCGCTTCGCCCGGGCCGAGTTCGACGATGCGGCCGAGATACATCACCCCGAGCCGGTCCGACATGTGCCGCACCACGGCCAGGTTGTGGCTGATGAACAGATAGGTCAGCCCCAGCCGCACCTGCAGATCGCGCATCAGGTTCAGGATCTGCGCCTGCACCGACACATCGAGCGCGCTGGTCGGCTCGTCGCAGACCAGAAACTCCGGCTCGCTCGACAGCGCCCGCGCGATCGAGATGCGCTGCCGCTGGCCGCCGCTGAATTCGTGCGGGAATTTCTCGCCGTCGGCCGGCGCCAGGCCGACCTGCGTCAGCAACGCCCCGACCCGGCCGGCGATGTCGGCATAGGACGACAACAGGCCGAAAGCGCGGATCGGCTCGGCGACGATGTCGCGCACCCGCCAGTGCGGATTGAGCGAAGCATAGGGGTCCTGGAAAATCATGTTCATGCGCCGCCGCATGACGGGCTGGGCGCGCGCCGCGGATAACGGCTGGCCCTCGAATTTTATCTGCCCTCCGCTCGGCGCGTACAGCCCCACCGCCATGCGGGCCACCGTCGATTTGCCGCAGCCGCTCTCGCCCACCAGCGACAACGTGGTGCCACGCGGAATGACGAAGCTGATGTCATCCACCGCCAGCAGCGACAACCTGCCCTCGCGGGTCAGCATGCGTTGCAGCCAGGGCTTCGACACATCGAAGCTGCGCGATACGCCGATCGCTTCCAGCATCGGCGCGCCGAAATCTTCCGCGCCGTCACGCATCGGTAGCCGCCAGCGCCGGCTTGTCGCCGTACGCGTCGTACAGCCAGCACGCGACGCGGGTGTCGCCGGCCGCCAGCAGTTCCGGCCGCTCGGTGCAGCAGCGCTGGAAAACCTTCGGGCAGCGCGGGTTGAAGGCACAGCCCAACGGGATGGCGTTCAGCCGCGGCATGGCCCCGTCGATCTGCCGCAATCGCTCGACCCGCTGCGCAAGCGACGGAATGCTGCCCATCAGGCCTTCCGTATAGGGGTGCGCGGGCTGCTTCACCACCGCCCGCACCGGGCCGATCTCACAGATGCGGCCGGCATACATCACCGCCACGCGATCGGCGGTCTCGGCGATCACGCCCATGTCGTGCGTCACCAGCATCACCGACGTGCCGTGGTCCTTGGTCAGACGCTTCAGCAAGGTGATGATCTGCGCCTGGATGGAGACGTCGAGCGCCGTCGTTGGCTCATCGGCGATGACCAGTCGCGGTTCGGCGCAAAGCGCCAGCGCGATCACCACGCGCTGGCGCATGCCGCCGGAGAACTCGTGCGGATAGGCGTCGATGCGCTGCCGGGCGGCGGGAATGCCGACCTCCTCGAGCCAGCGGACGGCACGCTCGCGGGCGTCGCGGTCGGACAATTTGAGGTGCGCCTGCATGGTCTCGACCAGTTGATGACCGACCGCATAGAGCGGGTTCAACGTGGTCAGGGGGTCCTGGAAGATGGCGCCGATCTGGCGGCCGCGAATGGGCCGCATGCGGTCACGCGACAGGTTGTCGATGCGCATCCCGTCCAGCCGGACCTGCCCGCCGGCGACCCTCCCGGGCGGCTCCAGCAATCCGATGATGGCAGCGCCCGTCAGCGACTTTCCCGCGCCGCTTTCCCCCACCACGCCCAGCACCTCGCCGACCTCGATGTCGAAGCTTACCTCGTCCAGCGCGCGCAGCACACCGCGGCGGGTCGGAAATTCGACGGTCAGGCGATCGACTTCCAGCAGGGCCATGGCGCGATCCCCTCACCGCAGCCGCGGGTTGAGAGCGTCGCGCAGCCAGTCGCCCAGCAGATTGATGGACAGCACCAGCACCGCCAGCGTGATGCCGGGGAACATGGTGACCCACCACTCGCCGGAGAACAGGAAGTCGTTGCCGATTCTTATCAACGTGCCCAGCGAGGGTTGCGTCGGCGGCAGGCCGACGCCGAGAAACGACAGGGTGGCCTCGTCGAGAATCGCCAGGCCGAGATTGAGGGTGGCGATCACCAGCACCGGACCCAGCACGTTGGGCAGGATGTGGCTGACCATGATCTTGCGTGACGACAGGCCGATCACCCGCGCCGCCATCACGTATTCCCGGCCGCGTTCCACCAGCGTCGAGCCGCGCACGGTGCGGGCGAATTGCGGCCAGCGGGCGATGCCGATGGCGAACACCAGCACGTACAACTCGACCTGGTCATGAAACTCGCGCGGCAGCACCGCGCGCACCACGCCGTCGACCAGCAGGGCGATCAGGATAGCCGGAAAAGTCAACTGGACGTCGGCCATGCGCATCAGCAGCGAATCGACGGCGCCGCCGACGTAGCCCGCCACCAGCCCGACCGTGATGCCGACGGTGAGCGCGAATCCGATGGCCAGCACGCCCACCAGCAGACTGATCCGGGTGCCGTACATGATGCCGGACAGCACATCGCGTCCCTGGTCGTCGGTGCCGAGCGGATAGGCCCAGTTGGCATCTGCGCCGGTGAAAACCGGCGGCTTGAAGCTGTCCATCAGGCTCAGGCTGGCCAGATCGAAGGGGTCGTGCGGCGCCAGCCAGTGGCTGAAAACGGCGCTCGCCACCACCACGACCAGCACCAGCGCGGACACCAGCGCCACCGGCGAGTGACGGAAACTGTACAGGAAATCACTGTCCCATGCCCGTGCCAGCGCGCCCGGGCGGGGGGACGCGACCTCGCTCATCGCGCACCCGTCAGCGCGCGGCGGTCAACCCTGAGGCGCGGATCGACCGCGTAGTACAACAGGTCCACGATCAGGTTGATGCACACGAACACCAGCGCGATCAGCATCAGATAGGCCGACATCACCGGAATGTCGGCCACCCCGATCGACTGCACCAGCAGCAGCCCCATGCCCGGCCACTGGAACACCGTCTCGGTGACGATGGAAAAGCCGAGCAGGCCGCCGATCTGCAGGCCGACGATGGTGATCACCGGCACCAGCGTGTTCTTCAGCGCATGACCGAAATTGATCACCCGCTCCGACAGCCCGCGCGCGCGCGCGAACTTCACGTAATCGCTGCGCAGCACCTCCATCATTTCGGAACGCACCAGTCGCATGATCAGCGTCATCTGGAACATGCCCAGCGTGATCGCCGGCAGCACCAGCGACCGCAGCCCGTTGACAGTGAGGAATCCGGTGGTCCAATGCGAGAAATGCACCACGTCGCCGCGGCCGAAACTGGGCAGCCAGCCCAGCACGACTGCAAAGACGAGAATGAGCAGGATGCCGATCAGGAAGGTGGGCAGCGACACGCCCACCAGCGAGAAGATCATGAAGGCGCGCGCCAGCACCCCGTTGCGCCGGATGCCGGTGTAGACACCCATCGGCACGCCGATCAGCAGCGCCAGCACCGCCGCGGTCAGGGCGAGTTCGATCGTCGCGGGCAGGCGCTCCAGGATCAGGTCGGACACCGGCCGGGCGAGACGATAGGAAATGCCGAACTGACCGTGCAGCGTTGCCCACATATAGTGCGCGTATTGCACGAAAAACGGCTGATCCAGACCGAGCTGATGCACCAACTGAACGCGCTGCGCCTCGGTGAAGTCCTGGCCGAGCATGATCGAAACCGGATCGCCGACGAAGGCGAACATGGCATAGGAGATGAAGCCCACCACGAGCAGCACTGGAATCGCTTGCAACAGTCGCGAAATGATGAAGGCGAACATCGTGCCCGTTCAGTCTCCTTTTTGGCCGGCTTCCCGCCGGCAAGGCGAATCCATAAGCTACCCCTCGGCTCTTGCAAACCCCGGGCCGCGGCGGGTCAAGCCGGGTCCGCCTCGGTCGGGCTGGACCATTCGCTGACCAGGGAGAATCCCACGCCCACCAGGACGGGGCCGACGAAAATGCCGAGCAGACCGAAGGCGAGCGCGCCGCCAAGCACGCCGAGCATGGTGAGCAAAAACGGCAGTTGCGCGCCACGGGCGATGAAGAACGGACGAATGACCGAATCCGAGCCGCTGATGGCGATGACCCCGTAGGCCAGCAGGAAGATGCCCCAGGCCGTATGGCCCTGGCCGAGCAGCCACAAGGCGGCCGGGATCCACACCACCGGAGCGCCGATCGGCAGCAACGACAGGCCGCCGGCGATCAGGCCCAGCAGCAACGGCTGTGGCACGCCGGCTATCCACAGGCCGAAAGTGGTCAGGATGCCTTGCACGATGGCGGTGCCGAGCAGGCCGTAGACCACGCCGCGCATGGTGGCCCCGGTGACCTCGATCAGCCGCGGCGCCCGCACCCCGGCGATGCGCCCGAGGATGACCCGGATCCGTTCGGCCAGACGATCGCCGGCGGCGAAGAGGAAGAACGCCACGAACAGCGCCAGCAGGAACTTCAGTACGCCGTTGGCCAGCCCGAACAGCAGCGCCAGGGCAAACTCGGCGGCCAGGCCGAAGTAGGGTTTGAAGAACTCGCCCATAACCGTGAGGTTCGCGGCCCAGGACTCCCACACCTCGGCCATGGTCGGGCCGACCGCCGGAACCTGGCGCAGCCAGGCCGGCGGGGCGGGCAGCCCGGCGGCGATCGTGCCCTGCGCCAGCGTGCGCAGCCAGTCGATGTCGCCGCTGCTCGGCACGGCGAGCGCGATCGGCAATCCGACGACCACGAAGGCAATGGCCACCATGGTCCCCGCCGCCCCGGAACGGCCGAGATGGCCGCGCGTGCGCAGCCACTCGTAGATCGGCCAGGTCGTGTAGGTGAAGATGGCCGCCCACAGGAGGGCCGAGATGAACGGCCACAGCACCAGCAGGCAGCCGGTCGCCACGCCGCCCAGTAGCAGGGCCATCAGCACGCGCTCGGCAATCATGACGGTCTCGGCATGGCGAGGCTCGCTCCGCGGCGGTTGAGCGCCGCACTATGGCCAAGCGGGCGGCCAAGGACTAGGGTTCGCGCAGTTTCTATGGAGCAAAGCCATGCCGCGTCTTGCCGCCAACCTGTCCATGATGTTCAACGAAGTGGGGTTCCTCGACCGCTTCGATGCGGCCGCGAAGGCCGGCTTCACAGCCGTGGAGTTCTTGTTCCCGTACGAGCACCCGGCCGCCGTACTGAAGGCGCGCCTGGCCGCCAACGGGTTGCAGCAGGTGCTGTTCAACATGCCGCCGGGCGACTGGGCGCATGGCGAACGCGGCCTGGCCTGCCTGCCCGGCCGGCAGGCCGAGTTCCGCGCCGCGGTGAAGCAGTCGCTGGAATACGCGGCGGTGCTGGAATGCCCGCTGGTGCACTGCATGGCGGGCATCGCCCCCGCCGGCGTGTCCTTCGCCACCGCGGCGGGGGTCTATGCGGCCAACCTGGCCTGGGCCGGCGAGCAGGCCAAGGCGGCCGGCGTGAAGGTGATCCTCGAGGCGATCAACCACCGCGACATGCCGGGCTTCCACCTGAACACCCTGGAGCAGACCGCCGACGTGATCGCGGCGATCGGCGCCGACAAGATCGGCATGCAGTTCGACATCTACCATTGCCAAGTGACCGAGGGCGACCTCACCAAGCGCATGGAAACCTTCATGCCGATCATCGCCCACATGCAAGCGGCCGACGTGCCGGATCGCCACGAGCCGGGCACCGGCGAGATCGCCTGGGACTATGTGTTCCGCCGCATCGACGAGCTCGGCTTCGGCGGCTGGATCGGCCTCGAGTACCGCCCGGCCGGCGACACCGTGGCAGGGCTGGCCTGGCGCAAGAAGTACAGCGTCTGATCCACACTGGATTCGCCGCCGTGGACGCGATTTGGCGCCCGCGGCGGCAGTGTGGCAGCCCACGCGAGAAATTGCGTGGATTTCCGGACGAATCGCAAATAGACTGCGGCGCACTCTAATCTGAGACGTTTGTGCCCGCCCCGGGCCAGACGGTCAGTGGGATGGATGCACCATGCGATTCACTGAAATCGGACAGCAATTACGTGCCTATCGCCTCGAGTCGGGGCTGCGGGCCGAGGAAATCGCCGCCCGACTCGGGGTGTCGCGCGCCGCCCTCTACCGCTACGAGAAGGGCGAGGTCATCAAGCTGGACACCATCAAGCGGCTGGCGGAACTGCTCAAGATTTCGCCGCTGTCGCTGCTGGGGATCGGCGTGGAGTACTATCATCGCCCCGTCGGTTGTTTTGAACGGATCCGCCAGGTCGAGGAAACCACGGACCAGATCCTGCAGGTTGACGGGCCGGTGTCCTACCTGGTGACCTCGGAATCCTACGATGCGGCCCTGGTGGCGGCGATGGAGGATCTGGCCGAGCAGGCCGGCGCCGAGCGGGCGCAGATGCGCGCCAGCGCCGACCAGACGCTCGGTATCCTGGCCGCCCGCAAGCGGATGTACAATGTCCGCAAGCCAACCATCATCTGCATGATCTCTGCCGGCCGGCTCACCCGGTTCCTCGAATCGGGCGTGGCCCCCACGGCGAGCCTGTCGGAACGGACCCGCCGGTTGTGCCGCCAGGTGGCGGCGACCGAGGCGTTGAACATCGCCGGGCTGATGGAGGCCGAACCGATGGGGCTCCAGTTCGGCCTGCTGGCGAGCACCGAGCCGACCGGCAACTTTAAGATCCTGCGCGCCCGCGACCGCGCCACGCTGGTGGTGAACCCGTTCCGCCCGGACACCATGCCCGGCGCGCCGACCGGGGTGACGATGATCACCGCCGCCGACGAAGCGATCGCGGCACACCAGCGCGTCGCCGAGGGACTGTGGAAGGAAGCGATGAAGGGCGCCGCCGCCGCCGCCCGGCTGCGCGAGATCGTGGCGGTGCACCGGGTGGCGTAAGGCCAGGGCTGCGCCCGCCCAACTTCGCAGCGCGACGGCGTTTGGCTATGGTGGCCCGATGGCCCGCACTGCCCCCCTGCCCGCCTATCCCGGTCTGGTCGTGGAATCCGACGAAACCGTCTGGGATGGGCGTTTCCCGATCCAGCGCATCCGTTTCCGCCAGCGCCGCTTCGACGGCACGATGAGTGCGCCGCGCACCTGGGAGTTGTGGCGGCGTGGCCGGGCGGTCGCCCTGCTGCCGTACGACCCGCTCGCCGATGCGGTGGTGCTGATCGAGCAGTTCCGCCTGCCCGCGCTCGCCGCCGGCGTCGATCCGGTGATGGTGGAGGTGCCGGCCGGGCTGTGCGACCCCGGCGAGGATGTCGCCGCCACGCTGGCGCGCGAAACCGCGGAGGAACTGGGATTGCCGATCCGGCGCCGGTTGCCGATCGGGGACTTCCTGCTCACCCCCGGCGGCAGCGACGAACTGGTGGCGCTGCATGTCGGCGAGGTGACCGCCCCGCCCTGCGGCCCGGACGGGCTGGTCGGGCTGACCGGACTGCAATCCGAGGCCGAGGATATCCGCGTGCGGGTCTGGCCCGCCGCGCGCGCCATCGAGGCGGCGTTGGACGGACACGCCCTCAATTCCGTTACCGCCATCGCCCTGCTCTGGCTGGCCGCGAAACGGCCTGTGCTGCGGGCTTTGTGGAAGGACTCCGTATGACCCAACGGCTCTTTCTCGACGATTCCATGCTGCGCCGCGCCGACGCCCGGGTGTTGTCGGCCGCGCCGGAAGGGATCGTGCTCGACCGTACCATTTTCTATGCGCGGTCCGGCGGTCAACCCGGCGACGAAGGCGTGCTGCACTGGGACGGCGGCGAGACGGCGATCGCCGACACCATCAAGGGCGACGGCGAGACCATCCTGCACATCCCCGCCGAGGGGGCCGCGCTGCCGCCGGCGGGCGCGGCGGTGGTGGGCGAGATCGACTGGGACCGGCGGCACCGGTTGATGCGGATGCACACGACGCTGCACCTTCTCTGCGTCGTGCTGCCCGACATCGCGGTGACCGGCGGGTCGGTCGGCGCCGACAAGTCGCGGCTGGACTTCAACCTGCCGGAGCCCCCGCCGAAGGAAGACATCGAGCGGCGGCTCAACGAGGTGATCGCCGGCGGCCATCCGGTGCGCGCCGAGTGGGTGGAGGAATCGGTGCTGGACGACAATCCCGCCCTGGTGCGCACGCTGTCGGTGCAACCGCCGCGGGGTCTGGGGCGGCTTAGGCTGCTGCGCATCGGCGCGGGCGATCCGCCGGTGGATTTGCAGCCGTGCGGCGGCACCCATGTGACCAACACCGCCGAGATCGGCCGCGTGGTGGTGGTGAAGATGGAAAACAAGGGCCGGCAGAACCGACGCATCGTCGTCGCCCTGGCCTGAGAGGGATCACAACATGGCCAAGAATCTGGTCTCCACCGCATGGCTGGCGGAGCGCCTCGCAACGCCGGGGCTGGTGGTGTTCGACGCCACCAAATACCTGCCGAACGAGCCCCGCGACGCGGTGGCCGAGTTCCGCGCCGCCCGCATTCCGGGGGCGCGTTTCTTCGACGTCGACGCGATCGCCGACCGCGACACCGACCTGCCGCATATGGTGCCCACGCCGGGCCAGTTCGCCCGGATGATCGGCGCGCTCGGCGTGTCGAATGACAGTTTTGTCGTGTTCTATGACCAGAAGGGCCTGGCCTCGTCGGCGCGGGGCTGGTGGATGATGCGGCTGTACGGCCACGACGGCGTGGCGGTGCTGGATGGCGGGCTGCCCAAATGGGTGGCGGAGCAACGGCCGGTCGAGGGCGGCGAGCCGGCGGCGGTGGCACCGGCGACGTTCCGGCCGGATTTCCGCGCGGTGGCGCTGCGTGGCATCGGCGACGTGCTGGCGAATCTGGAGAACGGCCGCGAACTGGTGCTGGACGCCCGCGCCGCCGGACGTTTCACCGCGCAGGTGCCCGAGCCGCGCGCCGGCATGCGTTCCGGCCACATTCCCGGCAGCGTCAACCTGCCCTACACGGAACTGCTCGCGCCCGACCAGACCATGCTGGCGCCGCCGGCGCTGCGAGCGCGGCTGGGCCGCGCCGGGGTGGACGGCCGCCGGCCCATCGTGACCTCCTGCGGCAGCGGCATTACCGCCTGCATCCTCACCCTGGCCATGGTGCAGGCCGGGCTGCCCGCGGGTGCGGTATATGACGGTTCGTGGACCGAATGGGGCGGGCGCGCCGATACGCCGGTGGAGACCTGACGGCCGCGTAAGGCTTGCGATTTTCCATGCATCGGTCTGGCCGGCAGGCAGGCGGCGGCGCGTAAGGCGCCGCCCCCCGATCAGAACGCGACCATCGTGCTGAGCCCGAAGACCGCCTCGTTGCCGATGCGCCTGGTCGGTTGGATGGGATCGACGATGCCGCCGCCAGGCATCCAGAAATATTGGAAGTCGGGTTGTACCTGCAGCCAGGGCGTGAGCTGGATCTGATAGGTCACCTCGACGAAGGTCTCCGCGCCCCGTGTCGGCACGTATGCGCCCGAGAAGAACGCGCTGTCGCGGGCGAGCGCGGCCGCCCGCGAACTGACATTGGTGATGCCGAAGCCGACGCCGGCGGTGTCGCTGTCGCGGCCGGGCAGCAGCGCCTTCAGCGTCACGCCGCCGTTGATGCTGAAGTCAATCAGGTTCTGGTTGGCCGGCGCGAACATCGGGCGGATGAACAGGCTGACGGCGCGCGGGTCGTCGCCGCCGGGCTGCCAGATTGTCTGATCGGCAACGGCATAGAGGCTGTAATTGTGCCAGTGCATACGCGGGTTCCCGCTGCTGGCAGGGTTGGCGAGCGAGAGGCCGGTATCGTCGAACCTCTGGTCGGGGAACTTCGCAGTGTCGAACCAGGCGCCGATCTTGTAAGTGCCCGGCAGGCCACCGCCGGGCACTTTGGCGTCGCCTTCCGTGGGCTGGTTCACCGCGTATTGCAGCTCCGCAATCAACAGAGCGCCGGTACGCAGGTTGAAGTTCGCGCCATATCGCGCGGAGCCGCGGAGCTGGCCGTCATTATTGAACGGACCGCCCGGCGGGTTGTCCTGGAACACACCACCAAGCACCGTGATGCTGTCAGTCGGGTGGGCGCGCAGCCGCACCCCAAGCGACGACAACGGATAGGCGGGGCCACCGGCATACATGTCCGCGGACGGGATCATCGGCCAGCCCATCGTCGCATTGAGGAACAGACTCGCTCCCTGGCTGACCATGAACTCCTGATCGATGCTCTGCTCCCCGAGCTTGACGTCCATCCGCCCGCCCAGGAGCGCCTGTTGATACCACAGCTCCCACAACCGCACGCTCGGAGACGCGACAACCCCGCTGGCGGTCTGCTGATTCGCCAGATTGTTTTGGATGAAAGTCGAGCCGTAGATGCCGAGAGCGCTGACGTTGAACGTGCCGCCCTCCCACCCGAACGCTTTTTGTGTGTCCAGGCCGACGTTGAGCATCGCGAGACCATCGCCTGACGCACCTTGCTTGATCCCGCCGGTCGGGTTGACCCACGCTTCCGTCGTGTTCTCCAGGCCAAAGCTGATCCCATAATTGCCAAGGGCCGTCCGCAGCCCTCCCGCATCGCCCAGCAGGTTCGAGCGCTCCCAAAGCCCAGCCGGGGCCGCGGGAGACGGGGTCTGGGCCGGTGCTTCGGTGTCGGTTTGTCCTGAAACCTGATTGACACCTGTCGCCGGTATGGTTGCCGTGTCCGCGGCCTGTGCCCCCGGCGCAACCGCCATCGCGCCGATGACCATCATTGTGCCGAGCGCCGGCGCCAGCAGATCGTTCCGGGCAGAAAGGACAGCCATGCTGGACGCTCGCTCATCGACGGAAGTGGTTGGGGGACGCAAGGTACCGCGAGCCGCCGCTTGGCACACCATGAACGCATGGTCAAGCCGACAACATCACTGTAACGTCACAGGCCGCGCCAACGAATGGCAGCCACCACCCAACGTCGATGCTGTCGAGGAGGGGCCCGGCAAATCGGGCTCCTCCTCGTTGGAAATGGCAAGTTGCTAGAAATGCACGATGACGTCCCCGGCAGCGATCCATGTGTAGTTCCTGGTTTGGCCATTGAAGGCGTTCCCACCGTTGGAGTGGTAATAGCCGATCTCCGGACGCATTTCGATCTGCGGCGAGAGCCAATGCTGCCAACCGAACGTGATCTCGTAATAGGTCGCCTTCGTACCGGTACGCTGGCCCTGCGCGTCTTCATATATCTCTGGGCGCAACGAAAAATTGTTCAGGGGGTCGGGCGAGTAGTTTATGTAGGCGACGGCGCCCATCGCGTAGGCATTGCACCTGAGTACAGTGCTGTTTGAGCAATGCGCCCCATTCGGTGCATTGAACGGGACGTTTTGTGGAGAGAATGGCGTCCCGCCGGCGGCGATGATGGCCTGCACGTCCGGGTTGTTCACGTTCGGTACGCCGTTCTCGTGCAGATCGTAGAATTCGGTCGAGATGTGCCAGTGATCGTTGAATTTGTGATAGTAGGTGAACCCATACCACTGAAGATTGTTGTAACCCCATTTACCGGAGTTGATGCCGTCGGCACACGGGTAGATAGTGTCCTTGCCGCTATTCCAGTCGTAGCGGAGGCAGGCGGTGAACGACGGCGTGGCGCCGGGGTCCTTGCGGTAGGTGCTGCCGGGATAGAGCGGGTTCGGGTACGGATTGGGTATCTTTGCGCCCACATTCGTAATCGTTGATTCGGTGCCGATGTTGACGCCCAGTTGGAGCAGCAGGTTCGGCGTGATCTGCAGCGAGCCCTGCAGACCCTCGTTGGTGTAGTTGTCAAACGAGTACATCAGCGAATGCGTGTACATGTAGTTATTTGGCGCAAGCTGCGCCTCGATATCCGGCACGGAAATGTAGCGCCCGAGCCGCAGCATGAGTCCCTGCGCGATTTGCGGAATCCACAGCTCGCCATACAGCATCGGAAAATCGTATCCGTTTTGCTGATTTCTCTTCAAAAGCTGGTAGCTCGCCAGGCCGTAGGAGGTCGTGTAGCGGTAGTTCTCGCCGTAGATCGCGGACAGCCGCAGGCCCCAGTCGATGTGATCGGTCTGCACCGTATCGGGAAAACGGTCTAGATAGATCACCGTTTGGTCAAGCTGCACCGTGTTGGGGGTATAGGTGTAGGAAATCGGCGAATTGCCGCCCGGCCTCACCGTATTGCTGCTGAGATTGGCGCCCCCGTCGACCCAACCGTAAACTTGAAAGTGGTTCTCCTGCATCCATTTGCCGAGGGACGTATTGGCGATCGCCGTCATCAACGGGCTGTCGACCGAGTTGGGACGGGTCACGCCGATGGAAGTGACACCGCCATAAGGCCATTCGGTGAACGGCATCGGCGGCGTTGTCTCCGGCGTGTCCGGCCACCCGGCCTGGCGCTGTGCCGGCGCGTTCGGATCGGTTGGCGCTCCGGCCTGACCCCATTCGAGCTTGTAGTAGTTAAACAGGCGCTCGGTGACGCTGCTGCCAAGATAGGTATCGAGGCACGCGTAGTTGGTGTAGGGATCAACGGGTCCTGTGCAGCCCGTCGACGCAGGTTGGGCCGGCGCAGGTTGCACCGGCGCCGTGGTCTGAGCGAAAGCCCCGAGGCACGTCGTGCCAAGAAGGCTGGTAGCAAGAGTAAGAGTGGCCGTTAGACGACGCATTTGTATCCCCATCTGAGAGACAGTCCGGGCGCACCAATTCCGGAGGCGTTGACATCCCGCGTACAGACACGGAACAGGTGGCCGAGAGGTTCTGGTTAACGGCAGGCGAAGACGGTGCAGGAACGGGTGACGAAAACGCCGACTACGCCATTGCCAGATGCAACGCACAGCCACTCGCGCTCGGAACAAGAACTGAGGCAAGCAGTGACTGACGCATGGTGGTCTCCTAAAGGTCCGACGCCCGATTGCGGTTCAATCGGGTCTTGCCGTTGTGGTTTCGGTTGTGATTCGTCTCACTCCCTTGACGACGCCGTGCACATCTCACCGCCAGCAGCATCCTTAATGCCGCAACGAGATGTTCGGCGAAGTCTCATCACAGCGACGTGTGGAAGCAATGTTGTTTCCGCAGCGGGGTTATATGAATTCCATATGTGCGCCGGCGGTTTCGCTGCCGTTCAACAGCAGCCCGATGAGCGCCCGGCGAGAGCGTGATCGCTTCGCCCGTTGGAAGCGATCATGCTCCCATGCCCCGGCCCGTCCTATGCGTAGCCCGTCGACCCGTCCGGCCGGCGCGGCACCTTGCGGTCCCAGCGGATGTAGTCGTCGTGCCGCAGGCTCTCCTCATCGATTTCGACGCCCCAGCCCGGCCGGTCGTGGCGCAGTTCGAGATAGCCGTTCACCGGCAGGTAGGGGTCCTTCACGTAGCGGGCCTTGTCGGGAAGCCGGTATTCGAGGATCGAGAAATTGGGCTGGGCGGCACAGAAGTGCAGGTTCACCGCGGTCGCCAGCGGACCCATCGGGTTGTGCGGCGCCACCGTGACGTAGTGCGCCTCGGCGATCGCGGCGATCTTGCGCATTTCCAGCAGACCGCCCACCACGCAAATGTCGGGCTGGATCACGTCGGCGCCCTTGCACGCTAGCAGGCGCAGGAATTCGAACCGGCTGTACAGCGATTCGCCGGTCGCCAGCCGACAGTGCAGGCCGCGCTTCAGCTCGCCCCAGGCCTCGACGTTCTCCGGCCGGATCGGCTCCTCGAAGAACAGCGGGTCGTAAGGGGCGAGCGCGTTGCCGAGTTGCACGGCCTGCGCGGGCTCGAAGATCTTCGCGTGGGCATCGAAGGCGATGTCGTAATCGGCGCGCACGGTTTCACGCAACTGGCGGAAATACTCCGCGCTGGTCCGCACCACCTCGCCCCAGCGATGGGCGTGCATATCGATGCGGAACGGGCTGAGCTTGAAGGCGGTGAAACCCCAGGCCGCGTTCAATGCGTCCATCTGCTCGCGCGCCGGCGCCGGGTCGGGGGCGGAATAGAGGCCGGCATAGACGCGCACCCGATCCCGTGCGTGTCCGCCAAGCAGCATGAACACCGGCACGCCCAGCGCCTTGGCCGAGATGTCCCACAGGCAGTGGTCGATCGCCGAAATGGCGGCGAGCCCGAGCGCGCCGGGCGGGAAACGGGATTGCTGCAACAGGTAAAGGATCAGGTATTCGATCCGCCGCGGGTCCTGTCCGTCAATGAAGGCAAACAGATAGTCGAGCAGCGGCAGCAGCGCCCGGTCCGGGCCGTGATTGTAGCACTCCGCCCAACCCGTGATACCGTCGTCCGTATCGATCGCCACGATCACGCGGGGTCGGACGTTGTCGCGAGCGATGTAGGCCCTGAGGCCGGTGATGCGCATGGTGCCTCCCGCTTCGCCATTCAGCTGCTGCCGATCAGGATGCCGGTGGCGAACACCAGGGCGCCGCCGAAGCCCACCTGCACGGCGGCCGAGAACGGCGGGGTGTCCATGTACTTCCAGCGTATCCACGAAATCACCGCCAGTTCGACCACCACCACCGCCACCGCGACGGTGAAGGCGGCATGAAAATTCTGGATCAGGAACGGCAGCGTGTGGCCGATGCCGCCCAGCGTGGTCATCGCCCCGCAGACGACGCCGCGCAGCAGCGGGGCACCGCGACCGGTCAGGCTGCCGTTGTCCGACAGCGCCTCGGCGAAACCCATCGAAATGCCGGCGCCGATGGAGGCGGCCATGCCGACCAGAAAAGCTTCCCAGGACGCGCCGGTGGCGAAGGCGGCGGCGAACACCGGCGCGAGGGTGGACACCGAGCCGTCCATCAGCCCGGCCAGCCCGGGCTGGATGAAGCGCAGCACCAGCATGCGCCGCGCCGAGTCCGCTTCGTCCGCCAGGGCGCTCTCGGTGAGGTTCTCCTTGGTGATCCGTTCGGCCGCGGCCTCGTGCTTCGCCTCGGCGGCGGTGAGGTCGCCGAGCAGCTTGCGGATCGAGGCATCGGTCGAGCGGGCCGCCGCGCGCTCGTAGAAGTGCTGGGCGTCGTACTCCATTTCCTCGGCCTGGCGGCGGACCGCATTGAGGTTGAGCGGCTGCATCTGCCAGACCGGCTTGCGCTGGATGAAGCCGCGCACGTGCTCGCGCTTGATCAACGGAATGTGTTCGCCGAATTTTTTCTGATACAGCTCGATCAGCCAGCGCCGGTGCTGGTCCTCCTCGCCCGCCATGCCGGTGAAGATGTTGGCGGAGGCGGGATAGTCCGCGCCCAGCCCCTCGGCGAAGTCGCGGTAGATGTGGGCGTCCTCCTCCTCGCTGGAGATCGCCAGCGCCAGGATTTCGCGTTCGTTCAGTTCGTCGAAATTGCGCATGCGTGAGGACCCTCGGTGAGCGTCAGAGCGGGACGGCGGGGAATGAACCGGGTGCGATCAGTGCCGGAAATGGCGCATCCCGGTCAACACCATGGCAATCCCGGCCGCATCGGCCGCCGCGATCACCTCGGCGTCGCGCATCGACCCGCCGGGCTGGATCACCGCCGTGGCGCCCGCCGCCACCGCCGCCTCCAGCCCGTCGGCGAACGGGAAAAAGGCGTCGGAGGCGACCACGCTGCCCGCCGTCAGCCGACCCGCGAGGCCGGCGGCGCGGGCCGCCTCCTCGCTTTTCCAGGCCCCGATGCGCGCCGAATCCACCCGGTTCGGCTGCCCCGCCCCGATGCCCACGGTCGCCCCGCCCCTGGCATAGACGATGGCGTTCGACTTCACGTGCTTGCAGACCCTGAAGGCGAACAGCAGGTCGTCCAGTTCGGCCTCGGTGGGCGCGCGTTTGGTCGCCACCTTGAGCATGTCGCGGCTCACCTGCCCGCCGTCGCGCGACTGCGCCAGGAAGCCGCCGGCGACGCTGCGGAAGGTCATCCCCGGCGCCGCCGGGTCGGGCAGCCCACCGGTGAGCAACACGCGAACGTTCTTTTTCCGGGCCAACGCCGCCAGCGCCGCCTCGGTCGCGTCGGGCGCGATGATCACCTCGGTGAAGATCGTCGCGATCTTCGCCGCCGTGGCCTCGTCCAGCGTGCGGTTCACCGCCACGATGCCGCCGAAGGCGCTCACCGGGTCGCAGCGCAGCGCCGCGTCCCAGGCATCGGCCAGCGCGGCCGCGCTCGCCACCCCGCACGGATTGGCGTGCTTCATGATCACCACCGTGGGCGGCGCGAAGTCGGCGACGCACTCGAAGGCGGCGTCGGTGTCGTTGAGGTTGTTGTAGGAGAGTTCCTTGCCCTGCACCTGCTTGCCCGTGGCCACGCCGGGGCGCTGGCCGGTGACATAGAAGGCGGCCTGCTGGTGCGGGTTCTCGCCGTAGCGCAACCCCTGGCGCAGGGTGCCCGAAACGGTCAGGCGGGTCGGGAATGTGTTGCCGCGCTGCGCGGCGAACCAGGCGGCGATGGCTGAGTCGTAGGCGGCAGTGCGGGAAAAAGCCTCGCCGGCCAGCCGGCGGCGGAGCGCCAGCGTGGTGCCGCCATGCGCCTCGAGTTCGGCCAGCACCTCGGCGTATTGCGCCGCCTCGGTCAGCACGGTGACGAATTCGTGGTTCTTGGCGGCGGACCGGATCATCGCGGGTCCGCCGATGTCGATGTTCTCGACGCACTCCTCGAACGCCGCCCCACGCGCCACCGTCGCCTCGAACGGGTAGAGGTTGACCGCCACCAGGTCGATCGGCGCGATGCCGTGCGTCTGCATCTGCGCCACGTGGCCGGGCAGGTCGCGGCGGCCGAGGATGCCGCCATGGACCTGCGGCACCAAAGTCTTCACCCGTCCGTCCAGGATTTCCGGGAAGCCGCTGAACTCGGAAACCTCCCGCACCGCGATCCCGGCGTCGCGGATCGCCTTGGCCGAGCCGCCGGTCGACAGGATTTCCACCCCCCGCGCGGCCAGCAAACCCGCGAAATCGATCAGGCCCGTCTTGTCGGAGACGGAAATGAGGGCGCGACGGATCGGGACGATGTCGGTCATGGGAGCCTCCGGTCAGCGGGACCGCGCCCGCATAGACCTACAGACCCAGCAAATCCAGCGTGCGCGCCACAACCCTGGCCTCGTCGTAGCGGGCCAGGGCGCGGTCACGCCCGGCCCCGCCCATGCGCGCGCGCAGGTCTGGCTCGCCCGCCAGCCGGGCCAGCGCGACGGCCAGCGCCGAAACATCGCGCGGCGGCACCAGCAGGCCGGTGCGTCCGTCCTCCACCTGCTCGCGCGGGCCTCGTATCCGGGTCGCTACCACCGGGAGCGCGGTCAGCATGGCCTCGATGACCGACATCGGCAGTCCCTCGAAAAAACTGGGGAGCGCAAAGATGTCGGCCGCCGCGAGCAGGGCCGGCACATCCTCGCGGTAGCCCAGCCGGCGCAGCCGCGAGCCCAACCCACAGGCCGCGAAATAGGGTTCGAGGTCCTCGCCGTGGTCGGAGTCGAGCCGGTTGCCCACCACCCACAGCTCGGCATCGACGTCGCGCATGGCGGCGAGCAGTTCCGGGTGGCCCTTATGGCGCACCAGACGGGAGACCATGATCACCGCCACCCGGTCGTCCGGTACGCGGAGTTCGGCGCGGATGCGGGCGCGCGCCCCGGGGTCGGGGTGGAACCGCGCCGGGTCGCGGCCGTTGCCGATGCCGACGGATCGCGCGTGGATGTGCAGCCGCCGAGCGTCGGCGGCTTCCTCGTCCGAGACGGTCATGTGGATGTCGGTCAGCCGGCCGCCGATCCACTCCATGACGAAGGCCAGCCCGCGCCGCCACCACGGACCGGACTGGTTGAACAGGAAACCGTGGCAGGTATAGGCGATTTTTGGCACCCCGGCGGCGCGGCCCGCCACCCGCGCCAGGAAGCCGGAGATCGGCATGTTACCGTGCACCAGGTCGGGCTTTTCGCGGTTGATCAATTTCCGCAGCGCCCGGTAGGCCCGCCACTGGGCGAGCGGCGAATAGCTGCGCGCCATCGGCACCGTCTCGACCCGGAAACCCTCGGCGCGCACCGCCGCCAGCAGCGGCCCCTCGGCGCAGACCCCCACCACCTCGTGGCCGCGGGCACGCGCGCCTCGCATCAGCGGCAGGAGGAAATGGCGGAGGGAGAAATCGACGTTGATGACTTCAAGGATCTTCATGCGCGGCGCCTATCGCGTCGCGGGCCGGACGGCAAGCACCAGCCGGCACCCCCAATCCGTCGCGGTCAGGCGCTCGCTTAGTTCGGCTGCCCCTCGTGGCGCGGAGGATCGCAGTGGTAGCCGTTCGGAATCGCCCGGCAGCCCGGAACATAGCCGAAGTCCATTGGTATCGCCGGCGGCGGCGGTGACGGTGGAAATCCAACCTGCGGCGAGTTGGACAGAATGATGACCTCGGGCGAGACCGGCGTTTGGTCCTGGATCGCGGGAAAATCCGCACTGGTATACGGCCCAGACGGCCAAACCCCACCCGCCCCGCCGTATTGCCATTGGTTGTAGGAACGGTATGGCCAGTTGTCATAGTAACCGTATTGCCATTTGTTATAGTCCATGCGGTATCGCAATTGACCATCGTAGGGGAGCCGGGGGTTGCCCCAAACACCGCCGTGGCCCATCACTCGTGCTCCCACCACCTGACCAGCACCGCCCCTCGCGATCGCCGGGGTAATTCCTCCCGTCCATAAGAGACACTGGATTGCGATCGCGAGCGACCAGAACATGCGCACGCGCATGGCACATCACCTCAATAAGTCGCCGCCTGGAGAACACGGCAGTCGTCAGTGATCAGCAGCTTGATCCAGCCTGGCCGGCATTCTCCGGATGACCGATTCTCCGCCCATCCGGGTGGCAGGGTACTCAGAAATTCGGCCGCCCAGCAATGCGGAAAACGCAATGACGTCGGTTCGGGCGCTGCCGGGTTGGCCATCGATCCGCCGGGTGGCGCGACCGGCGAGCCTTGCGTCCATCGCGATTGGGCGGCATGCCTGCCGCGAATGAACACCACTCCTCCCGCTGCCGTCCCGCGCACCTGGCCGGCCCTGTTGCCGGTGCTGTTTTTCGTCCCCTGGGTGCTGGCCCCGCCGCTCAACCACGACGTCGCCGCCGTGCTCAGCTTCAGCCAGCGCTGGCTCGCCGGCGAGCGCCTCTATGTCGATCTGATCGACGTCAACCCGCCACTGATCTACCTGCTGAACCTGCTGCCGACCTGGCTGGCGCGCGCCACCGGGATCGACGCGGTCATCGTGCTGCAAGCCTGCCTGCTGGCCTGGGGCGCCGCCGTCTGGGCGCTCGCGCTCGGCCTGCGCGATCCGGCGATCGATGGGCCGGTCGAGCGCCTGCTGCTGGCGGTGCTGCCGGGCTTGTTCGTGTTCTCCGTCGGCTACGACTTCGGCCAGCGCGATCCCCTGATGGCGGCCTCCGCCCTGCCCTACGTCTACGCCGCCGCCCGCCGGGCCCGTGGCGAGGCCCCGCGCGGGCGCATCGCCGCCGCCGTGCTGGCCGCCGTCGGGTTCGCCCTCAAGCCGTATTTCCTGGGCATTCCGGCGCTGGTGGAGCTTGCCGTGCTGGTGGGCTGCGGACCGCGGCGCTGGCTCTCCGATCCGGTACCCTGGATCATGGCGGCGCTCTGGGCAGTCTATCTCGCCGCGCTGCCGCTGGCCTTCCCGGACTACCTGTCCGGCGTGCTGCCGCTGGTCTGGAGCCTCTACCTCACCCAAACCGGGCTCGGCCCGCTCGATATGCTGATGATCCCCCAGGTCGGCGCCGCGGTGCTGTTGCTGGTCCCGCTGCTGTGGCCGGCGCTGCGCCCCACCGCCCGGCCCGGCGCCGCGCTGCCCCGCCTGCTTGCCCTGGCGGCGCTCGGCGGCCTGGCTTCCGCCGTCGCCCAGCGTAAGGGCTGGTCGTACCACGTCGCGCCGCTGGAACTGTTCACTCTGGCGCTGACCGTGGTGCTGGCGGCGCGCCTGCTCGACTCGCTCCAGGCGGCGCGACGCTTCGCCGCGGCCGGCTTGGTCGCCCTGCTCGGTCTCGCCTTCGTGGTCTGGTCCGCCGAAGCCAACGAGACGCCGTGGAACGAACTCACTTACGGCGACAGCGACGCGGCCGGCCTCACGGCGCTGCTGAAACGCACCGCCAAGGGCCAGCGGGTGCTCGTGCTGTCGCCGCAGGTCGCGCCGATTTTTCCGGCGCTGAACTATGCCCACGCCACGCTCGCGCTGCGCACGATGAACATGTGGATGGTGGAGGGCAGCTACCGCAGTTGCCCCACGGACGGGCGGCGCTACCACGACGTGGGGGAAATGCCCGCCACCGAGGCCTTCTTCTTCCGCGCCGTTGCCGAGGACTTCGCCCGCGCGCCCCCCGCCGCCGTCATCGTCGACCGCTACCCCGGCATCCCGGACTGCAACGACGTGACCTTCGACTACATCACCTATTTCTCCCGCAACCCGCTGTTCGCCGAGACCTGGTCGCACTACCGACCGGTCGCCGAGTGGGGCCGGTTCCGCCTGTTCACGCGGGCGAACTGAGGATGCCCCTACCGATCCGGCGCGTGCTGAGCGATACCGGCGTCGATACGGTCGACGGCATCGCCGTGGTCTGCGTCGCCTACCTGCTGATGACGGTGGGCGATACCGCGATCAAATGGGCGCTGCCGGCGGTCGGGCTGGCCGGCGTCATGATCGGCCGGGCGGTGTTCGGCCTGCCCACGGTGGCGCTGCTGGCCTGCCTGCCGGCCGCCCCCGGGGCGGTGACCGGCTGGCGGCGCCTGCGGCCCGTGCGCTGGCGCATGGTGGCGCTGCGCAGCCTGGTGCACACGTTGGCCTCGCTGACCTGGTACGTGGCGTGGCAGATGGGCATGACGCTGGCCGACAGCTACGCCATCGGCTTCTGCACGCCGCTGGTGATGACGCTGCTCGCCGTGCCGCTGCTGGGCGAGCGCATTCGTTGGCGCCGCGCCGCCTCCACCACACTCGGTTTCGCCGGCGTGCTGTTGATGCTGCGGCCGGGCGGCGCGCTGTGGAGCCCGGCGGCGCTGGTGATGGTCGCCGGCATCGCCCCTCTGGCCGCCTCACGCATCCTCATCCGCCTGCTGGCCACCACCGAGACGCCGGAGTGCCTGTCGTTCTGGCTGATGGCCGCCCACCTGCCGGCGGGGCTGCTGTTGTGGGTGTTCCTGCCCATCCCGGGGTTGCCCGTCGCGGCGCTGGCGGCGCTGGCGCTGGTCGGCCTGGGCAACGGCATGGGGCACTGGTTGCAGTCGCGCGCCTTTGCCCTCGCCCCGGTGGGAGCGCTGGCGCCGTACGAGTACACCACCCTGCTGTGGGGCAGCGGACTGGGCTGGCTGGTGTTCGCCGAACTGCCCACGCGCGACGCGCTGCTCGGCGCGGTCATCGTGATCGCCGCGGGCCTCTACAATTTCCACCGCGAACAGGTCCGCAAACGGGAAGAGTTGCAGTTGCAGCAGCGACCCTGATGGTGCATCGAAGGAACGGCAGAGGGGGAGAGCGAGCATGGCCTTCCTGACCGAGCCCGAGCCCGTGCGCGACATGGCGACACCGGTTGCCCCCGGCATTTCCCGCATTGTGGCCGCCAATCCGGGTCCGATGACCTATCACGGCACCAACACGTACCTGATCGAGGACGCGGACGGCGCCAGCGTGCTCGATCCCGGCCCGGACGACGCGGTGCACGTGCAGGCCATTCTGCGCGCCACCGGCGGGCGCATCGCGCGGCTCCTGCTCAGCCACAGCCATCGCGACCACCTGGGCGCCCTGCCCGCGCTCCGCGCCGCCACCGGCGCGCTGGCCTACGGGTTTCGCCGCAGTCAGGACCCCGGCTTCACCCCCGACTTCGCGCTCGATGACGGCGACACGGTGGCCGGCTGGACCGCGTTGCACACGCCCGGCCACGCCGCCGACCATCTCTGCTTCGCCCGCGCCGACGGCATCATCTTCACCGCCGACCACGTCATGACCTGGTCGACCAGCGTGGTCGGTCCCCCTGCCGGCGACATGGCCGCGTATTTTACCTCGCTGCGCCGGCTGCTCGGCCGCGACGACCGCCTGCTGCTGCCCGGCCACGGCCCGCCACTGGCCAACCCGCGCCGCTATCTGCAAGACCTGCTGGCGCACCGCGAGCAACGTGAGGCCACGGTGCTGGCGGCCATCGCAACTGGGCCGCGCACCCTGGTCGCCCTGGTCGATATCCTTTATCCCAGCCTCGACCGGCGCCTGCGCGCCGCCGCCGAGCGCACCGTGCTGGCCCACCTGCTGAAGCTGCACGCCGAGGGACGCGCCGAGCCGGAGAATGGCTCCTGGCGCGCGACCTGACCCAGACCGGAAGGAAAGCGCCATGCCCTCCTATGAGTTCGTCACGGTCAACGTGTTCACCGATCGCCGTTTCGGTGGCAATCCGCTGGCCGTCCTGCCCGACGCCGCCGGCCTGACCGACGCGCAGATGCAGGTGCTGGCGCGGGAGTTCAATTACTCCGAGACCACCTTCGTGCTGCCGCCGGCGGACCCTCGCCACACCGCGCGCGTGCGTATCTTCACCCCGGCCACCGAGATGCCGTTCGCCGGCCACCCCAACGTCGGCACCGGCTACGTGCTGGCCTGCCGCGCCGCCAGAACCCCGGAGCACCTCACCTTCGAGGAGGACGCCGGCCTGGTGCGCGTGCACATCCTCCGGGGTGCCGACGGCCGCCCCGAGGGCGCGCGCATCTCCGCCCCGCAGGCGCTGTCGCTCGGCGTCGCCGTGCCGACCGATATGGTCGCCGCGTGCGCCTCACTGAAGCCCGGCGACATCGTCACCACGGCGCACGAGCCCCTGGTGGCCTCGGTCGGCACTCCCTTCGTCATCGCCGAGGTGGCAAGCCCCGCCGCGCTGGCGCGGGCGACGCCGGATCTGGCCGCTTTCCGCCGTGCCGAGCAGGCCATCGGGGAGTTGTCCGGCCGCTTCAACCTGCACCTCTATGCCCGCGTGGAGGGCGAGGCGACCCGGCTGCGCAGCCGCATGTTCGCCCCGTTCGCCGGCGTCATGGAAGACCCGGCGACCGGCAGCGCCAATGCCACGCTGGCGGCGCTGCTGACCTCGCTGGCCCCCGGCGACAATGTCGAGCTGGCCTATGACATCGCCCAGGGCGAGGAGATGGGCCGCCCGAGCCGCCTGCTGGCGACCGCCCGCAAGACCCCGGAAGGCCCGGTAGAGGCCACCGTCGCCGGCAGTTGCGTCGACGTCATGCGGGGCCGGGTGGAGGTCTAGCCGGCGGCGACTACGGCGGCTTCGACCTTGCGCGCCAGCTCGTCGATGAAGGGATCGGCGATACCGAGGCTGTGCAGCCCGTCGCGGGTGTTGAACAGGTATTCGGCGGCGGTCCCGATCGGTCCGCGGGCGGTGGCAATGCGCCGCACGACCTCCGCTTCCGGCAGATCGCCGACGTAGGTGGGGGCGTCCGGGTTGATGGTGAAGGCGATGGCCGTCTCGCCGTCCGTCATGTCCACCCAGCGCGGGATATAGGCGGCGCTGACCATTTCGCGGCGCCAGACGATATCGAGCTCCTGTTCCACCACCGCCTCGTCGATGCGGAAGGCGGCGCCGGTGCAGGTCCCGCCCGGCATCAGGCCGAGCAGCATGGCCGGGTTGTCCGGCGTGCCACGCCCGCCGCGCGCAGCCAGGCAGAACGCCCGATGCCAGCCCGCGATACGGGCGGCCCGCCGCGTCCGGTAGTGGAAAGTGGGGTTCCAGATCAGCGAGCCGTAGGAAAACAGCCACAGCCCGTCGCCGTGCTCGGGGCGGGCGTCGAGAATGGCGCGGACTGAGGCGGCGCGTTCGGCATCGGTCAGCAGCACGACGCCCGGCAGGGCACGGCGGATCATGTCGGCGAACCCCGCGTCCAGCAGGAAGTCTCGAGTGAGCGCGTGGCGCGGCGGGTCGGGGGCGTCGGTCATGCGGAGTTCAGCAAACGACGCCCACTCCCCTTATGCCGCCGTCCCCGGACCCGCTCCCCGCTCGCGCAGCAGGTCGCGGATTTCCGCCAGCAAAGCCTCGCTCTTGGTCGGGCCGGCGGTGCGGCCGGCCACGTTCAGGCGGCTCAACACTTTCACCAGCCAGAACACCGCGAAACCGACGATCAGGAACTGGATGACGGCGTTGAGAAATACCCCGAGATTCAATGTGACCGCCCCGGCCGCCTTGGCGGCGTCCAGCGTCGGCAGCGATGGCCCCTTCAGGGTGATGAACATGTTGCTGAAATCGATGCCGCCGATCAGCAGGCCGAACAGCGGGTTGAACAGGTCCTTGACTAGACTGCCGACAACCGTCGTGAAGGCGGCGCCGATGATGATGCCGACCGCGAGGTCGATCACGTTGCCCTTGACGATGAAGCCGGCGAACTCCTCGACCCAGGCCGGGCGGCGAAGCGGGATTGGTGACGGCATGCGGATGGTATCCCTCTCGTGTGAAACCCGCGGCTTCATCGTGGCCACGGGCGCGCCGGGCGGGCGATCCATTCATCTTCCCTCCCGCGACCACGGCAGCGTAGCATTCATACCGTGGCGCGTCAGCCGCTCGAGTCGGCCCCTGCAACCCGGGCGGACTGGCGCCCCTTCGGCGTCGCGATGCCTGCAACACCGGCAGAGGAAACGGCAATGACGAGGATGATGCGGCTGATCGGGCTGGCCGGGCTGGTGGCGCTCGCGGCCTGCGGCACCAACCCGAACGATCGCACCGAGGGCGGCGCCGCTGCGGGCGCGGCGACCGGCGCCGGTATCGGCATACTTGGCGGACCCGTCGGCGTGGTGGTGGGCGCCGTCATCGGCGGCGGCGCCGGCGCCCTCACCGGAGCCACCACCAAGCCGAGCACCGTCGACCTGGGCGAGCCGCCATGGAGCAACGCCGACGAGCACCAGGCCGCCAAAACCTACTGACGCGAGGCCACTTCAATCCGCCCCGGAAACATAGGCCGCGCCGGAAACATAGGCGCGCAGCCCATCCACCTCGGCCTCCTGCTGCAGGATCTTCGCGCGCACCACGTCGCCGATGCTGACCAGGCCGACCAACGCGCCGTTGTCGATCACCGGCAGGTGGCGGAACCGCCCGAAGGTCATCATGCCCATCGCCTCGCCCACCGTGGTGTTCGGCGTCGCGGTCTTCAGCGCGCGCGTCATCAATTCGCCCGCCGTCATCGCCAGCGTGGCCGCCCCCCTGGCGGCCAGCGCGTGGACGATGTCCCGCTCGCTGAGGATGCCGAGCGGCCGACCGGAGGGGTCGAGCACCACCACCGCGCCGATGCTCCGCTCGGTCAACACCCGCACCACCGTCTCGATCGTGTCCTCGGGCCGGGCGGAGGCGACTTCGGAACCTTTGTGCTTCAGGATCGCGGCAACCGTCATGACTCTGGTCCTTCCAGGAGTGCGACGGGTTACACCATGAGCGTCTGACGTTTCCCGCCGGCGCGACCGGACATCGAACCCCCCAGGGCGTGCCCGGCCAATTGCGGCCATGTTGCCCATAACCAGGGCTGAAATGCAAAGCTCAGCATTGTGATCGATTATTCCGCCGCCTGTGAGATCGGGGCGGCGGCAAGCTGCGTCTCCACCAGGGCGGCGAAACGGCCGTGCCGGGCTAGCAAGGCGTCGAAATCGCCGCGCTCGACGATGTGGCCGCCGTCGAATACCAGAATCTCGTCGGCGTCGCGCACGGTGGAAAGGCGATGGGCGATGATGAAGGTGGTGCGGCCGGCCATCAGCGTCGCCAGCGCCCGGCCGACCCGCGCCTCGGTGGCGGCATCCAGCGCGCTGGTGGCCTCGTCGAGAATCAGGATGGGCGGGTCCTTCAGCAGCGCCCGTGCGATCGCCAGCCGCTGACGCTGGCCGCCCGACAGGGTGGCGCCGCGCTCGCCCACCATGGTGTCGTAGCCATGGGCCTGGCGGACGATGAACTCGTGCGCATCCGCCATCCGGCAGGCCCGTTCCATCTCCGCCGACGTCGCGTCGGGCTTGCCGATCAGCAGGTTGTCGCGGATCGAGCGGTTCAGCAGCATGCTCTCCTGGAACACCACGCCGACCGACCGGCGCAGGCTTTCCAGCGTGACGTCGCGCAAATCCTGACCGTCGATCAGCACCCGGCCGCCGGTCGGGTCCCACAGGCGTTGCAGCAGGTTCATGGCGGTGGACTTGCCGGCCCCGGTCTGCCCGACCAGCGCCACCGCCATGCCGGGCCGCGCAGTGAAGGAAACGCCGGCGAGGATCGGCGGACCGCCCGGATAGGCGAAGGAAACATCGTCGAAGTCGACCGTGCCGACGGTGCCGTCCGCCGCCGGGGCGAGCGCGCGCGCATCGGGTTTCTCGGGCACCGAGGTTTTCGTGTCCATGATCGCGAAGTACTCGCGCAGGTTCGGCACCTCGAAGAACAGTCGCGAGGTCCAGCTCAGGGCGCCGTCGAGCCGGCCGATCAGCAGCGAGGCGAACCCCATGAAAGTGACGATCTCGCCGACGCTGGCCTGGCCGCGCGTATGCAGCACGGTGCCGAGCACGACGATGGCGATGATCGCCATGGTGCTGAAGCCGCGGTTCATCACGTTGAACACCGCCCACCAGTTCAGCACCGGGAACTGATGCGCGATGACCTGGCGCATGATGTCGCCGAACAGACGGGTCTCGGCGGCGAGCCGGGTGAAGGACTGCAACAGCATGACATTGGCCAGCGCGTCCTGGGCGGTGCTGGCAAGCTGGATCTGGTAGCGCTGGGCGCGCAACTGGCCGGCCTCGGTCCGGCGGATGACCAGCCCGGTCATGACGCAGAACAGTACCACCAGCACCACCAGGGCGATCGCCAGGCGCCAGTTGAGGAACAGCGTCAGCGGCAGCAGCACCAGCACGCCGAGCAGGGTGGCGAATTGTTCGCGGAAGAAGGTCAGCCACAGCCAGAAGATGGCATCGGCCCCGGACAGCATGATCTTCACCATCCGGCCCGAATGCGCCTCGCCGTGAAAGGCGAGCGGCAGGCTGAGCACGTGCTCGTAGAACCGGCGCATCGCATCCAGCCGGTTGCGGTGGGCCAACCGCTCGGCCTGCAGCGCGGCGACGATGTTGGCGGCGATGCCCGCCACGCCGACCGTGGCCCATATCCCGAGCAGCACCGCGGCCCGGCGCCATAGCTGCGCGGGGCCGAGCTTGTCGGAGTCCGAGAGCAACTGGATGACCCGGCCGAACAGCACCGGGTCGGCGAACTGAAAGCCCGCCACGGCGAGATTGGCGAGCAGCAGCATGGCCGCCAGCCACCGGTTGCGGGCGAGGCCGGAAAGCGCGCGGGCGTAGAGCCTCAGGATGGGCATGCGCGGGCCATGGGATCTCCCGATTATCCCAGCATCCTCGCGCGGCAAACAGGGCAGCAGCAAGGCAACGCGCGATTCCCCCGGATGCCCCGCCCGCTAGCCTTGGCCGGGGACGAGGACGATGCGCCCCCGCGCGCCCGCCGCCACCGCGCGATAGGCATTCACCGCCTGTTCGAGCGGCACCTCGCGGTCGATCACCGGCGGGGCGAAGGTACCGTCCTCGAAGCCGGGCGTCAGGGCCTCCAGCAGGCCCGCCGAGGCGGTCATGTCGCGCCTGAGCGTATCGACGCCGAACAGCTGGCTTTCGTTGTGATAGAAATCCACCAGGTCGAAGCTCGGGCGGCGCTCGCCCGGCGAGGCCAGCACGGCGAGCCGCCCGCGCGGGGCCAGCATGGCCAGCGACGGCTCGAAGGTCGCCCCGCCGACCGTGTTCAGCACCACGTCGGCGCCCCGGCCATCCGTCAGTTCACGGATGGCCGCGGCCGCTTCCGACCCCTCGGGGGTCACGATCCGGTCGGCCATGCGCGCGGCGGGAGACTCCGGATGCGGGGGATGCCGGTCGAGCCCGATAACCCGCGCCCCCTTCCACCGCCCGATCTCCACCCCCGCCCCGCCGACGCCGCCGATGCCGATCACCACCAGCGTCTCGCCGGCGCGCAGGTCCGCGTATTCCACCACCCCCAGCCAGGCGGCGGCGAAGGTGACGCCGATCGAGGCGGCCTGGGCGTGCGTCAGCGTGCCGGGCTTGCGGCGCAGGCTCGCCACCGGCACGGCGATGAACCCGGCATGGCTGCCGTCGCGGCCGATGCCGCCGTCGCCGGTTCCCCATACCTCGGCGCCGATCCACCCGGCCGGTCCCTCGACGACGTTCCCGGCGTAGTCCCGGCCCGGGACGCGGGGCAGCACCGTGCGGTGAAACCGGCCGGCCACGTTGGCCACATCGGACGGGTTGATCGACGCGGCCCGGACGGCGACGACGGCGTTCGCATCGTCGGCGTGCGGGTCCGGCACGGTGGCGATCCGCAGCACCCCGGGATCGCCGAAGCGGTCGAACATCAGGGCTTTCATCGGCTGGCTCCCCCGTTGCCTGGTCCGTCAGCCAGTATATCGGGACGCCGCCTCAGATCGCCATGGCCTGGTAGCACACCGTCGGCCGCACGAACTCGTCCTGCGCCGCCACCAGCAGGATTTCCCGCGACGCTTGCGCCGCCGTGTGCGCCAGCACGCCATGGATCGACGAGCCGGCCAGCGACAGGGCCGCGGCGGCGTTGCCGGCGGCCAGCCGGTGATACAGATACAGCGCCGCCAGCGCGTCGCCGGCGCCGTTGACGGTGAGCGCCAGCAACGGCGTGCGCAGCAGGTAAAACGCCCCGCCCTCGCCCACCAGCATGTCGATCGCGTCGTCCGGCGTGGCGTCGGTGCGCAGGCTGGTGACCAGCACGCTGCGCAGGCCGTCCGGCCGCATGGTGGCCTGCAACCGCGTCACCGCCTGCCTGACGCCATCCAGCGTGCGCGCGGCCCGCCCGGTCAGGTGCTCCAACTCGAACAGGTTGGGGGTGGCGAGGTCGGCGGCGGGCAGTGCGTGGTCACGCATGAAGTCGGTGATGCCGGGGCGGACGTAGACGCCGTCCGCTTCGTCGCCGATCACCGGGTCGCAGCAATAGACCGCGGCGGGGGCCACCGCCCGCACCCGCGCCACCGCGTCCAGGATAGCCTTACCGATGCCCACGTCGCCCATGTAGCCGGACAGCACGCCGTCGCAGCGCGGCAGCGCCCCGCGCGCCGCGACGCCGTCGATGACGGCGGCGATCTCCGCGCCGGTGAACACCTGACCCGTCCAGGCCCCATAGCCCGTGTGGTTGGAGAACTGCACCGTGTTGACCGCCCAGACCTCGACGCCCAGCCGTTGCAGCGGAAACATCGCGGCGGCGTTGCCGACATGGCCGTAGGCCACCCAGGACTGGATCGACAGGATGTTCACGCGGCCGTCCGCTCCAATGCGGGCGCGGAGGCTAGGCGGCGCCATCCGGTGAGGCAAGATCGCCTTCCTTCACTTGAACTCTCGCGCCACCCGTGCGCCTCTTGTCGCGACGAGACCAACAACGGGCAGGAAGAAGCCATGCACATCAGCATCCTCGGCGGCGCCGGGTTT